>DASWQM010000030.1:0-2965 GCA_036403675.1 Solirubrobacteraceae bacterium | reverse complement strand
GCTCTACGTCCGCTCGTCGCCGCAGGGCCAGGACGTGCTGCTCGGCGCGCGGCGCGAGCGCAGCGGCCGCGCTGACGTACGGCTGTACGGCACGCCTCCCACCGCTCGCCGCGACGCGGGCCACGAGCCGGGCCACCATCGCCACGGCGCGGGCTATCCCGGCGGGCGCCCGCCGGCGCTGCCGCCGCGCGCGCCCGCGGGGGTCGACCTCGAGCTCTGGACGACCGCGCTCGCGCCCGGCATGGCGTACGTCACCCGGATCGAGCGCAGCCGGCAGGGCAGCTCGATCGCGATCCTCGCGCTCGCGCGCGGGTAGCGTCGGGCGGATCGTCACGACGCTCACACCCACGCTCGCCGATGTCGAGCGTGCCGCCGCGCGGCTCGCCGGCGTCGCGCATCGGACGCCGGTCGTGCGCTCCCGAACGCTCGACGAGCTCGTCGGTGCGCGCGTTGTGTTGAAGGCGGAGGGACTCCAGCGGGCGGGGGCGTTCAAGTTCCGCGGCGCGTTCAATGCCGTTTCGTCGTTCGTCGAGGCGGGACGGCTGCGGGGCGTCTGCGCCGCGTCGTCGGGCAACCACGCCCAGGCGCTGGCGCTCGCCGCGCGGCTGTGCGGGACGCGCGCAACGATCCTCATGCCGCACGACGCGCCGCCGAGCAAGCGCGCGGCGACCGAGGCCTACGGCGCCGAGGTGATCGGCTTCGACCGCTACGCGGACGACCGCGAGGAGCTCATGGCGCAGCTCGCGGCCGACCGCGGGCTGCACGTCGTCCATCCCTACGACGACCCGCTCGTCATGGCCGGCGCCGGCACGACCGCGATCGAGCTGCTCGAGGACGCCGGCGAGCTGGACGTGCTGCTCGTGCCGGTCGGCGGCGGCGGGCTCATCGCGGGCTGCGCGACGGTGGTGAAGGCACTGGCGCCGGCGACGCGCGTCGTCGGCGTCGAGCCGCGGGCCAGCGACGACGTCGCCCGGTCGAAGGCCGCCGGCCGCCGCGTCCGCGTCGAGGTCGGGCCGACGATCGCCGACGGTCAGCAGCTCCCGACGCCGGGGGAGCGCACGTGGCCGGTGATCGACGCGCTCGTGGACGAGGTCGCGACGGTCTCCGACGAGCAGATCGTCGCGGCGATGGTGCTGCTGTTCGAGCACGTGAAGGTCGTTGTGGAGCCGAGCGGCGCGAGCGCGCTGGCGGCGCTGCTGGCGGGAACGGTGGGCGGCGCGGGTCAGCGGGTCGGCGTCGTGCTGTCGGGGGCCAACGTCGATGCTGGGCGGTTCGCCGCGCTCGTCGGGTGAGGCCTGGCTGGATCGGCCGCGCCCCAATGCGGAGGCCGCTGACGGCCTTTGTCAGAGCCGCTACACCGCGAGGATGAAGGTCAGGATCCCGACAGCCGCTTGGAAGACGAGGCTGCTGTTGCGCGGCATCGCTCGCCGCATCAAGGTGACGAAGCGCTTGCTGTCGACGCCGTCCTTGCGGGCGCGACGTCGTGCCTGCGGGACGTACCAATACATGCGCCACATGACGTTGAACGCACCTGCAACGCAGAACATTCCACCGGCCAGACACGCGGCGAGCACAACGTTCCCGGCCGCGTCGCCCAGCAACAGTTGGACTGGGACCCCGACGAGAAGCATTGCTGCTCCGAACGCTCCACTGAGCGTGATCCACCCAGCGTTCGCCCCATTGCGAACCTTGCCGTAGCTGCGGGTCGGTGTCGTCGCGGGCGATGAGCCGCGCGAGGCTGAGGCCGCGCGCAGGCGAGGAGTCGAAGCGGTCAAGCACTCGCTCAGCCAGTCCTGCGACCGCGGTATGGACCGCGTGTGTCAGGTCGACATCTCTCACGGCAGGCCGAAGGCGGGAACTCTTGTCGGCTGTCGAGGGCCGTCTTCAGTCCCTTGTCCGTAATCGGGCGGTGGCATGTCGAGAACCGTGGCGGCGAGAGACGCGCGCCGATCACCAAAATGAAACGTGGATAGCGATCGTCGCAAGTCAGGCGTGGTTGGCGCCCAGCGGCTCCGTCCCTGGCGGGCACGGGGTGACTAACGCCATTACAGAGCAAGGATGAGGGTCAGGATCGCGACCGCGGTTTGGAAGACGAGGCTGCTGTTGCGGGGCATCGCCCGCCGCATCGAGGTGGCGAAGCGCTTGCTGTCGACGCCGTACTTGCGGGCGCGACGTCGCGCCTGCGGGACGTACCAATACATTCGCCAGAGCACGTTGGCGATGCCGGCGCAGCAGAACATCCCGGCGGCCAGACACACGGTCAGGACGAAGTTCCCCGCCGCGTCGCCGAGCAGATACTTGACCGGGACACCGACGACCAGCATCGCAACAATGAAAGCGAAACCGAGCGTGAACCAGCCAGCACCGGCGCCCAGCGCAAACACCTGCCGTAGCTGCGGGTCGGTGTCGTCTCGGGCTATGAGCGGCGCGAGGCTGAGCCCCCGCCCAGGGGAGGTGTCGAAACGGTCGAGTACCCGCTCAGCCAGTCGTGCGACCGCGGCATGGACCGTGTGTGTCAGGTCAACATCTCTCACGGCAGGCTAGACGTAGGAGCCGTTGGCGGCAACATGCCGGGAATCCGACTCCCGACATCCTTCGCATGCGATTCCGCGAGGGTGAGAGCATTATGTGAGACACCCACTATGTTCAGCAAGTGCTCCTGCTCCTTGAACGTATGCCTAGCGCTACTCGAGGCTCTCGCTTGCGCGGCGCGTTGGGCGTACTCCGAGTACCTCGTGTCGGCAAATCGGGTGAATCCCATTGCGTCGGCACGCCTTGCGGCCTCGAGCGCGTCGACCGCCGTATGGGGATCGCGCCGAGCGCAGGTGCTCCGCCGCGACCACATAGCCCCCGCGGTCATGGATGTACGTCGTCTCGGTTCCATCCGGATAGCCGAGCGCAGCCCGCTCGCCGTCCGGGTTGTATGCCCATCGCAGCTCGAGATCGCGGCGGATGCGCCCGACGA
>DASWQM010000029.1:0-22851 GCA_036403675.1 Solirubrobacteraceae bacterium | reverse complement strand
CGTACGCCCGGCCCTCGAGATCGCGCCCGTCGTCACGGTAGGCGGTCCAGGCGCTGCGGGTCAGGGCGTCGAGCTCGGCGAGACGGCGGGCGGTGTCGGGCTGCGCGGCGAACGTCCTGATCACACTCCTCGCTGCACCTGGGGCGCCATGACCTCAAGGCTACCCCCGGTTGCGGTCGGCGAATGAGCGCGGGCTGCAACGAGACGTGCACGCCGTCGGGCATTCCGGCGAAGATGACGGGCGATGGACCTGCTCGCTCAGCCGCTGGCCACGACGGAGTTCCTCGTCGTCGACACCGAGACCAACGGCCGTGCGGGCGACGCCTGCGAGCTCACCGAGATCGGTGCCGTGCTCGTCGGCGGTGGCGAGCTGCACGACCGCTGGGAGACGCTGATCGCGGGCGTCACGCCGCTCTCGCGCGCGGTCCAGCGCTTCACGCAGATCACGCAGGAGATGGTCGACGCGGCCCCGCCGGCGCAGGCGGCGCTGCCCGACCTCGCGGAACTCATCGGATCCCCGCCCGCCCGCGTCCTCGTCGCGCACAACGCCGCCTTCGACCGGCGCGTCCTCGCGCAGGCGTTCGACCGAGCCCGGCTGGCGTGGCCCGATCCGCCCGTGCTCTGCACCGTCGCGCTGGCGCGCCGCTTCGCGCCGCTCGTGCGACAGCGCAGGCTCGCCGCCGTCGCCGACGCGCTCGGCGTCGAGGTCGAGACGACGCACCGCGCGCTCGCCGACGCCGAGACGTGCGCGCGGGTCTTCTGCGCGCTCTTCGGGCGCCTCTGCGCGCACGCCGCGACGGTCGCCGACGCGCTCGCGGCGCTCTGCCCGCCGCGCCGCCCCGCGCGCCCGCGGGCCGGGCGCACCGTCGCCGCCGGCGCCACGAAGCGCGGCGCGCCGGCGACCACCGGGCTGCCCGACGAGCCGGGCGTCTACATCGTCCGCAACGCGGCCGGCCAGGTGCTCTACGTCGGCAAGTCCGTCTCGCTGCGCACGCGCGCGCGGGCGCACTTCGCGCCCTCCGCGCCGTCCGAGGGCTGGACCGAACAGGCGGCGATCGTCGACCACCGCACGACGAACTCCGAGCTTGCCGCGCTCGTGCTCGAGCACCGCCTCATCCGCGAGCTGCGCCCGCCGGGCAACGTCATCCACAAGCGCGACGACGCGTTCGTCTACCTCCGCTGCCGCCTGGACATCGCCTATCCGGTGCTCGAGGTCGCGCGCGAGCCGGCTCCGGGGCACGCGGTGACGATCGGGCCGCTGCGCAGCCGCGCCGCCGCCGTCGAGCTCAAGGAGCAGCTCGACTCGCTGTTCGGCCTGCGCCACTGCGGGCGCAAGCTGCGCCTGCGGCCGTGGCCGTCGGCCTACGGCCAGATGGGGCGCTGCCTGTCGCCGTGCCTCAACGACCTCGACCCCAACCTCTACCGCCGTCGCCTCGACGAGGCGCTCGCGCTGTTCACGGGCGACGGCGACGGCGGCGCGGCGCTTCTCGCGCACCTCGACGCGCAGATGCAGGCGGCCGCCGCCGAGTGCCGCTACGAACGCGCCGCCTGGCTGCGCCGCCGCCGCGACCGCATCGCGGTGCTCGTACGCGCCCTCGGCGGCACGCTCGCCGCGACCCACGTCCGGCCGCAGCTCGTGCTTGCGCCGCACCCGCGGGCGCCGCGCTTCGACGCCTTCTGGCTCGTCGGCGGCCGCGTCGCGGACTGGGCGGCGCTCGACGAGGCCGGCGACCTGCACGGGCGCACGCTGTCGGCCCTGGCGCGAGCGGGCGGCGAGCTGCGCCGCGACGCGATCGGCGAGGCGCGGATCGTGCAGACGTGGCTGGCCGCGCACGCGGCGCCGGCGCTCGCGCTGGAGCCCGTGCCCACGGACGATGCGATCGCGACGTTCGTCGCGGCTCAGGCCGGCTGAGCCTGCGCCGCGAACGGCAGCTCGACGACCTCGGCGCTCGCGCCCCCCGCGACGGCGAGGGTGTCGCCGACGGTGGCCTCGCGGCGCACGAGCGCGAGGGCGATGGGCCCGTGCGCGGGGGAGACGAGCGAGCTCGCGAGGTGGCCGACGACGCGGTCGCCGAGACGCAGCTCGGCGCCGGTCGGCGCAGGCTCGGAGAGGCGCAGGCCGCGCAGGTGGCGGTTGGGCTTGCCGCGATAGAAGAGCCGCGCGACGGTCTCCTGCCCGACGTAGCAGCCCTTCGTGAAGCTCACGGCACGCTCGTTGAGGCCCGCCTCCTGCGGGATCGTCGAGTCGTCGAGCTCGTCGCCGTAGCGCGGGCGCCCGCGCTCGACGCGCAGGATCTCGGCCGCCTCCTCGCAGACCGGCGTCGCACCGTCCTGGAGGAGCGCGCCGCGCACCGCCTCGGTGTCGTCGGCGTCGCACAGCACGTCGACGCCGACGTCGGTGGCGACGAGCCGCACCGGCCGGCCGCCGATCGTGCCGGCGCGGTGGGCGTGCTCCTCGGCGGGCAGGTCCTCGGCGCCCGCCACCGCCCGTGCCGCGGGCCCGACGAGCGAGAGCAGGCCGCGCTGCAGCGTGCGCTTGTGCAGCTCGACGTCGTAGCCGATCTTGAAGCGGCGGATCATGTCGAAGAGCGCCTGCAGCGTCGCGCGCTCGGTGTCGAGCAGCAGCTCCGGCTCGGGCTCGCCGACGGCCAGCACGCGCAGGTCGCCGAGCATCTTGCCCTTGTGCGTGAGGAAGGCGGCGTAGCAGCCCGAGCCCGCCTCGAGGCCCTCGATGTCGTTCGTCACCTGCCCCGCGAGGAACGACCTCGCGTCCCCGCCGGTCAGCGCGAGCTTCCCGCGCTCGGAGCGGTCGAGCAGGCCGCAGCCCTCGGCGAGCACCCGGTAGTCGGTGGCGAGGTCGTCGGTGAGGGTCGCCATCGGTCCGAGGATAGCCCCCGCCACGGCCCGCCTTCGACGCTGCGGCGATGCCCCGCTAATGTGTCCGCCCGGGAGCGGCGCCGGTCCAAGCGCCCAGGAACACCGGAGGGAGCCCATGCGCAGGTCTGTTGGCACGGCAGCCGTGGCGGTAGCGATCACCGCTCTCGCGCTGCTGGGAGTGCTCGTCGTGCCCGGCCTCGTGCGCCACGGCGAGGACGAGTCCGGGCAGGCGTCGCTGCGCGAGTTCGCGCGCGAGCGCGCCGGCATCAACGCCCGCCGGCTGCCGATCGCGGTGATCCGCGAGAAGCTCGAGAAGGGCAAGGAGGCCGGCGGTGAGGTCGTCTCCGGCCCGGCGCAGCAGCAGGTCGACCAGCGCGCCTACCCGCGCGCGTACGTCGAGACGAAGCGTGCCCTCGCGGCCCGCGCGGCGTTCCGCGCCGCGCCGTCGCGGCTTCCCGCAAGCGCCTTCCGGCGCTCGGCGCCGGAGCGCGCCCAGCGCGCGGCGCTGGCGGCGGACTGGACGGAGCTCGGCCCGGTCACCCCGAACGTGCCGCCCAGCGTGACGTACACCGGCGCACCGACGACGAACTCGGGGCGCGTCACCGCGCTCGCGATCGACCCCAACTGCGGGAGCCCCGGCCGCGGCTGTCGGATGTGGGTCGCGGCAGCCGGCGGCGGGATCTTCCGGACGGCCGACGCGCTCGCGCCGTCCGTCGCCTGGACGCCGTCGAGCGCCGGCCTGACCTCCAACGCGATCGGCTCGCTCGTCGTCGATCCCACCGACGCGAGCGGCGGCACGCTGTACGCCGGCACGGGCGAGGCGAACGGCTCGGGCGACTCGGAGGCCGGCGTCGGGCTCTTCGAGTCGACCGACGGAGGCGCGAGCTGGAGCCTCGTCCCCGGCAGCCCGGCGGTCGCGCGCGACCGCTCGATCGCGACGATCGCGATCGACCCGGCCAACAGCCGCCATCTCTTCATCGGCACGGCGCTCGCCCGCCACGGAAGCTCGTCGTCCGGCGGCGGGCGCCGCACGCCGCCCGGCGCGCCGCGGCTCGGGCTCTACGAGACGACGGACGGGGGCGCCGGCTTCACGCTCGCGTTCTCCAAGCCGCCGCACCCCGGAACGCCGGACAGCGGCAACGACTTCTTCACCGGCGGCGTCAACCGGGTCATGCTCGACCCCAACGACGGCAACGTCGTCTACGCCGCCGTCTTCGGCTACGGGATCTGGCGCCGCGACGCCGGTGCGTCGACGTTCGACGAGATCTTCGCGACGCGCTTCCCGGCCGACAGCGTCGACCCCGCCGCGCCGGCCGACGCCTTCGGCGACCGCACCGAGTTCGACCTCGCCGACCTCGGCACGACCACGCGCATGTACGTGGGCGACGGCACCAGCACGAAGGTCCCCGCCGACGGCCCCGAGTACAGCGCGCTGTGGCGCACCGACGACGCGGGCCGGCCGGCCGGCAACCTCGTCGCGCCCGGGACGTCGACCACCAACCCGGCCAACCGCACGCCCGCGTATGTGTCGCTGTCGGATCCCGACATCGCCGACACGGCGGGGTTCACCTCCTACTTCTTCTGCCACAGCCAGTGCACGTACGACATGTTCGTGCGGGTCGATCCGCGCAACCCCGACACCGTCTACCTCGGCGGGTCGATGAACTACGACGAGATCTTCGGCGGCGTGGCGCCGCCGTTCGTCGCGCCGGGACGCACGAACGGTCGCACGGTGATCCGCTCGCAGGATGCCGGCGTCTCGTTCACGGACATGACGAACGAGAGCAAGCCGACGATCCAGGACGACGCCTCCGTCGCGCCGGCCGATCGCGCCGAAGGCATGCACCCCGACCAGCACGCGCTCGTCTTCGGCCCGGGCAACGCCGGCGGCAGCGAGCAGGTGTTCGCCGGATCCGACGGCGGCGTCGTGCGCACGAGCGGCGCCTTCGCCGACGACTCCGCGCGCTGCGACCAGCGCCAGGCCGCCAAGCCCCCCGAGGCGAAGCTCACCGCCGCCGAGCTGGCGCTCTGCAAGCAGGCGCTGTCGAAGGTGCCGACGGGCATCGACGCGCTCAACGACGGCCTGAGCACGCTGCAGTTCCAGAGCCTGTCCGTGAACCCGGCTGATCCGAGCGGCGACGTCATGGGCGGCACCCAGGACAACGGCACGTGGGCGTTCACCGGCGGCCCGGCCTGGACGGAGTCGATCGGCGGCGACGGCGGTCAGTCGGCGATCGACGCGGGCGCCGGCGCACGGGTGCACACGTACTTCGGCCCGTCGACCGACGTGAACTTCCACGGCACCGAGCCGACGACCTGGGACTACATCTCGCAGCCGCTCGACGACGCCAACGCCCTCTGCGGCACCGGCGACCCGCGCGGGGAGTGCTTCTCGTTCTACGTCCCGATGACCGCGGACCCGGTGACTCCGGGCACGCTGTTCACCGGCGGCGAGTACGTATGGCGCACGAAGGACAGCGGCGGCAACCGCGACGACCTCGACCAGCACTGCCGCGAGACGACGTTCAAGGTCGGCGACGGCACCACGGTCTGCGGCGACTGGACGAGGCTCGGCGGCGCCAGGGGCCACATCGGCACGACGGCGAACTACATCGTCGCGGCCGAGCGCACGCCCGCCGACACCGGGACGCTCTGGATCGGTCGGCGCCGCGGCGGCGTGTTCATCTCGACGAACGCCGATGCGGCGAACGTCAACACCGTCCGCTTCACGCAGATCTCGCTGCCGACGACCCCCGATCGCTTCGTCAGCAGCATCCACGTCGACCCGGCCGACGCCGACCATGCGTGGGTGTCGTTCTCGGGCTATCAGGCGTACACGCCGGGCCAGCCCGGGCACGTGTTCGAGGTCCGCTTCGACCGTGCCGCCGGCACCGCGACGTGGACCGATCTCTCGGGCACGCCGGGCAGCGCCGGCGCGATCGGCGATCAGCCGATCGCCGACCTCGTCCGCGACGATCCGACCGGCGACCTCTACGCCGCGACCGACTTCGGCGTGCTGCGGCGTCCGAGCGGCGCGACGCAGTGGGAGGAGGCCGCGGGCGCGCTGCCGCCGGTCGCCGTCTACGGGCTGACGGTGTCCGCGGCCGGTCGCGTGCTGTACGCCGCCACGCACGGGCGCGGCGCCTGGCGCGTGAAGCTGCCGCCGACGCCTGCGCCGGCGCAGGCGGCCGCCTCGGGCGTCTCGTCGTCGGCGCCGCCGGGCGAGGGCAGCGGTACGCCGCAGGGCACGCCCGTGCCCGCGACTCGCAGGCCCGTCATCGGCCGGCTCGGGGCGCGGCGCGGCGCGGCGCGGGTGGTGACGGTCAGCGTGGGGGTCGCGCGCACGCAGCGCCTGTCGCTCGTCATCCGCGACCAGCGCAACCGCGTGATCGGCCGGCGCACGCTGCCGATCCGCCGGGCCGACCTCTTCAACCTCCACGTGCGGATCCGGCCGCGCGGCGCCGTGACGGCGCAGACGCGCTGGCGGGTGGTCGCCACGGCGGCGGGCCCGCCCGGGCAGAAGACGCGCAAGACGGCGCGCTTCAGCGCTCGCGGTTGATGCGCTGCCCGGTCGGCTGGTGGATCTGGCCGACCTGACGGCCCGGTCCACTAGCCTGCCGGACATGGCACTGGCCGACACGTTCTCCCAGATCGTCGACTCCCTGCCCGACGATTGGACCGATCTCGAGCTCGACCTGCGCATCAACGACGAGAAGCGCTACGTCGACGCCGCGACGTATCTCGTCACGTGCAACGCGCAGCCCTACTCGCGCAACGACTGGCACTGGCGGCTGCTCGTCGCCCACCGCTTCGGCCACGCCGCCGCGGCGCCGACCGTCCACGGCTGCCTCAAGCTGCTCGACGACGCCGGGATCGACGGCGAGCTCGCGCTGCGCGAGCTGCGCACCGGCCGCGTCGAGGTCAAGCAGATGTGGGGCCGCCCGCAGTCGGTGCGGGACGAGTTCAAGCGCAGCCGCGCGCAATAGCGATGGCGCGGGTCGTCGCCCACGTCACGGACCTGCTGTTCGGCTCCAAGGTCCAGGGGATGCTCGCCGCCGCCGGGCATGACGTGACGCTCGCCGGCTCCGCGTCGGCCGTGCGCGAAGCCCTCGACGGCACCGACGTCATCGTCGTCGACCTCTTCTTCGAGCCCGACGCCGGCATCGAGCTGCTCGCGGGGCTGAAGGCGGAGGGGACGCTCGGCGACGCGCGGGCGCTTGCCTCCTACGCCCACACTGCCCCCGACGTACGGGCGCGTGCCCTCGAGGCGGGCTTCGACCTCGTCGTTCCGCGCTCCCGGATGGCACGCGAGGGCGCGGCGCTCGTCGAGCGCCTCGTCGCGTAGCGGCGCTCCGGTCGGCGGGGCTCAGGATCCGGCGGATCGGGTCGCCGGCGTCAGGTCGCCGAGTGCCTCGACGTAGGCGCGGGCGTCCTGCAGCGTGGCGTGGTCGCCGATGTGCATGCACCAGCCCGAGCCGCTGGCGCTGCGCTCGGCGACGAGCCAGCGATGCCGCAGCTCGGTCGTGACCTTGCGGGGGTTGGCGATGCGCCATTGGCCGTCCGCGGACTCGAAGAGCCCGTCCTCGATCCTGCGCCAGTCGTCGGGCATGGCACGCGTTTGACTGAATCGGGCCGATGATCCGTAGGCGGCCGGTGTCGGTAGTGGTTCGCGCTCGGAGCGCGAAGGTGTCTCGGTCTGAATCACGCGCGCTACCTCACCGCATAAACGCAATCTCAAGCAACCCGGGCGGAAAACAGCCCGCGAGCATGCGCGGTGGCGGCGCGCGCTCAGACGCCGGTCATCAGCTCCAGCGGCCGCAGCTCCTCCGCATAGGAGATCGAGTGGCGCCGCAGCTCGCCGGTCGGGGCCGTCTCGTAGGCACCCATCCGCCACAGCGGCGGCGAGTAGGCGTTGAGCGTGATCGCTGGACCGCCGCCGCCGTGGGCGACGCGGTGGATGTCCGACGCGGCGAAGTCCAGCGCGTCGCCGGCGCCCAGCCGGCGGCGGATGGGCGGACCGCCGAGCGCGAGGCGCTCCTCGACGACGGCGCCCCGGGCGACGGCCAGCGCGCCGCAGGAGATGTCGTGGTCATGAAAGCCGGTGTCGTGGTCGTCCATCCAGCAGATCAGCCAGACGGCGACGTGCTCGTCGCGCACGAGCTGCTCGTACGTCCGCGCGGCGGGGTCGTGGTGGACGAGATGGCCCCAGGCACGCGGACTGCCGGCCAGCTCGGCGACGAGCGCGCGCAGCTCCGGGCGCGTGAGGTCCCGCGTGCGGCGCGCTGTCACGCCGCCACCGCGACGGCTCGGTCCCCGAGCAGGCGAGCGACGTTCGCGCCGACCATCGCCTCGCGGGCGGCGGCCCCGAGCGGCGACGGCGGCGGGGCGTCGACGATGGGCCGGTCGGAGCCGTGGACGAGCTGGTCGATGCCGACACAGCGCACGAGCGCGTCGATCGCGCGCAGGCCGTATGAGGAGGTGTCGTAGAAGAGCAGGCCGTCGGAGACGGCGGCGGTCGGCCCGCCGCGGGCGGCGAGCCGTTCGGCGTGCAGCGGTGCGCCGCCGGCGAGCATCGCGAACACGACGCGCAGGCGCCGGTGCACGGGGCGGCCGAAGGTCGCGAAGGCGTGCCAGGCTGCGTTCATGTCGGCGACGTAGCGGGTCATCGCGGGCCACCAGCCGGGCGCCTCGTGCTCGACGTAGGGCTGCGCGCGCCACGGCCCGGGACCCGGATGGACGAACAGCGGCGCGTCGCGGCGCTCGAGGCGCTCGAGCAGTGCCCCGCAGCGGTCGACGCCCTCGGGGCCGCTCAGCGCGCCGGCGGGCAGCGTGATGCCGACCGCGCCGGCGTCCAGCAGCGCGTCGACGTCGGCGGGGTCCGGCGGTCGCAGCGACACGGCGCCCCAGACGCCGAACCCACGGCCGAGCTCGCGCGCGGTCGCGTTGTGGGCCTCGAGCAGCGGCTCGGCGTCGGCCCGGTCGAGCGCCTCGATTCCCAGCGGCCCGGAGATGCACAGCAGCGCGCGCTGGATCCCGTCGGGCTGCAGCAGCGCCCGCCGCGCCCGCGGATCGTGTTCCGCCGGGTCGAAGCGGCAGTCGGGCTCGTCGCGCAGGCGCAGCACCCAGTCGCGACCGCTGCGGCGGATGAGCGGCGGCTCGCGGCGCCACGTCAGCGCGGCTACGAGCGCCTCCGACCAGAGGTGTTGATGGACGTCGGTGCGGAGCATCCACGCGGAGAATACAGACAATGTAGATCAATTTTCTAGAGATTCTCGCGATGACGTAGATTGCGCCGCGATGGCACCGCGTCCGAACCGCACCTCGCCTGCCGGCCGCTGAGCTGAACGTCCGGCGGGCGACCGCCCAGGACGCGGAGCCGTTCGCCTCCGTCATCGCCGCGGTCGCCGCCGAGGAGCGCTGGATCGGCACCGAGCCGCCGGTCGACATCGCGGAGTTCGCCGAGCGCGTCCGCGCCCAGCTCGAGCGCGACGACGTGCTCTGGGTCCTGGAGCTCGACGGGCGCGCCGTCGGCGCGCTCGGCCTGCACGCCACGCGCACGGAGGGCGTCATGTCGATCGGGATGTGCATCGTGGAGGAAGCCCGCGGCCGCGGTGGCGGGCGCCTGTTCATGGAGACCGTCATGGCCCACGCCCTCGCAAGCCCGCTGCACAAGGTCGAGCTCGAGGTCTGGCCAGACAACGCCCGGGCGATCGCCCTCTACAAGGCGCACGGGTTCGAGATCGAGGGCGAGCGCCGCCAGCACTACCGCCGCCGCGACGGCACGCTGCGCTCGTCGCTCATCATGGCGCGGCTGCTGGAGCGCGAGCGTCAGTCGCGGCCGGGCGCGGGCACGTAGCGTCCGTAGAACGCGTGGCCGACGTCGGGCCTGCGCCGGACGAGCCCGGCGCGCCGCTCCCAGCGTGCCCAGGCGCGCAGCCGCTGCGGATCGAGCTCCCCGAACGCGCGCGCCCCCGCCGTGAACGACGGCGAGACGGCGTCGAGCTCGCGCTGGACGCGCGTGCGGCGCAGGCCGCTCGTCGCCGTCAGGAGCGCGCTGACGCCGCTCTCCGGATCAGCGAGCACCTCCTCGTACCCCCGCGCGAGCGCCGCGACGGTCGCGCGGACGAGCCCGGGGTCGTCGCGGAGCGTCCGCCGCCTCACGCTCAGCACGAGCTCCGGGTAGGTCGGCGCGCCGTAGTCCTCGACGCGGAACTCGCGGATCCGCGGGCGCCGCGGGCGCAGCGTGACGCCGTCGGTGTCCCAGGCCGCGGTCGCGCCCGCGACGCGTCCGGACAGCAGGCTGCGCACCGCCCCCGAGCCGAGCCTCGTCGCGCGCACCGTTCGCGGGTCGCCACCGGCGCCGGCGACGATCGAGCGCAGCACGGCGCGGTCGGCCGGCCGGCCGCTGACGCCGACGCGCCGGCCCTGCAGGGCGCGCGGCGTGCGCACCGAGGGCTCGGCGAGGATCGCCGCCAGCGGCGTCTGGACGAGCGCCATGACGCCGACGAGGTCGCGCCCGCGCGCCCGGGCGGCGGCGAGGTCATGGATGTCGAGGACCGCCAACGCGACCCGCCCCGAGGCGAGGAGCTTCACCGCGTTCGTCGAGCGCGAGGGGGCGCGGATGCGCAGCCGGACGCCGAGCGCGTCGTCGTAGCCGCGCGCGACGGCGATGTAGATCCCGGTGTGGACGGCGCCCGGCCGGGAGTCCAGCAGCAGCGTCGCGGCGACGTTCGGCGCCCGGTCCTCGCCGGCGGCGCCGCATCCGCCGAGCGCGAGCGCGGCGGCGACGAGCAGCGCGGCGAGGCACGCAGATGGCATGGGCGTACGAGGATACGGTGGCGCCGGCCGCCTACCGAACTACTGCACGCGGCATGGAGCGCCGCGCCACGTCCGCGTACGCCGCCGAGCTCGCGACGATCGGCGGCGCGTCGGGGGCACACGTCAACCCGGCGGTCACGGTCGCGCTCTGCGCGATCGCGCGGCGGCCGGCTTCCTCGCCGAGCTGCTCGGCACGTTGGCGCTCGTGTGGGCGCACATGGGCGCCGCCGTCAACCCGAGGTCGGACAAGGCCTGGGCGCCGCTCGTCATCGGCGCGGCGTACGGCGTGTCCGTCATGGTGCTCGGCCCGATGACCGGTGCTGCCCTGAACCCGGCCCGCGCGTTCGGGCCGGCGCTCGTCTCGGGCGAGTTCGGCGGCGGCGGGACGTTCCTGCTGGCGTACGTCCTGGGTCCGGTCGCCGGCGCGCTCGCCGCCGCGTTCGCGTACGGCGCGATCGTCCTGCGGGGCGGCCCGTCGCTGCGTCCCGTGCACAAGCTCGGCTCCCCCAAGTCCTAGACTTCCGCGCGTGCGCCGGCGGGTCACCTTCAGCCGCAACGTGACGCTGTCGCTGTCGCGGACGTGCCGGTGCTACTGCAAGTACTGCGCGTTCGCGACGCACCGCACGCACCTGCACGAGCCCGACGAGGTGCTGGCGCTCCTCGACGGCGCCGCGCGCCGCAACGTCAAGGAGCTGCTCGTGCTCACCGGCGAGCGGCCGGAGGTCGACGCCGGCGTCCGCGCGCGGCTCGCCGAGCACGGCCACGAGGACTTCGTGGCCTACGTCGTCTGGGCCTGCGAGCGCGCGCTCGAGCGCGGGCTGCTGCCGCACACGAACCTCGGCGTGCTCGAGCGCCGCGACCTCGCCCGGCTGCGCGAGGTCACCGCCTCGCAGGGGCTCATGCTGGAGTCGGTGGTCCCCGGCCTCGTCGCCCACCAGGGGTCGCCGACGAAGCACCCCGCGCGGCGGCTGGAGACGATTCGCACGGCGGGCGAGCTGCGGATCCCGTTCACGAGCGGGATCCTCGTCGGCATCGGTGAGCGCGAGGAGGAGCGCGTCGCGGCGCTCGAGGCGCTCGCCGCCGTGCACGCCGAGCACGGGCACCTACAGGAGGTCATCCTGCAGAACTTCGTCCCGCACGACAGCTACTACGGCCGCGAGCCGGCGCAGATCGCGGACGCCGCGGCGCGCGAGCTGTGGCGGACCGGCATCGGCCACGGCCCGCGGCTCGACCTGCCGCGGTGGGCGACGCCGGTGACCGTGGACGACATGCGCCGGCTCGTCGGCGAGTGCCGGCGGCTCATGCCCGACGTCGGCGTCCAGGTCCCGCCGAACCTCGCCGACTGGTGGCCCGAGCTCGTCCGCGCCGGCGCGACCGACCTCGGCGGCCTGAGCGCCAACGGCGACCACATCTCGCCCGAGCACCCGTTCCCCTCGCCCCACCAGGTGCGCAAGCGGCTCGCTCGCGACGGCGTCGCGCTCACGGAGCGGCTGTGCGTCTACCCGCGCCAGATCGACCCCGAGTGGCTGGCGCAGAGCGTCCTCGACGTCATCAAGACGCGCTACTGGAGCTTCATCCCGCGCCACGGCAGCGGCCGCACGCAGCCGCCGCGGCGGCTGCGGCCCGACCTCGTCGCGGGCGCCGTGGCGCGCGCCCGCGACGGCCTGCAGCTCAGCCCCGACGAGCTGACCGCGCTCTTCGCCGAGACCCGGCCGGAGGCGATCGAGGACATGCGCCAGGCCGCCGACGAGCTGCGCCGCGAGCTCGCGGGGGAGACCGTGACGTTCGTCGTCAACCGCAACGTCAACGTCTCGAACGTCTGCATCGTCGGCTGCGCCTTCTGCGGCTTCGGGCAGGGCCGCCGCTCGCCGGACGCCTACGAGCTCGAGCGCGACGAGTTCGTGCGCCGCGTGCGCGAGGCGATCGCCTTCGGCGCGACAGAGATCTGCATGCAGTCCGGCATCCACCCCGACTGGGGCCTGGAGGACTACGAGGCGTGGCTGCGCCTCGCGCGCGAGACGGCGCCCGAGCTGCACCTGCACGCCTACTCGCCGATGGAGGTCGCGCACATGTGCGACGTCAGCGGCCTTGCGCCCGACGAGGTCTTCGCGCGCCTGCGCGACGCCGGCCTGGGCTCGACGCCCGGCACCGCCGCCGAGGTGCTGCACGACGGCGTGCGCGAGCGCATCAGCCCGAACAAGCTGCCGGTCGCGCGCTGGGTGGAGATCATCGAGGCGTCGCACAGGGCCGGGCTGCGGTCCACGGCGACGGTCATGTTCGGCCACATCGAGGAGCCGTGGGAGCTCGCCGAGCACATGCGCGTCGTGCGCGCGCTGCAGGAGCGCACCGGCGGGTTCACGGAGTTCGTGCCGCTGAGCTTCATCCCCTTCCACACGCTGCTGGGCCGCACCCACGGCGTCGAGGAGATCTCGCGCGAGGAGAACCTCAAGCACACCGCCGCCTTCCGCCTGGCGCTCGGGCGCAGCGTGCGCAGCCTCCAGGCGAGCTGGGTGAAGATGGGCCTCGACGCCGCGACGGAGGCGCTGCGCTGGGGCGTCAACGACCTCGGCGGCACGCTCATGGAGGAGAACATCAGCCGTCTGGCCGGCAGCTACCACGGCGTGCGCCTGGAGCCGTCGGACCTCGTCGGTGCCGCCCACCGCGCCGGCCGCCCGGCCGCGGAGCGCACGACGCTCTACGACATCCGCCGTCGCTACGGGCTGCGCGTCGCCGCCGCGTAGCTCACGTCCGCCAATCGACCTCGTCGGGCCGCGTGGCGAGGTACTCGTCCAGGTTGCTCGGTGCGTAGTCCGGCTTCTCGCGTCGGCGCTGGATGGCGGACGAGGCGACCGCGGAGGCCAGGGACGGCTTGTTCTCGAGGGTGCGCCGGCGGCCCGGCAGCAGTCGGAAGATGCCGTGACGTGCGTCGTCCAAGAGGCCGAGGGGGCCTGGCGCGATCTGCTGAGCCAGGGTCCTGAGATCCTCGTCGGGAGCCCCGCTCGGCGTCTGCAGGAACCCCAGCCTGAATGCCAGCCCGCACTCCTGGGCGCGCCGCGTCATCCACACGAGCGCGATCTCTGCCAGGGAGGGATCGCGGTGGCCGCCACCGACATCGCCGTGGCCGCCCGAGAACCAGACCTGCCGGAGCGTCTGGTCGCGTGCCTCCCCGTCCTGCTCCCACAGGGTCGGCGCGAAGAGGCGGCGCTGCTCGTCGATGGCGAGCGCGTGATAGGCGAAGCGCACGCGTCTGTTGAGCGTCGTGTTGTGAAAGCCCCAGAACCGATTCGCAAGCGTACCTCGCACTCCCGGAATCCCGACCCTGCCGACGGTGTCCCACACGCCGACGAAGTGGATCGCGATCTCGTCATGCGAGTACATGCGCCGGAAGATCTGCGACTCGATGGCGTTCGGACGGCGCAGGGCGCTGCGATCGCGATAGAGGCGGTAGGCGTCGTCGGCGCGAGCGAGGTGCCGGCGGCGCAGGATGCCGGCGTTGTACACGAGCCCGACTGTGCTGCGAGCGGTGAACGCACCGCGACTGAAGCCGAAGAAGTACAGCTCGTCGTCGGGCTCGTAGTTCTCCACGAGGAACCGGTAGCAGTCGCGGACGTGGCGCGACAAGCCCACGCCGAGCGCTCCTCCCAGAAGGCGCTCGCGGGGCTCCGTGCCGACCCCAGGGTGGTAGTACAGGACCTGCGGCGTCCCCTGCGGGTCGTTCTCCGCGATCCCCCAGGCCACCTTCGTGACGTTCGTCGGGCGCACAACCCCGCCGCTGACGTGATCCGGCCGGTTCCACGTCCCGTCGCAGCACACCACCAAGCGCTTCATGACGCCATGGTGCCGGATACCTGCGCTGCTGCGGCTCCGTCGCGCGCAGCCGTGACACGATGCGCGCCATGAGACGAACGCTGCTGGCCGGGTTCCTGCTGCTGGGCGTCGTGCTGGGCGCCTGCGGCAACGACGACAAGAACAACAACGCACAGGCGAAGTGCCTCTCCGGCGACGATCCTGCGCTCGAAGCCGCGGCGCGCGATCACACCAAGGTCATCGTGGTAGGCGCCAAGGCGCTCGGGAGCGACGCCGATCGCGTGCAGGTCGACACCTGCCGCACGTCCGACAACAACGCGACCGCCACCGTCACGGTCTTCGGCATCCGCGACAAGGCCGTCAGCGACCAGCGTCACCAGATGACGCTCGAGCGCAAGGCCGCCCGCTGGCAGGTCGTGCGCGACCTCGACACGCAGCGCTGCCGCAAGGGCCACGGGCACCAGGACTTCTCCAGCCTGAAGTGCGCCTGACGCGCCGCGACCGCCGTTCGGGCGCGTTCGCAGCGGCCGGTAAACTGCCCGGATGCAAGAAGCCGAGCAGATCACCGCAGAGGGACTCGCGGCGCTGCGCGCGGAGATCGAAGACCTCGAGACGCGAGGCCGCGCGGCGATGGCCGAGCGGATCAAGGCGGCGCGGGAGCTCGGCGATCTCAAGGAGAACGCCGAGTACCACATCGCCAAGGACGACCAGGCGCACCTGGAGACGAAGATCCAGCGGCTGAACCAGCGGCTGCGCGCGGCGCGCGTCATCGAGCGCAGCGAGGCCAGCGACGTCGTCGCCTTCGGCTCCACGGTCAGCGTCATCGACGAGGGCTCCGGGCGCACGCTGCAGTTCACGCTCGTGGGGCCGACCGAGGCAGACCTCAAGGTCGGCCGTCTGTCGTCCGAGTCGCCGGTCGCGCGCGCGCTCGTCGGCGCCTGCGCCGGGGACGTCGTCAGCGTCGAGACGCCCGGCGGCGAGCGCCGCTACCGCGTCGAGCGCGTCGCCTGAGCCGCAGATGGCTGATTCAGCGACCGGCACCGCCAGCTGACGGCGGAACCGACCATCTACAGGAACAGGTCCTCGCTGCGCTCGCGCACGAGCGCTGCCGCGCCCGGGCCGTCGGCGTCCGTGACGTGATGCTCGAGGCCGCGCACGAGCACCGCCGGCTCGCCGCCGTCCTTCGCGCGGGCGAGGTCGGCCGCCGCCGCGGCCTCGTCGGCGACGGCGACGATCGTGGCGGCGAGCTCGCGACCGGCGGCGTCCCGCCGTCCGCGCCAGTCGTCGACGGGCGCGAGCCCGGCCGCGCCGATCGCGACGTCGCACTGGCCGACGCGCCAGGCGCGGCCGAACGAGTCGCTCACGACGATCGCCGGCGCCACGCCGCTGAGCGCCCGCAGCCGCCGGCGCAGCGCGCGGGCGGACGCGTCCGGGTCGGCCGGGAGCAGGATCAGCTCGCCCGGACGACCGGCGTTGGAGGCGTCGACGCCGGCGTTCGCGCAGACGAACCCGTGCGGCGTGCGGCAGATCAGCACGCCCGGGCGCGAGCGCACGATCGCGCTGCTCTCGCGGAGGATGACCTCGACGACGCGCGGGTCCTTGCCGTGGTCGGCGGCCAGCGCGCGGGCGCGCTCGCCGGGCTCGACGGCGGCAAGCGCGACGACGCGTCCCTCGGCCTTGGACACCACCTTGTGGGCGACGACGAGCACGTCCCCGTCGGCGAGCGTCGTGGCCGCCGCGAGCAGCAGCGCGGCGAGGTCGTCGCCCTGGTGCACCTCCGGCAGCCCCGACAACGCCGCGGCGACGATCATTCGTGGGCGCCGGGCGGCGGGCGCCAGCCCGCCAGGCGGCTCAGCATGCCGCGCGTGTGCGCCGCTCCGCCGCGGCGCGCGGCGAGCGCCTGGCGCAGTGCCTCGAGATCGTCGGCGGTGTCGACGTCGAGGGCGAGCGTCCGCACGTCCTCGACGGTGTAGGGGACGCCGGCGGCGGCGGCCGCCGCCTCGTGGCGCTCGCGGCTGCCGGGCCCGAACGCCGGCTCGATGACGTCGGGTGGGGTCAGCAGCAGCGCGTTGGTGCCGGTTCCGTGGCGGTCGGGCACGATCGTGACCCCGCGGTCGGGCGGGCGCTCGAGCAGCACCTCGAGCTCCGCCGGGTCGAGCGCCGGGCAGTCGCCGGGGACGAGCAGCACGCGCGTCGCGCCGACCTCGAGCGCACGCGCGATCCCGATCAGCGCCGCGGCGCTCTGGCCCGCCTCGGCGTCGTCGTGCACGACGTTGGCGCCGTACCCGCGGCCGATCGCCTCGGCCGCCGGCTCGGACGTCACGACCAGCACCTCGTGCACGGCCCGCGTCCGGCGCAGCGCCATGAGCACGTCGGTCACCATCGCCTCCGTCAGCGCGCGGCGCGTGCCGCCGGAGAGCGCGTCGCCGAGGCGCACCTTCGCACTGGCGAAGCGCTTGACCGGCAGGATCGCGAGCGTCCGCTGCGGCGCGGGCGCCATCAGGCGAGGCCCTCGGCGAACGCCAGCGTCTCGGCGGCGACGCGGCGGCGGCTCTCGGGATCGGCGAGCAGCGTGTCGATCTGCAGCACCGGCAGGCCCTCGACGGCCTCGTCGGCGACGAGGCCGTCGACGAGGCCCGCGTAGCAGTCGGCGATCGCAGCCGTCGTCGCGGTGTAGCCGGCCCAGCGCATGAACGCCGCGGTCGGCCCCTTGAGGACGTCGCCGCCGACGATCGGGGAGACCGCCACGACGGGGGCGGGGCTGTCGAGCATTGCCTGGCGCATCTGGGGCATCGCGAGGATCGGCCCGATCGAGATGACCGGATTCGATGGGCCAATGATGATCGCGCGCGCGTCGGCCAGCGCGGCAAGCGCCTCGGGCGTCGGCTCGGCCGCGCCGGCCCCGCGCACCTCGGTCTCCTGCACGGGCTCTCCGGCCGGTCCCCGGATCATGAACTCCTGAAACGCCATCCAGCGTCCGCCGGCGCGGATCCAGGTGCGCACCGCGTCGTCGGACATCGGCAGCACACGGCCCCGCAGACCCAGCGCCGTTCCGAGCTCGGCGAGCGTCTCGGTGAGCCGCGCGCCCTCGGCCAGCCGGCGGGCGCGCTCGATGCCGATCGCGAGATCGCGGTCGCCGAGCGAAAACCAGACGTCGACCCCGAGCTCGCGCAGGCCGTCCATGACCGCGAACGTGTCGCCGCGAAGGCCCCAGCCGCGGTCGTCGATGCGGTCGGTGAGCCAGAACGTGCAGAGGTCGGGATCGGGGCTGACGTAGGCGCCGTAGATCTCGATGTCGTCGGCCGTGTTCGCGACGACGGTGAGGTCCTCACCCGCGACGTCGAGCATCCCGCGGGCGAGCTTCGCGCCGCCTGTCCCGCCGGCGAGGACGACGACGGGCGCCATCAGGCGGCCGGCCAGAGCTCGTCGGGCAGCCCGGTGATCCTGACCCCGGCGCGCGTCTTGTAGCGCGTGTTCACCGAGATCATGAGTGCCGTGAGCTGCTCGGTGATGCGCGCCATCTCCAGGCGCCCGCAGTCGACGCAGCGCAGCCCGTCGATCGCGTCGATGAGCGCTGCCGCGCGCTGCTTGTCCGCGCGGCGGTCGCCGGCGACCAGCACGTCCTCGTCGAGCGGGTGATCGAGGTCGCGCAGCGCCGCGGCACTCACCGTGTGCAGGGCGCTCACGACGGTGACGTCCTCGGGCACCATCTCCTGCGCCTGCTGGGCGGCCGATCCCTGCCAGACGCCGAGCGTGCGCGTCGCGCGGCCGCCGATCGCCGCCGCCAGCGGCACCGTCGCGTCGATGAGCAGCTGCCCTTCGCGCAGGGCCTCGCGGAGGTTGTTCAGCGTCTCGGACTGGTTGCGGAACGGGACGGAGAGGATGACCAGCTCGCTCGCCGCGGCGGCCGCGGCGTTGCCCAGCCCGGTGAACGACCCGTCGGGCACCACCTCGCGGGCGCGCTCGGCCGCCTCCTCGGCGCGAGCCGGGTCGCGGGAGCCGATCGTGACCGCGCTGCCGGCGCGGCCGAGCCGCACCGCGAGGCCGAAGCCGAGGGCGCCGGAGGCGCCGATGATGGAGACCGGCTCGGGCACGGACGCCGCGAGCATATCCGCAGCCCCGGGCGCCGCCCGGCGCGGTCAGCGGCCCTGGAACTGCGGCGGGCGCCGCTCGGCGAGAGCGCCCATGGCCTCGCCGAAGTCCTCGCTGGTGACGCACAGCTCCTGCGCGGCGACCTCCTGCTCGAGCGTCTGCGCCAGCGCCGGCCGCGCCGCGGCGTTCAGCACGCCCTTCGCCAGGCCCACGGCCAGCGGCGCGCAGGCGAGCAGCTCGGTGGCGAGCGCGTCGGTGGCGGCGTCGAGCTCGGCCGCCGGCGCGACGCGGTTGACGAGCCCGATCCGCTCGGCCTCGGTACCGTCGACGAGCTTGGAGGCGAGGATCAGCTCCTTGGCGCGCCCGAGCCCGACGAGCGCCGGCAGGCGCGAGCAGCCGCCGAGGTCGGGGATGAGGCCGACCCGTGTCTCCACGAGCCCGATGACGGCGTCGGCGGCCATGACGCGCAGGTCGCAGGCCAGCGCGAGCTCGGCCGCACCGCCGAGGCAGGCGCCGTGGATCTGCGCGATCGTCGGCTTGGCCATGTCCTCGCAGAGGCTCCAGATCGCGAGGATCCCGTCGCGCCACACCCGCAGGGGCTCCGGGTCGTCGGCCACCGCAGCGAGATCGGCGGTGTCCATCCCGCTCGAGAACATGGCGCCCTCGCCGCGCAGGACGACGCAGCGCACGGCCGGGTCGGCGGCGGCTGCCCGCAGCGCCTCGCCGAGCTCCGCGATGACCGCGCTGCTCAGCGCGTTGCGCTTCTCGGGCCGGTGCAGGACGACGTGGCGGACCGCCCCGCGGTCCTGGCAAACGACGAGGGGCATGGGCGCTGAGGATAGTCTTGCGACGGATGGCCGCCGTCAGCACCAGCGACCGCCGCGAGCTCGCCTTCGCCGGCGTGGCGCGCCAGGCCGAGCTCGTCCGCGCGGGCGCGGTCTCGCCGCGCGAGCTCGTCGAGACCGCGCTCGAGCGCATCGAGCGCCTGGACGCCGAGCTCAACGCGTTTCGCGCCGTCTTCGCCGAGCGCGCGCTCGGCGAGGCCGAGCGGGTGCGTGCGGGGGACGGACGGCCGCTGGCCGGCGTGCCGATCGCCGTCAAGGACGACACGCACGTCGCCGGCACGCCGCGCGTGCGCGGCTCCGACGCCTGCGACAGGCCGGAGCCCGAGGACGCCGAGTTCGTGCGCCGCCTGCGTGCGGCGGGGGCGATCGTCATCGGCATCACGCGCACGCCGGAGCTGGCGATCTGGCCGTTCACCGAGACGGCCGCGGGCGGGATCACGCGCAACCCGTGGAACCTGCAGCGCACGTCGGGCGGCTCCAGCGGCGGGCCCGCGTCGGCGGTGGCGGCGGGACTCGTCCCGGCGTCGACGGCGTCCGACGGGGCCGGCTCGATCCGGATCCCCGCCGCCTGCTGCGGCCTGTTCGGCCTCAAGCCGCAGCGCGGGCGGATCCCGATCGCACCGCGCGAGGAGTACTGGAACGGCCTGTCGGTCTACGGCTTCCTCGCCCGCTCCGTCGCCGACACCGCGCTGCTCTACGAGGTCGCGACCGGCAAGCCGTACGTGCGCGCGGCGCAGCGGCCGCCGGCGAGCCTGCGGATCGCGCTGTCGCTGAAGATCCCGGCGGGCAGCACCGCGCGGCTGCATCCCGACTGGCGGCGGGCGGCGGAGGACACCGCCGAGCTGCTGCGCTCGCTCGGCCACGAGGTCGTCGAGCGCGATCCCGCGATCGGCGCGGCGGGCATCACCACCCTCACGCGCTATCTCGCCGGCATCTACGACGAGGCGCGCACCGTCGACCATCCCGAACGGCTCGAGCGGCGCACGCGTGGGATGGCGCGCCTCGGCGCGGCCGCGTACCGAGTCCTCCCGCGGGCGCGGGCGGCCGCGGCGCGCGACGCCGCGCGCGTCAACGCGATCTTCGACGACGTCGACGTCGTGCTCGGTCCGACGCTCGCCCGGGCGCCGCTGCCGGTCGGGTTCTACGAGGGCCGCGGCGCGGCGTACACGCTCAACGGCGTCCTGCGCTGGGTGCCGTTCAACGGCCTCTGGAACCACCTCGGCAACCCCGCCGCGGCCGTGCCCGCCGGCTTCGACGCCGACGGGATGCCGCTGTCGGTGCAGCTCGCCGGCCGTCCCGTCGGCGAGGCGACGCTCTTCGCGCTGTCGCAACAGCTCGAGCAAGCCCGGCCGTGGGCCGACCAGCGCCCGCCGATCTCTTGATACCCGACGTCAGCGCCACCGAGCTGCGGGTCATCGCCGCCGAGGCCGCGCGGGCCGCCGGCGAACTGCTGCGCGAGCGCTTCGTCGCCGGCGGCGAGCGGGCGGTAGGGTCGAAGTCGACGCCGACCGACCTCGTCTCGGAGGCCGATCTCGCCGCCGAGCGCGAGATCCGGTCGGTCATCGCGGCGCGCCGGCCGGGCGACGCGATCCTCGGCGAGGAGGGCGGCGAGACGCAGGTGGGGGAGGGCCTGCGCTGGATCGTCGACCCGCTCGACGGCACCGTGAACTTCCTCTTCGGCCTTCCGCAGTGGTGCGTGAGCGTCGCCGTCCACGACGACGACGGCGGGCTGGCCGGCGTCGTCTTCGACCCGCTGCGCGACGAGCTCTTCGCGGGCGAGCGCGGCGGCCGCGCGACGCTGAACGGTTCTTCGGTTGCGGGCTCGGAGTGCGCCGACCTCGCGACCTCGCTCGTCGCCACGGGCTTTGCGTATTCGGCCGACGTGCGCGCGGTCCAGGCGGAGGTCTTCGCCCGTGTCCTGCCGCGCGTGCGGGACATCCGCCGCATGGGCAGTGCCGCGCTCGATCTCGCGTGGACGGCCACCGGGCGCTACGACGCCTACTACGAGCGCGGGGTACACATCTGGGACATCGCCGCCGGCACGATCCTCTGCACGTGCTCGGCCCTGGAGATCCGCACGCTCGAGCCAGCGGGCGTCGCTCCGGCGGGCGTGGTCGTCGCGCCCGCGGGGCTGATCGGGGCGCTGGCGGAGCTCGTGGCGTAGGGGCGGCTCGCGGCCGATACCCGGGGTGGGATTCGAACCCACAATCCCTTACGGGCAATCGGTTTTGAGCCGATCCTGTATTCCAGTTCCAGCACCCGGGCGCAGCAGGATTGTAGATCGGCGGGGCTACGCCGGCTGCGGCGCGTGCGGACCGGCGCCCGAGGGGTGCTCGATCTCCACGCTCCACTTCTGCGAGAAGCCGCGGGCGGCGAAGACGATGAGCAGCAGCTGCAGCGGCACGAGGACGACCGTCAGGGCACCGAGGATGCTCTCGTCGAGCATCGGGTTGGCGAAGCCGTTCTTGTCGCGCGCGAACCACTGCGGGCCACTGATGGCCGCGAAGATGAGCAGCACGATCGCGAGCGCCGCGGCGACCGGCAGCAGCCCGCTGCGCCAGCGCGCGATCTGGAACGCGAGCACGACGTACACGACGACGTAGGCGATCTGCAGGGACTTCGCGCCCTGCAAGGCGTCCCAGCCGCCGACCGTCACGACCGTCACGATGACCGCGCTGAGGAGCAGGAGCGCGACCACGATCGCCTTCGTCGCTCGTGACTCGGCCTTCTCACGATTGGGATGCTCGATGACGACGGCGTCCGGAGCCATGCCAGGCCAATATACGATTCCTCGCGGCTGCGCGTGACTGATTACCGTAGCTGCGCGCGGGCGTGGTGGAATCGGTAGACACGCCGGCTTTAGGTGCCGGTGGCGCAAGCCATGGGGGTTCGAGTCCCTCCGCCCGCATGAGCAGCCGCGTCGCGGCAAGATCACCCGCCAGGTCGCGGTGACCCCTGGGGCGGGTAGCGATCACTGCGGTGCTCGGGTAGCCTCGGCGTATGAGTCCGATTCCGGGCGAGCCACTGAAGCCCAAGCCGCACGAGCTGATCCTCAAGGACGGCCGCAAGGTGAAGTTCAAGATCCCCGGGCTGCCGCCACGCGTCGAGCCGGACGCAACCGAGCAGCGCGGCGCGGCCGAGCCGCCGCGCGACGACCCCGCGCCGCTGCACAACCCCAACCACGGCCCGCTCTAGACAGGATCGACCGGCGGCCGCGCGGCTGCCGGACCTCTCCGGCCGCCGCGGCCGTAGAAGACGCGTGGGCCGCACCGACCCTGGATCAGCCGAGGCCGGCGACGCCGATGCGCTCGCATGGGTCGCGGGCGCAGCTCGTGTCGCCGCGGTGTCGGCACTGCCGGACGTCCCGGGCCGTGCGGGCGCCGGCCGGAGGCGCCCGCTGACGCGCCGCGGC
>DASWQM010000028.1:0-6214 GCA_036403675.1 Solirubrobacteraceae bacterium | reverse complement strand
GCTCGCCGTCTTCTCGCTCATGTGGAGCGAGCACTGCGCCTACAAGCACTCCAAGAAGCTGCTGCGGACGCTGCCGACCGAGGGGCCGCGGCTGGCGCTCGGCCCGGGCGAGAACGCCGGCGCAGTCGACGTCGGCGACGGATGGGTCGTCGCCTTCAAGGTCGAGTCGCACAACCATCCCTCGGCGGTCGAGCCCTTCCAGGGCGCGGCGACCGGCGTCGGCGGGATCCTGCGCGACATCTTCGCGATCGGCGCGCGGCCGATCGCCGTGCTGGACTCGCTGCGCTTCGGCGAGCCGGTCAGCGCCCGCTCGCGCTACCTGCTCGACCACGCCGTCAGCGGGATCGGCCACTACGGCAACTCGATCGGCGTGCCGACGATCGGCGGCGAGGTCTACTTCGAGGGGCCCTACGAGCAGAACTGCCTCGTCAACGCGATGGCGCTCGGGCTCGCGCGCGGCGACGCGCTGATTCGCAGCGCCGCCGCCGGCCCCGGCAACGCGCTCGTGCTGTTCGGGGCCTCGACGGGCCGCGACGGGATCGGCGGCGCGTCCGTGCTCGCGTCGGCGGAGCTCGGCGAGGCCGACGCCGACAAGCGCCCGACGGTCCAGGTCGGCGACCCGTTCGCTGAGAAGAAGCTGCTCGAGTGCTCCCTGGAGCTGCTCGACCGCGGCCTGCTCGTCGCGCTGCAGGACCTCGGCGCGGCCGGCCTGTCGTCGTCGAGCGCCGAGATGGCGTCCAAGGGCGAGGTCGGCCTCGACATCGACGTCGCGCGCGTGCCGCTGCGCGAGCCGGGGATGGAGCCGTGGGAGATCATGGTCTCCGAGTCGCAGGAGCGGATGCTCTGCGTGGTCGAGCCGTCGCGCCTGGACGAGGTGCTCGCCGTCTGCGAGAAGTGGGAGGTCGGCGGCACGGCGATCGGCACGGTCACGGACACCCGGCGGCTGCGCGTCTTCGACGGCGACGAGCTCGTCGGCGACATGCCGGTGCCGGCGCTCGTCGACGACTGCCCGCTCTACGACCTCGATCCGGAGCCGCCGTCGGAGCCGCTGTACCCGGCTCCGCCGCGCGTGCTGGACCCGGAGTTGAGCGATCCGCGCGAGCTCCTGCTCGCGCTCCTGTCCTCGCCGAACATCGCGTCGCGCCGGCCGCTGTTCGAGCAGTACGACAGCATCGTGCAGTCGCGCACCGTGCGCCGGCCCGAGCAGGCCGACGCCGCCGTCCTGGCGCTGGGGGTGGGCGGGTCCGGTCGCGCGATTGCGGTCTCGATCGACGGCTCCGGTCGCCGCGTCGCGTGCGACCCGTACACCGGGGCGGTCGAGGCGGTGCTCGAGTGCACGGCGAACCTCGCCTGCGCGGGCGCCGAGCCGCTCGGCCTGACGAACTGCCTGAACTTCGGCAATCCGGAGAAGCCGCACATCGCCTGGCAGCTCACCGAGGCGATCCGCGGCCTCGGCGACGCCTGCCGCGCGCTGGACGTGCCGGTCGTCGGCGGCAACGTGTCGCTCTACAACGAGAGCGGCGACGGCCCGATCTACCCGACGCCGGTCGTCGGCATGGTGGGCGAGCTGCCCGACGCCGCGCGCGCCGGGCGATCCGGCTTCGCGCGTCCGGGCGACGCCGTCGGCTTCGCGGGCGCGTTCCGTCCGCGGCTGGAGGGCTCCGAGCTCGCCAAGCTGCGCGGCGAGCCGCTGCCGGACGGCCTCGAGGCGATCGACGTCGGGGTCCTGCGCGCCGTGCAGGAGGCGATCCGCGACGCCGTCCGCGACGGCTCGCTGTCAAGCGCCCATGACGTCGCCGAGGGCGGCTTGCTCGTCGCCGTCGCCGAGTCCTGCCTCGCCGGCGGGCTCGGTGCGCTGCTCGATCTCGGGCCGGTGAACGACGCCGACGGCCTCGAGCGCATCCTCTTCGGCGAGTCGCCCGGCGCCGGCTTCGTCGTCTCCGGCTCGCCGCAGGAGCTGGAGCGCCTGGGCGAGCACGTGGCGCTCGAGATCTTCGGCACGGTCGGCGGCGACGCGCTCGACGTGACGAGCGGCGACGTACGCGTCACCGCGACGCTGGACGAGTTGCGCGAGGCACACGGCTCGCTCGCGGCGCTGTTCGAGTAGGGGCCGCGCCGCGGCTGCGCGTGGCCGCGAGGCCAACCGGACTGCATCACCGAGGGCGGCGGCCCACCCGCCGTCCCCACGAGCGCGCGCGTCGGAGATTGGCCCGCCGGACCCGTGGCTATCCTTGACCGGGTGACCACCCTCGACGAGCGCGAGGGACCGCGAGACGAGTGCGGCGTGTTCGGGATCCATGCTCCGGGGCACGACGTCTCCCGACTGGCGTACTTCGCGCTCTACGCCCTCCAGCACCGCGGCCAGGAGTCCGCCGGCATCGCCGCCGCGGACATCGGCGGGCACATCATGACGCTGCGCGAGCTGGGGCTCGTCAACCAGGTCTTCGACGAGCAGAAGCTGCGTGCACTGGGCGGCGACATGGCGGTCGGCCACGTCCGCTACTCGACGACCGGCTCCAACGGTTGGGACAACGCCCAGCCCGTGCACCGCTCGGACCGCCGCGAGCTCGCGCTCGGCCACAACGGCAACCTCATCAACGCTGTGGAGCTGCACTCCGAGCTGCGCGAGCGCGGCGTGCGCTTCCGCTCGACCTCGGACTCCGAGATCATCGCGGCGCTGCTGGCGTCGCACGAGGCCGAGCGCATCGAGGACGCCGTCCGCGAGATCCTGCCGCGTCTCCAGGGTGCGTTCTCGACCGTCCTCATGACGAAGGACACGCTCGTCGCGTTCCGCGACCCCGCGGGCCTGCGGCCGCTCGTGCTCGGCCGCATCGACGACCACTACTGCGTCGCGAGCGAGTCCTGCGCGCTGGACATCATCGGCGCCGAGCTCGTCCGCGACGTGCGCCCCGGCGAGATGATCTGGATCAACGGCGACGGCCTGCAGACGCGCCAGGTCGTCGACGGCTCGCGCGAGGCGTTCTGCATCTTCGAGTACATCTACTTCGCCCGGCCGGACTCGCGCATGAACGGCGACGTCCTGCAGGCCGCGCGCGGGCGGATGGGCGAGATCCTCGCCCGCGAGGCCCCCGCGCCGACCGCCGAGCTCGTCGTGCCGGTCCCGGACTCCGGCGCACCGGCCGCCCGCGGCTACGCGCGCGCGAGCGGCCTGCCGCAGGACGACGGGCTCATCAAGAACCGCTACGTCGGACGGACGTTCATCGAGCCCGGCCAGGAACTGCGCAAGCACGGCCTGCGGATGAAGTTCAACCCGCTGCCGGAGATCGTCGGCGGCAAGTCGATCGTCGTCGTCGACGACTCGATCGTGCGCGGCAACACGACGCGCCAGATCGTCCAGATGCTGCGCGACGCCGGGGCGCGCGAGGTGCACATGCGCATCTCTGCCCCGCCGATCAAGCATCCGTGCCATTACGGCATCGACATGTCCACGCGCGAGGAGATGATCGCCCACGAGCGCACGGTCGAGGAGGTCGCCGCGGAGCTCGGCTGCGACTCGCTCGCCTATCTCTCGCTCGACGGCGTCTACGAGGCCGTGCGCGGCTCGCGCGAGCGCCACTGCGACGCGTGCTTCAGTGGCCGTTACCCCCTCGAGGGGACCGACGAGGCCAACGGCAAGTACGCGCTCGAGCTCCCACTCGTGCGGGCGTAGAGCCACGCTCCTCCGTGCGCCGCGATGCACGGAGGCACGGATCGGGCTCGGACACTGTGCAGGAGTTGGCGCCGAGCGGCGCGCCGGCCCGCGGCGTGCTAGGGAAGATCGTGATGCATGCCGTTCAGTGCCCGTCGTGTAAGCGTCTGATCAGACGGCCACCATCGTTGTTGAGCCTGGCGCTGTGTCCGTCGTGTGGCGCCTTGTTACCGCGTCGGCGCCACGTGGCGTCGGACGCTCCTCCCGTTGACCTGCTGGGCGAGGGCAGCGGAGCAGCCGAGTCGGTGCCGGCCTCGACGTGGCACAAGCCGCACAGCGACTGACGCCGGCTGCCGCCTCTCGGCGCTACCTGATCTGCGGACCGAAGCCCCACTTCGGCATCGGCGATCGCGCGCCGACGGCGGCGGCCTTCTCCGTGTCGGCGTTGCGGACGGTCGTCGGGTACGGCGGTCGCTTCCAGGGGTGCCAGCCGACGGTGCCGTAGTGCGCTCTCAAGAAGGCGGTGAGATCGCCGCGGTGGTTCTGGCACGCGTACCGCGACGGGCCGTAGAGGCCGCGGCCGTGCCAGACGAGCCAGCGCTCGGGCATCGCGTCGAGGTACTGGCCCCAGGCGATCTCTCTCACGGTGCTCTCGAGGCTGAGCTGCGTCAGCGGATCGGGCTGCTTGTCACAGAACTGACACCGGAAGATGAGCCGTACTGGCATCCCGTTTCAGGGTACCCCCCGCCGACGGGCGGGCAATCGCCGTTGTGGCTCAGAAGCCGCTCCAGCGCTGGCGCCGCGTCGAGACCTCCCAGGCGTGGTCGGTGTCGGCGGACGCCAGGCTGTTCGGATAGGGCGGCCGCTTCCACGGGTGAAAGCCGATCGTGCCGTAGTGCTCGCGCAGATAGGCGACGAGGTCGGAGCGATGCTCCGGACAGGCGTAGCGCGCCGGGCCGTAGAGGCCCCGCCCGTGCCATACGAGCCAGCGCCCCGGCAGGGCGTTCTGGTACGCGCCCCAGACGAACTGCCGCATCGCCTCCTGCAAGCTCAGCTGGGTCAGCGGATCGGGCTGCGCATCGCAGAACTGACAGCGGAAGATGAAGCGAACCGGCACTGTCAGCAGAGTAGTCCTCCGCCCCGGCAATGCAACGAATCTGCGGCGTCCTGGCGTGCTCGCCGGGGCGGCCGCTAAGGTCGGACGCCGTCATGGATCCCGCCGCCGCGCTGCGCGAGTACTTCGGCTTCGACGCCTTCCGCCCGGGCCAGGAGCAGGCCGTCCGGGCGGCCGTCGGGCCACCCGCGCGCGACGTGCTCGTCGTCATGCCGACCGGCGCCGGGAAGTCGCTCTGCTACCAGCTTCCCGCGCTCATGCGCGACGACCTGACGCTCGTCGTCTCGCCGCTCGTCTCGCTCATGCAAGACCAGGTCGACGCACTCGACGTGGCCGCGCCCGGCCGCGCGGCGCTCGTCAACGCCCAACGCGACGCCGCCGACAACCGCGCGGCGCTCCAACGCGCCGCCGCGGGCGAGCTGCGCCTGCTCTACGTCGCCCCCGAGCGCTTCTCCTCCGCGCCGTTCTTGGAGTCGATGCGGAAGACGAAGATCGGGCTCTTCGTCGTCGACGAGGCGCACTGCGTCTCGCAGTGGGGCCACGACTTCCGGCCCGACTACTTCCGCCTCGCCGACGCGGCTCGCTGGCTGCAGGCGGAGGCGATCATCGCGTCGACGGCCACAGCGACGCCACAGGTGGCAAACGACATCGCCGTCCGGCTCGGACTGCGCGACGCCGTCCGCGTGTCGACCGGCTTCGACCGTCCGAACCTCTCCTTCGCGGTCCTGCCGTGCGCGTCGGCGCAGGCCAAGCACCGCCACATCGCGTCCGCACTGGCGGAGCCCGGCGCGACGCCGGCGATCGTCTACGCGGGTACGCGCGCGGGGGCCGAGAAGCTCGCCGGGCACCTGCAGGGCGCGCTGGAGGGCGCCGTCGGTGTCTACCACGCGGGCCTCGGCCGCGACCAGCGCGCCGAGATCCAGCGGCGATTCATGGACGGCCGCCTCGACGTCGTGGTCGCGACGAACGCCTTCGGCATGGGCATCGACAAGGCCGACGTGCGAACCGTCTGCCACGAGAGCGTGCCCGGCTCGGTCGAGGCGTACTACCAGGAGGCCGGGCGCGCCGGCCGCGACGGACGCCCGGCACGCGCGCTGCTGTTCGCCGAGGGCCGCGACAAGGGCCTGCACGTCTTCTTCATCCAGCGCGGCGAGCTGGGCGACGACGCGATCGCGACGATCGCCAGGCGCCTGGAGATGCGCGCGAGCAACGGGCGCTACGACCTCGGCGCCGACGAGCTCGCGGCGGTCCTCGACGGCCGCGGCGAGGGCTCGGAGCAGGTGCGCGCGGTCATCGGCCACCTCGTCCGCGCCGGGGTCGTCCGGCCCGCGCCGTCGTCCCCCGACCGCGTCCGCGGCCGCATCGAGGCGCCGTTCGACGGCCGTGCGCGGGCCGCGTGCCGCGCCTCCGCCGGCGAGGCCCAGCGCGCGCGCTGGCGCCAGTACCGCGCC
>DASWQM010000027.1:0-2721 GCA_036403675.1 Solirubrobacteraceae bacterium | reverse complement strand
CTGGAGCTTCATGGCCAACGAGTCGGCGCCCGAGGAGCGAACCTGACACATGCAGCGCACCGTGATCGTGACGGGCGGGACCGGCGGCCTCGGCGCGGCGGTGACGCACACCCTGCTCGAGGGCGGCTGGCGCGTCGTCGTTCCGTGGTTCGCCGAGCGTGAGCTCGAGCGCGTGGGCGAGCACGCGCGGCTCGAGCTCGTGCAGGCCGACCTGACCGAGCCGGACTCGGCCGCGAACGTCGTCGCGACGGCCGGCGACGACCTGCGCGCGCTCGTCAACCTCGTCGGCGGCTTCGCCGGGGGCGACCGCGTGCACGCGACGCCGGTCGACGACTTCGAGCGGCTCCTACGCCTGAACCTGCGCCCGACGTATCTCATGTGCGCCGCCGCGATCCCGCCGATGCTCGCCGCCGGGGGCGGCTCGATCGTGTGCGTGTCCGCACGCGCGGCGGTCCAGCCGTTCGCGGGCGCGGCGGGCTATATCACGGCCAAAGCCGCCGTCCTCGCGTTCGTCGACGTGCTGCACGCGGAGTACCGCAACGAGGGCATCCGCGCCAACGCGATCATGCCCTCGACGATCGACACGCCGGCCAATCGCGCGGGTCAGCCGGACGCCGACTTCGACGCCTGGGTCAAGCCCGACGCGATCGCGCGGGTGGTCGCGCATCTGTGCTCCGACGACGCGGACGTGACCAGCGGCGGCCACATCCCCGTATACGGACGAGCATGACCGACGTCGCCGAACAGCCCGATCGCCGCTGGTGGACGCTCGGCGCAGTCTGCGTCGCGACGTTCATGCTGCTGCTCGACATCACGATCGTGAACGTCGCGCTGCCCGACATCGCGCGTGACCTGCGCTCGTCGTTCAGCGACCTCCAGTGGGTGATCGACGCCTACGCGCTGTCGCTGGCGGCGCTGCTGCTCACGGCCGGGTCGCTCGCCGACCTGCTCGGCCGCCGCCTGATCTTCATGCTGGGCCTCGGCCTGTTCACGGCCGCCTCCCTGCTCTGCGCGCTGGCGACCTCCCCGATGTTCCTCGAGCTCGCCCGCGCCGTCCAGGGCATCGGCGCGGCGGGGATGTTCGCGACCTCCCTCGCGCTGCTGGCCGCGACGTTCCACGGGCGCGAGCGCGGCACCGCGTTCGGCGTCTGGGGCGCGACGACGGGCGCGGCGGTCGCGGTCGGCCCGCTGGTCGGTGGCGTGCTGACCGAGTCCGTCGGCTGGCAGTCGATCTTCCTCATCAACGTGCCGATCGGCATCGCCGCGATCGCGGCGACGCTGGCGCGTTTGGCCGAGTCGCGCGATCCCGACGCCGCCGGCGTCGACTGGGCCGGGCGCGTGACGTTCTCGGGCGGGCTGTTCCTGCTCGTGTTCGCACTCGTGCGCGGCAACGCCGAGGGGTGGGGCAGCCCGCTGATCGTCTCGTTCCTGGTCGGCGCGGTCGTGCTGCTCTGCGCCTTCGTGGTGGTGGAGCGCCGCCAGGCGCGGCCCATGTTCGACCTGACCCTGCTGCGCAAGCCGGCGTTCGCCGGCGCGTCGATCGCCGCGTTCGCGCTGTCGGCGTCGCTGTTCTCGATGTTCCTCTACATGACGCTCTACATCCAGAACGCGCTCGGCTACTCGCCGCTTCAGGCCGGGCTGCGGTTCCTGCCGACGACGCTGCTGTCGTTCTTCGTGGCGCCGATCGCGGGCAAGCTGTCGGCGCGCTTCCCGGTGCGCATCATGATCGGCGTCGGGCTCTGCCTCGTGGGCATCGGGCTCATCCTGATGGCGCGCCTCGACGCGGACTCGGCGTGGACGGTGCTGCTGCCCGGCTTCCTGTTCGCCGGCGTCGGCACGGGCCTCGTCAACCCGCCGCTCGCCTCGACCGCGGTGGGCGTCGTGCCGCCGCAGCGGGCCGGGATGGGGTCGGGCATCAACAGCACGTTCCGCCAGATCGGGATCGCGACCGGGATCGCCGGGCTCGGCGCGCTGTTCCAGCAACTGCTCGCGCACCGGGCGACGGGCGCACTCGCGCGCGTGCCGGCGGAGGTGCTCGCGACCGGCAGCCCGCAGGTCGCGGGCCCGTCGCCCGCCGCGCAGCACGCGTACCTCGAGCTCTTCACCGGCGCGCTCAACGACCTGTTCCTCGTGGCCGGCGCCGTTGCGATCGTCGGCGGCGTCCTGTCGGCGGTGCTCATCCGCCGCCGGGACTTCATCGCCGCCCAGGAGCGCCCGCGCGGGTCCGAGCCGATCGCCGAGGCGGGCTGAGCGCCACGAGTCGCGAGCAGGGCTTCGCACGCCGTCCGTCGAACCCTTCCGCGGGCGGCTCGCCGGCCGTCATGCCTATGCACGCGCTCTTGCGCCGCGCGCGCGGCGCAGCGCTACCCTGCGCGGCCATGTCTCGCCGCCCCCTGGCGCTGCTCGTCGCGCTGTCCGCGCTGATGCTCGCCCTCACGGTCCCGGCCACTGGTCAGGTCCAGACCATCAAGCCCGGCATCAGCGCCGCCGGGGTCGACCTCTCCGGGCTGACCGTGCCCGATGCCGCCGCGCGGCTCGACCAGCAGCTCGCGCCCCGCCTGCAAGGCCCGATGGTGCTCGGCGCGGCAGGCCGGCCCTGGGCGCTCACGATGGCCGAGGCCCAGCTCAAGGTCGACTCGACGCGGACCGCCAAGCGGGCGCTGTATGCGAAGGTCGGCGTCACGACTGTCGCGCCGGCGATCACGCACTCGCGCGCGGCCG
>DASWQM010000026.1:0-16338 GCA_036403675.1 Solirubrobacteraceae bacterium | reverse complement strand
TCGGCGCGACCCTGCTGATCCCGGGCGTGCTGACCGATGCCGGCGACGCGGCGCTGATCTTCGGCGGGATCGCGCTGGGCACCGTCATCGGCGTGCCCGCCGCCCGCACCGTGAAGATGACGGCGATGCCGCAGATGGTGGCGCTGTTCAACGGCGTCGGCGGCGGCGCGGTGGCGCTGATCGCGTGGGCCGAGTTCCGCGAGCTGCACGGCGACCTCTCGAGCCAGCTGGACACGGGCATCCCGCTCGTGTTCGCCGCGATCATCGGGTCGATCTCCTTCTGGGGCTCGAACATCGCCTTCGGCAAGCTGCAGGGGCTCATCTCAGGGCGTCCGGTCCGGATTCCCGGCGGCCTGTTCGTGAACCTCGCGCTGCTGGCGACGGCTGCCGGCGCGGGCATCGCGATCCTGCTGGGCGCAACGAGCGAGGGCCTGTTCGTCCTCATCCTCGTCGCCGCGGCGGTGCTCGGGAACCTCGCCGTCCTGCCGATCGGCGGCGCCGACATGCCCGTCGTCATCTCGACGCTGAACGCGTTCACCGGCCTCAGCGCCGCGGCCGCCGGCATCGCGCTCGACAACACGGCGCTGATCGTCGCCGGCATGATCGTCGGAGCGTCGGGCACGATCCTCACCGACCAGATGGCGAAGGCGATGAACCGCTCGATCGGCTCGGTGCTGCTTGGCGGGTTCGGCGGCGAGGCGCCGGCGATCGAAGGCGGAGGCGGTGAGACCGGCGGCACCGTGCGCTCGACGAGCCCCGCCGACGTCGCGATCCAGCTGGCCTACGCGCGCCAGGTCGTCGTCGTGCCGGGCTACGGGATGGCGGTCGCGCAGGCCCAGCACGCCGTGCACGAGCTGACCAAGGCGCTCGAGAAGCGGGGCATCGAGGTGAAGTTCGCGATCCACCCGGTCGCCGGCCGGATGCCGGGCCACATGAACGTCCTGCTGGCCGAGGCCGACGTGCCCTACGACCAGCTCAAGGAGATGGACGACATCAACCCCGAGTTCAGTCGCACCGACGTCTCGCTCGTCATCGGCGCCAACGACGTCACCAACCCGGATGCGCGGCTGAAGCCGGACTCGCCGATCTACGGCATGCCGATCCTCAACGTCGACGAGTCGGCGTCGGTGATCGTCCTCAAGCGCTCGATGGCGTCCGGCTTCGCGGGGATCGAGAACCCGCTCTTCTACGAGCCCAAGACGCAGATGCTCTTCGGCGACGCGAAGTCGAGCGTCGCGGAGATCACATCCGAGCTCGGCGCGCTGTAGGCGAACCCCACCGGCCACCCGGTGCGCCTCGCCGCCTATTCGGCGGCAAGGGCCCCGAGTGGCCGGTAACCGACTAGCGCCCGATGCTCAGGCTGACGCTCTCCGCATCCTGATTGCGGAAGATGTCTGAGGCAACCGTGCCGACCGACATGCGCGCATTCTTGGACGCACCCAGTGCACGCTGCGCGGCGCGCGAGAACTTGACGGTCACGACGAGCCTGCCGGCCTTGCGGTAGGCGAGCACGACGTTCGGGACCTTGATCAGCTTGCGCGAGGTCTTGACGGCCTTGCTGACCGGGGCGCCGGGGCGCACGTTGCCGGCGACCGCGACGATCCCGGGCTCGTCCGTGCGGACCTCCAGGCGCATCTTGCCGTCGCGGCCGATCCCCTTGAGCCTCGAGAGGACCCTGACGACCGGGCGCGGCGCGCTGGCGTCGACGACGACGCCGCCGGGACCGAGCTTGCCGCCGGTGAGGACGATCGGTGCGCCCGTGCCGGCCACGCCGGGCTTCGCAACGCTGTTGTTCAGCAGCGTCCCGATGAGCGGGTTGAGGACGTTGGTCGGCAGCACGGCGCTGCCGCCGGTCAGGCCGCCGGTGAGACCGCCGAGGGACCCGCCGAGCGTCTGGTCGAGCGTCTGGTCGACGACGCCCGTGACCGTGGCCTGGACGCCGCTGACGACGCCGCCGACGGTGCCGGTCACGCCGGTGATGACGCCGCCGACGCCCGGGATGAGGCTGCCGAGCGCCTGCCCGGTGCCGGTGATGATCGTGCCGAGGTTCGGCAGCACGCCGCCCAACAGCCCGGCCTGGGCGGGCGCGGCGGCGAACATAGCTCCGCCGCCAAGTGCGGTGACTGACATGAAGGCCGCGAGGCGGCGAGAGCGTAGAAGGTGCATGGGACGGTCTTCGGTGCGTTGCCGAAGGCACTTGAGCGTCCGCTGGACGAACGGACGGATGCGCATGGCCTGGCAGACTGGCGCCCGATGATCGCCCGCGCCCAGGCCCTGGAAGCGCTCCAAACCGAGCAGTTCGACGTCGTCGTGGTCGGCGGCGGCATCACCGGCGCGGGCGTGGCCCTCGACGCCGCGACCCGCGGCTACAGCGTCGCGCTCGTGGAGCGCGCGGACTTCGCCGCGGGGACGTCGAGCCGCTCGTCGAAGCTCGTCCACGGCGGCCTGCGCTACCTGCAGAACTTCGACCTCGGGCTCGTGCGCGAGGCGCTGCTCGAGCGCCAGCTCATGGTCGCGCTCGCGCCGCATCTCGTCCATCCGCTACCGCTCGTCGTCGCGGCCTTCGACGGCGCCCGGCCGGACCGCCTCATCGGCGTCGGGCTCAACCTCTACGACGTCCTGACCGTCGAGCGCCTGCGCGGGCGCCCGCGTCCGCCGCGCCAGCGGCTGCGAGGACGCTCGCCGCACGGCGGCGCGGCCGACGTCTCGGAATGGAGCCCGGAGCGCCATCGCGTCATCTCCGGGGACGAGGTGCTCGAGCTCGTGCCGGCGCTGGCGGCGCGCGAGCCGACCTCCGGCTACCTCTTCTACGACTGCCAGACCGACGACGCGCGGCTCGTGCTCACGGTCCTCGGCGAGGCGGAGCGCTTCGGCGCCGTCTGCGCCAACGGGGTGGAGGTGACCGAGCTCGTGCAGGAGGCGGGGCGCGCGGCCGGCGTGCGCGTTCGCGAGGCGCCCGGCGGCGGCGAGTTCGTCGTGCGGGCGTCCAACGTCGTCAACGCGACCGGCGTGTGGGCCGACCGGCTGCGGCCCGAGGAGCTGCACGACGAGGCCGAGGTGCCGCGCATCCGGCCCAGCCGCGGGACGCACATCACGCTGCGCCACGAGGATCTGCCGCTCGCCGCCGGCGGCGCGATCCTGCCCGCCGGGGGCGGGCGCTCGATCTTCGCGCTGCCGTGGCTCGGCCGCACGCTGCTGGGGACGACCGACAACGACTACGAGGGGACACTCGACGGGGTGCACGTGCCGCCCGCCGCCGAGGACATCCGCTACCTGCTGGACGCCTGCAACGCGTACTTCGGCACGGCGCTCGCGCCGGCGGACCTCACGGGCGCCTACGCCGGGGTCCGGCCGCTGATCTCCACCGGTGACCCGCGCAAGTCCGTCGACATCTCGCGCAAGGCCGAGCTCTACGAGACCTCCAGCGGCATGGTCACGATCACGGGCGGCAAGCTCACGACCTGGCGGCGGATGGCGAAGCTCGCCGTCGACCGGATCGTCGAGCGCGAGGCGCGCGACGCGCCGTGCCGCACGCAGGCGATCCCGCTCGGGGCGCCGGTCGAGGTCGCCGACCTGCCGCGCCTGGAGGGCGTGCCCGACGCCGCCTACGCGGCGCTCGCCGGCCGCTACGGCCATGCCGCGCACGACGTCCTGACGGTGGCGCGCGAGCGTGCGGAGCTCGCGCAGCCGATCCTGCCGGACCTGCCCGACCTCCTCGCCGAGGTCGTCTACGCCGCTCGCCGCGAGCAGGCGCGCTCGCTCGGCGACGTGCTGCTGCGGCGCACCCGCCTGGGGCTGCTCGCGGGGCGCGAGCTCGACGCCGGCGGCCCCGTCGTGGCGCGCGTCGCCGACGCGCTCGGGCGCGAGCTCGGCTGGGACGCGGGGGAGGCCGCCGCGCAGCGCGGCGCCTGGCGCGCCGAGGCGCGCGCCGAAGGCGTCATCGGCAGCGCGTAACTTTGCCGCTTCTCGCCGGTTCAAACAGCGTCCCGCCGTCCGCCGACGTCCGAAGACAAGGAGTGCCTGCGCCGACATGCGCCGCCTGCTGATCCTCACCGCCGCCCTGCTCGCCCTGCCGGCCGGCACGGCGCACGCCGGCATCTTCCCCGGCGACGCCGTCGACGGGCCGAGCCCCGACGTGCAGTCGCTCGGCGACCTCGATCTCGCGCGCGACGGCACCGGCGCGCTGACCTACGTCAAGCGCGTCGACGGCGTCGACCACGTCTTCGTCGCGCGCTTCACCGGCGGCGTCTTCTCTCCCGGTGAGGCCGTCGACACCGGACTGACCGCGGCGAGCTCGCAGCCGGTGGTGGGCGCGGCGGACGGGGAGAGCCTCGTCGTCGTGTTCGTGAACGGCGGGACCGTCTACGGCGTCGTGCGACCGCCCGGGCAGGGCTACGCCGTTCCCGTGGCGCTCGGCCCCGGCTCGGACCCGTCGGTCGACCTGTCGATCAACGGCACCGCGTATGCGAGCTTCACCTCGGGCGGCGACGTGCGCATCGCGCGGCTGGATCGCAACGCGCACACGTGGGGGCTGCTCCCGCAGCCGGCCGACGTCGACCCCGCGCGGCCCGCGGGCGGCGGCGGCGGCCGCTCGCGCGTCGCGATCTCAGCCGACGGCATCGGCGTGGTGACGTGGGGCGAGGCGGGGCACGTCTTCGCGCGCAAGATGTTCGGCCTCGCCCTGTCCAGCGCCCCGCAGGACCTGACGCCCGCGAGCTTCGACGATCGCACCGCGACGACGTCCGATCTGCCCGACATCGACGCCGAGGACGACTCGAGCTACGCCTGGGTGGTCTTCCGCCAGACGTTCGCCGACGGCACGTCGCGCGTTCTCGCCCGCCGTCAGCGCGGCACCGAGTTCGACCCGCCGGTCGCCGTCGACGTGCCCGGCGGCGGGCCCGTCGTGGACCCGAACATCGAGCTCAACGGCCGCGGCGTCGGCCTGGCGACCTCGTCCGGCGCGGGCGGGCAGCCGATGGCGGCGCTGCTGAACCGCGACGTCTTCGCCCCGGCGACGGTCGTCTTCACGCCGAGCGCCCCGACGCCCCCGACGGCGCCGGCGATGTCGGAGAACCAGGACGGCCTCGTCGCCAGCGTCATCGGCGCCCCCGGCGTGCCGCCGGCCGTGCAGGTGATCTCCTACGACAGCCTCAAGCCGGGGGCGCCGGCCGTCATCTCGCGCCCGGAGTTCGGTCCCGTCGACCCGACCAAGGGGTTCGACGCCGCGATCGACCGCGCCAGCGGCGGGATCGTCGCGTGGGTGCAGGGCGGAGCCACCGACCGGCGGATCGTCGCGGGGCTCTTGGACCGGCCGCCGGGGAGCTTCGTGGGCTACACGGCGGCGCGCTGCTGCCAGGCTGCGCTCGCCCGGCTGACCTGGCAGCCGTCCTTCAACATCTGGGGGGCGACGCACTATCAGGTGCGTGTCGACGGGCAGCTCGTGGGGGAGACGGAGGACACGAAGCTGCAGCTCGCGAAGCCGCTGCGGGGAGCGGTCCATCACTGGCAGGTCACGGCCGTCGACCTGCGCGGGCAGACGCGGCGGACCCGGACGCGCCTGCTGCGCGTCGATGACCTCGCGCCGCGCCTGTCGGTTGGCTACAAGCGCTCGGGTCGCGTCGTGCGCATCGCCGCGCGCGGCCGCGACCTCGGCGGCTCGGGGCATCGCTCGTCCGGCATTCGCGACGTCGCCGTCGTGTGGGGCGACGGGACGCGGGGGGCGCGCGGAGCGGCGCAGCTCCGCGTCAGCCACCGCTACGCGCACGCCGGTGAGTACCCGCTCGAGATCACCGCTCGCGACATGGCCGGCAACGTCGACGTGTTCAGGCGCAGCGTGCGTATCGGGTAGCGTCGGCGGACCCGTGCGCCGTCATGCCGTCGCCGCCGCGGGCCGCACGCTCGTGCTCGGCGAGCGACCGTGGCTCATGGGCATCGTCAACGCCTCGCCGGACTCCTTCTCGGACGCCGGCGCCTACCCGGACCTCGACGCGCGCGTGCGCCGCGCGCGCGAGCTGCTCGACGCGGGCGCGGACATCATCGACGTCGGCGGCGAGTCGGGGATCACGCGGCGCCCGCCGGTCGCGGTCGCCGACGAGCTCGAGCGGGTCGTGCCGCTCGTCGAGCGGATCGCCGGAGAGCTCGGCGCGCTCGTCTCGGTCGACACCTACAAGCCCGCCGTCGCCGAGGCCGCGATCGCCGCGGGCGCCGCCGTCGTCAACGACGTCAGCGGCCTGCGCGATCCCGAGCTCGCCGCGGTCTGCGCCCGCACCGGCGCCGCGCTCGTGCTCATGCACACGCGCGCGGCGCCGAAGCAGCGCCTGCAGGATCCCGGTCTCTACGACGACGACGACGTCGTCGCCGACGTCGTGCAGTTCCTGGAGGAGCGGATGGACGTCGCCCGCGCGCATGGGGTGCGCGACGAGCAGCTCATCCTCGATCCCGGCCCCGACTTCGCGAAGACGCCCGCGCAGACGATCGCGCTCCTGCGCCGCCTCGAGGAGCTCCACGCGCTCGGGCGCCCACTGTTGCTGGCGGTGTCGCGCAAGGACTTCGTCGGCGCCCTCACGGGGCGCGCACCGCGCGAGCGGCTGGCCGGCACCCTGGCGGCGCTGGCACGCGGTGTCGACGCCGGCGCCCACGTGCTGCGCGTCCACGACGTCGCCGAGGCGGCCGACTTCCTTGCCGTCCGGGCAGCGCTGCGCGGGGAGCTCGAGGTCGATCCCGCGCTCGCGCTCGACGAGGCGATCCGCCACGCTCGCTAGGGTTCTGGGACGAGTCGCCGGCCGCTGTCCAACGCGGCGGGACGCCAACCGACGATCCACAGGAGGACCGCATGTCCGTCATCTCCCGCTCCGCACTGGAGTCCAGCTCACTCGCAGATCTCCATGAGATCGCGTCGGAGCTCGGTCTCGACGGCTACCGGCGCCTGCGCAAGGCCGACCTCGTGGGCGCGATCATCGAGCGCCAGGGCGGCGAGGCGGGCGGGGCCGGCGAGGCCGGCGAGGCCGGCGACGGCGACACGACTGCCGACGGGACCGCCGACGGCGCCGTCGAGGCCGAGGCCGAGGCCGACAAGCCACGCCGCTCGCGGCGTGGCGGCCGTGGCCGTGGCCGCGCGCGCGACCGCGATCCCGGCGACATCGAGGTCCAGGAGGACGAGTCGTCGGAGGGCGACGCCGACGCCGACGCCGAGCCACGCCGCGGGCGTTCGCGCGCTGCGCGCGGCGGGCGCGACGACGGCGATCGCGCAGCGGCCGAGGAGCGCGCGGCGACCGGCGTCGTCGAGCTGCTGCCCAACGGCTCGGGCTTTCTCCGCGTCGCGCCGCCGGAGGCCTCCGACGACGACGTCTACATCTCCGCGGCGCAGGTCCGGCGCTGCGAGCTCGTGTCCGGCGACGAGGTCAGCGGCCCGCTCCGCGCGCCGCGCCGCTCGGAGCGCTACCCGTCGCTCATCCGCGTCGACACGATCAACGGGCGCTCCGCGGACGAGGTCGCCGAGGGCACGAAGTACGACGACCTGCCGTGCACGTACGCGACCGAGCGCATCGCGCTGGACTCCGAGGACCCGACGCTCAAGGCGATCGAGTGGCTGACGCCGTTCGGCCGCGGCTCGCGCGTCGTCATCGTCGGCGCCGCCCGCGCGGGCAAGACCGAGGCGCTGCGCCGCCTCGCCGGCGTGCTGGCGGGTCGCGACGAGCTCGAGGTCAGCGTCGTGCTCGCCGGCGTTCGTCCCGAGGAGATCGGCGACTGGAAGGCCGGCGAGCTGCAGCCGGTCGCGGAGCTCGGGCTCGCCGCTCCGCCGGACGTCCAGGGCCAGGCGATCGAGCGCGCGGTCGAGACCGGGCGCCGCGTCGCCGCGCGCGGCGGCCACGCGGTCCTGCTCGTCGACACGCTCGAGTACGTGTCCCCGCCGGTCGCGCGCCGCGCGCTCGCGGCCGCGCGCAACATCGTCGACGGCGGGTCGCTGACGATCATCGCCACGGCGCGCGAGCCGGTCGGCGGCGAGACGACGGTCATCGCGCTCGACGCCGCGCTCGCCGGCAGCGGCCGCATCCCGGCGCTCGACCTGCCCGCCAGCGGCACCGTCAAGCCCGACCTGCTCGTCGGCGAGGCGGGCGCGACCGCGATCGCCGAGGCGCGCGCCGCGGCGATCGGGTAGCGCTCAGCGCGGCATGTACGCGACCCGGCCCCACGAGGGCTCGGGCGACAGCTCGATCGCCTCGCCGTCGCGATCGGGCTGGACGTAGCCGAACGTCTGCGTCGCCACGTCGAAGGCGATGTCGAGCTCGCCCTCCTTCACACGCTGATCGAGCCACGCCGAGCGGAAGACGAGACGCCGCAGCCAGTGCACGAGGGAGCGGTCGGAGGGGCCGCAGAGCTCGGGCCAGCAGTCGTTGACGTGCTCGCCGAGCGGAGACGCGGGAGCCTGGATCTCGCCGTTGACGGCGAGGTTGACGAGGTCGTCGAGCTCGTTCTCGCCGAGGCGCCCGTTGACGAATCCGAGCTTCAGCGCCGCCTGCTCGCAACGCTCGCTGAAATCGCGCTCGTTGAAGGTGAAGCGCAGCTCGCCATACTCGAGGACGAAGTCCTCCCCCGAGTCATAGTTGCCGCGTCGCTGGGTCTCGTCCATGGCGCGTCGGCATCCTAGGCAGGAGTCCTTCCTGCGATGTGGGGTGCACACGATGTTGCACATTCGGCCGCAATTTCCGCCTGTTTGCGGCGCTCAGCGGCTCAGCCGGCGGATGCCGAGAAACGTGCCGAGGAGCGCGAAGCAGACGATGACCGCGGCCGCTTCGATGGCAACGATGAGGCCGCTGACGGCGAGCAGCACGAGCATCCCATCCGTGGGCGGTCCCTCACCGGCGAGGTGGCCCGCGGCGAGCGCGGCGCCCGCGCCGAGCGCCGTGAGCATGCAGAAGCGCCACGGGTGCGAGCGCAGCGACACGGCGCGGCCGACCCGTCCGTCGGCGAGCCGCGCGGCGCTGCCGCGGACGCGGTCCAGCGCACCCGCCGGCAGCAGGCGATCGCCCGCCGTCAGCACGAGCAGCCGCAGGTCGTCGAGCACGTCGTCGCCCGCCGGCTCGCCACTGTCGCGTGCGAGCGCGCGCGTGCGGCGCGTAGCGACGAGCACCGCGGCGAGCGCGAACGCCGCCACGACCGCCGTCGCCGCGGCTGCCGCGACCAGCGCCCACGTGCCGGTCCCGCCGTCGGCATGCCGCAGGCCGGCGAGCACGTCGGCGCTCGGTCGGGGAGGACCACTTCGGGCGGCAGGCTCGTGTCCTGTGTGGCGACCGCGGCGTCGGGCAGCTTGGCCGCCGCCAGGGGCCGTTGCTTGACGAGCGCGCGGTCGAGCATCCCCGCCGTGCCGCGATCCAGCCGCGACCAGCCGCCGTCGCCACCGACCGCTCGCGCGCGGCTTCACCCGGCAGCGCAACGGGTTGTTCGCGGTCGATCGATCTTGGATGCTGGCGCGATGCGGCGGGTGCCGGCCGTCTTTGTTGTGATTCTCCTCGTGGCGATGGGCTTCGCCAGCGCGGTGATCGCGTTCTTCGTCCTCCCGAATCGCCTCGTCGACGACGCGCATTTCACGAATGCGCGCGACGCGGCCACGGAGGAGAAGCGCTTGGCCGCTCGCAACGATGTGCGCATGGTGGGTGTGCAACTGGTGGGAGCGCTCGCGCTCATCGTTGGTGGTGCCCTTACGTGGCGGACGGTGTGGTTGACGCGCGAAGGTCAGATCACGGATCGGTTGGCGAACTCGGTCGAGCGGCTGGGGGAGGAGGAGAAGGTAAGCGTGCGGGTCGGCGCGATCTATGCGCTCGGGCGCGTCGCTCGCGATTCCCGTGCGGACCACGGCGCCGTCATGGCGCTCCTCGCCGAGCACATGCGTGCAACTCATCCGGCAGTCGGAGAGGACGGCAAGCGCCTGGAGCTTGAGTGGCGGCGCGGCGTCGATCCAGAGGTGCGGGCCGTCGCGATGGTGCTCCGCGGCAGACGTGTTGCCTGGGATCCCAAGGAGCCCCGCATCAACTTCTCTGGCATCGACTTTCGTAACGCCCCGCTTCAGGGAGTCGATCTCAGGGACGCGGATCTTCGGACGTCGAACTTCCGGGGCGCCTTCCTCTCGGATGCCGACCTTTCGGGGGCGCGGATGAACGAGGCGACGCTGCGAGCGGCGAGCTTGCAGCGGTGCAAGCTCGATGGCGCTGCGCTGACCGGCGGCGATCTGTCATATGCGCACGCGGAGCGGGCATCCCTTCGCGCGGCAGTGCTCGACGAAGTCGCCTGGGAGAGCACCGACCTGCGTGGTGCAGATCTCCGTGGAGCGAGTGGAGTGCACGACAAGCTGCCGTCGTCGGGCCTCGTCGTAGCCGACGCCAAAACGAAGTGGGCGTGGCAGAAGAGCTGGCGCTAGCGGTGGTGCTCCTCGCCCGTGCTTGACGACAGGGACCGAGCACCACCACGAGCTAGTCCTCCGAAAGGTCGGCCTCGCGCATCCGGGCGTTCTGCTCCTGGAGCGCGCCGCGCAGATCGTAATTGCCCTCCAGCGACGCGAGAAGACCCTGGAGCGGGATCCGATACCGCTTGCGCTGGCGCACCGGTGGCAGCTGGATGTACGGGATGCTCTCGGCGGCGATCCAGTTGCGGATCGTTGCGTCGGACACCCGTAGCATCACCGCCGCCTCCGAGACCGTCAGGAGGTCTACATGCGCTCCTCGCGCAACGTGCAGGGACGACGCGGCACTGCCGTTCGGCTGGACCTGCATCGCCTGATCGAAGGACGACATTTGAACCCCCTTTCACCAATCCGGTGTGCTGTCCACGAGATGGGGGATAGTCGTAGGGCTGGGGATATATCCGACGCGGTTGAAGCGACGAGCCGGACAACGCCCGGTTGAGTCCCTGCGCACGGTGCGACTGGCAACCGTGTCAGGCACGACCGATGCGAGCCTCCGACGGCGTTCAGCAACCGGACGCTCGAGGAAGCCCTCATCGCCGTCGTCGTCTGAGGCCGTCTCGTCGCGAGCTGTGACACGCGGCCGAAGCCGGTCGTTCTCGGTCGACGCCCTCGTCCAGGCCGCGAGATAGACGGGCAGGACCAACTCCGTCAGGAGCCCTGTGGATGCCGGTCTGTCGTATGCCTGATCAGCAGCGTGCATCGTACCTTCCTTCGCGGCTCAGCTTCCCTATCAGACCAAGCTAGCTGATTACGCTAGACATGTCAATTAGCTTATTTACTCTCGGTGCGTTATTACGCGGTCGACGGCATCGAGGGCGGCGAAGACGGGCGACGTAGCCTGAATCGCCGGCACCAGAGGCATGAACGAGCTCACGACTGCTCTGAGCACCGACGTTCGCGGTTCGTTGTCGCGCTCCAGCGTCCCGAAGGACGGCCGCTCACGTCACGTGCTGCTGCTCGGCCGACGACGCCGGGCGCTGCGTTCCCGTCGGAGCGATCTCTTCGAGGACGCCGGCATCGATGGCGTGAAACTCGAACTCTTGGCGGAAGGCGTGGATGAGCAGGTCGAAATGCACCGCCCGGGTCGCGCCCAGCGGGTACCCGTCGTCTCCGTCGGTCGGGTAGTACATCTTGGGAGTCTCCGGCTCGCAGGCGTCCGGAAGCTTCGTGATGACCAGTGGTGCCCCAGCTCGTAGCGCGGTGTGGATGCTCACGTTGGCATCTATGTCGCCTGTCGAGGTGTAGTCGGGCGTCGATTCCCAGTCTTCCGTGATCCATCGAGCGGCGTGAACGCTGACGGCCGCCGCGACGATGCCGGCGTCGAGCTCGAGATCTTCTGAGTCACGCAGTCTGCCGATCCGTCGTACCACCCGGTCGATCAGCGTCTTTGAGATGGCCAGACACCAGTCGATGGACCGGCCCTGAGCCGGGATGCTTTGAACGAGGGCATTGCGGGCAGCGAACGTGTAGGCATAGGCGTCGCGATCCATCGACGCCCAGCCACGCGCCTCACCACGAGGTGTGTCCGAGAGCCATTGCCGCAACCATTGGGCCTCGGCGTCGGCCCCGGCGTTGAGGTATCCGATGGCTCTCCCGTACGCAAGCAACGTGAGGAGCTTGGCGCTGGGTCCGTTCGGCACTTTGCCGGTATTGACGAGCACGACAGGGTCCAGGACCACCAACGGCATGGGGGCGAGCGTATCGCCTCAACCGCCCACCGAGAAATGTGACTTCAGACACATGCCGACCAGAACTAGTCTCGTCAGTCGGGTGCGTGTGAACGCCTTGAACCCGAAGGCTAGTCCTCCGAAAGCGCGGCGCCCTGCATCCGCGCGTTCTGCTCCTGGAGCGCGCCGCGCAGATCGTAATTGCCCTCCAGCGATCCGAGGAGACCCTGCAGAGGAATCCGATATTGCTTTCGCTGGCCGACAGGCGGCAGCTGGATGTAAGGAATGCTGCCGGCCGTGATCCAGTTGCGGATCGTTCCGTCGGAGACGCGCAGGAGCTCCGCGGCCTCGGACACCGTCAGGAGTTCCACGGGCACCGTCTGCGGAGCGTCCACGGTCCTGCGGCCGGACGAGCTTGCCTTGGACGCTGCACGATCCGCCTGCGGGATGACTCGATGGAGATGCGACACCTCAACCTCCTATCCACAAATTGGTGGAATGAGCGCCATCCGAGGCGAAAAGGGAAGAGGCTCGTCGATGCCGGTGCAAGGACTCGTGCCATCGATGGCCGCGCGGACAAGGACCGCTTCGAGTCATTAGGTGAGCAACGGGCTCAACATACCGAAAAGCAGTCGTGTGTTGCACCGAACGCTGACGCCGCCGGGTCCTGCAGTCGAAGCGGTCGAGGCCAGGTACGCCGTCCGCGTCGCCGCGATCCCCTTCGTCGGAGGACGCGGCGACGGGCCGAAGTCGCTGCTCATCCTTTGAGGCGCTCCTCGTCCAAGCAGCGAGATAGACCTCCAAGACCAGCTGAGTGAGGAGGCTCGTGTCGCGTGCCTGTGGGTCATCCGCTCCGTTCTCAGTGCTCGACATCGCTTCCACCTCCTTCGACAGTGGCCTGTCGGTCTTCGCTCGCTTCGGGCAACGATATCTGCTGCGCTGTAGAAGTTCAATAGTGCTGCTTTGTTATTTACGTTCTTTATGCGCTGCTTAGGCCCGCGCCGCTGCACTGGGGGGCCGATGTCGGCGGCGGGGCCGGTGCGTGCCGCGCACCCCGTCCCGCCGGCGCCGGCCGGGCGCGACCTCGGCCGGCGCGTGAGGGTCGGCGAGGGTCGGCGGGTGGGCGGCTTCGCGATCCTGCTCGCGCACGACGCGGCGCCGTCCACCTCGCGCGCACCGCGGGCGGCGGCGCGCGTGACGTTCGTCTTACGTCGCCGCTGCGCACGCCGTGCTCTTCCGCGACGCCTCGGGGCAGATCACCGAGGACAGCGGCCCGGACCTCGGGCCGCGTGCTGCTCTGGCAGCGCGGACCGCTGCTGTGCGCCTTGAGGCCGACGTCGGCCTGGCGCCCGCGCTGCAGATCGCGCAGTCGGTCCGGTGAGCGCCCGGCCCGTCAGTCGCGGCTGGTCGATTCCTGCTGCTGCTCGGCGTCACGCAGGCGGGCTTCGGCGCCCTGGTGGGCGCGTTCGAGTTCCCGGAGCCGAGTCATGGTCGTCGGACGCAGCCCGTACATCTTTGCCCGGTACAGGTCATAGCGCTCGCGGTGATAGCGCGCCTCGGCGCGCAGCTCCTCGATCCGCGACGAGTCGCCCGACGGCGGGCGTGCGGCTCCGTCGCCCGTACGATCGGTTTGCATTGCTCGTGACCTTCCGGCCCTCTGATGGGGGTCGCGCGAGAGGGGAAGAGGGAACGAGACCTCCACGCGGGGGACCAGCGGCTGGCCCCGCGGGTTTCGATCATTGCCTCAAGCTCCGCGCCTCAGCGCGATGTGCGCTTCGGCTGCTCTCGGGCCAAAGGCTGAAGTCCCGCTCGCAGGGCCAGCTCGACCAGCACGCTACTCCCTCGGCAGTCGACATACGAACCGCGTGGTCGTCGGCCGCACGACCGGGGGGCGAATTTCAGCCGCCCGGCGCCTCAGTGGGGCATGACCGACGACGACGCCTCCACCATCCTCGTCGTCGAGGACGACGACGCGACGCGCACGTTCCTCGCCGACAACCTCGCGGCCGACGGCTACGACCTACTCGTCGCCGAGTGCGCCGCCGACGGGCTGCGCCTGCTCGAGCGCAAGTTCCCCGACCTCGCCCTCGTCGACCTCGGGCTGCCCGATGGCAGCGGCTTCGAGCTGCTGCGCCGCGTGCGCTCGTCCGACGGGGTCGCCAGCCGCGTCGATCCCGACACGCCGCTCATGGTCGTCAGCGGCCGTACCACCGAGCTCGACCGCGTCCGCGGCTTCGACCGCGGGGCCGACGACTACGTCTGCAAGCCGTTCAGCTACCCGGAACTGCGCGTGCGCGTCGCCGCGCTGCTGCGCCGCGCGCACCACACGCCGGCGCGCGGCCTGCTGCGCGCCGGCCCGCTCGAGGTCGACCCGCCCTCGCGGGAGGTGCGCCTACACGGCGAGCGGGTCGTCCTGTCGCAGAAGGAGTTCGCCCTCCTGCGGACGCTCGTCAGCGAGCCGACGCGCGTCTTCACCAAGGAGGAGCTCCTGCGCTCGATCTGGGGCTTTCGCTCGCTCGGCTCGACGCGCACCCTGGACTCGCATGCGTGCCGGCTGCGCCACAAGCTCGCCACCCACGGCGAGCGCTACATCGTCAACGTGTGGGGCGTCGGCTACCGGCTCCTGGACGGGCCGCTGGCGCACGTGCCCGCGCATGTTCCGACAGCGCTTCGCGCCGGCCTCGATGTCGCCGTCTGACGGATCCGCGCCGGAGGGGGCGAAAGTCGGCGGCCGTGGCCCTATGACCTGTGGGAGGTCCCGCGCTCCGGGGGAGACGGCGGCCGCCAGAGCCCATGACGACGCTCACGACAGCCTGGGTGCTTGCCGCGACCGGCTTCGCCGCGGTGATCGCCTGCTGCCTGGAGCTGCGCCGGCGCCGTGAGCTCGTCGCGCGCGCGTGCCATGAGCTGCGAGGGCCGCTGACCGCCGTGCGGCTGAGCCTGGCGACGATGGAGCGGCGCGGCGAGGCGCCGCCGGAGCGGCTTGCCTCGCTCGAGCTGGAGCTGCGCCGGGCGGGGCTCGCGCTCGACGACTTCGCGGCGGCGCGCAGCGGGCGGCGGACGCTCGACCGCGATGAGCCGGTCGAGATCGCCGAGCTGCTCGAAGAGCAGCTCGCGAGCTGGCAGGTCGTCGCCGGCGCCTTCCAGAGCACGCTGGCGCTCGGCAGCGCGCTGCCGAGCGCGTTCGTGCGCGGCGACCGCCTGCGCCTCGCGCAGGCGATCTCCAATCTCGTCGCCAACGCCCTCGAGCACGCGCCCGGGCGCGTCGAGCTCACCGCGCGTACCGTCGGCGCGCGCCACGTCCGCATCGAGGTCGTCGACGAGGGACCGGGGCTGCCGTCGCCGGTCGCGGCTCTGACGCGGCGTGCCCGCGCCGGCCGCGGGCGCCGCGGCCGCGGGCTCGCGATCGCAGCCGAGATCGCCGATCGCCACGGGGGCCGGATCATCGCGGCGCCGGCGCCGCGCGGGGCGCGCATCGGGATGGAGCTGCCGGTCGTGCGGAGGCCGGCGTGAGTCACCGGCGCCGCGCCCTCCTGCTCGGGGGCCTCGCGCTCGTGCTCGGCGGGCTGGCGGCGTCGAACGTCGCCGGGCGCGAGGCGGCGCTGGCGCGGCGCGTCGGCGGGCTCGTCGACGTCGTGGTCGCGCACGAGCCGATCGCCGCGGGGGCCGCGGTGCGCCCGCGTGCGCTGGCGATCCGCCGCGTGCCTCGGCACTTCGCGCCCGCGGGCGCGGTTGCGTCGCCGGACGCGGTCGTGGGACTGCGGGCAGCCGTGGACATCGCGCCCGGCAGCGACATCGCGGCCTCGATGGTCGGTGACGGGCGTGCACGGCCCGTCGGCCCGGGGATCCGGCGCGGTGAGCGCATCGCGCGCGTGGTGGCGCTCGCCACGCCCGAGCTCGTGACGCCCGGCAGCCACGTGGACGTCCTCGTGACGCCCGAGCCGCGCGAGGGCGCGAGCGGCGAGGCCGTGCTCGCGCTCGAGGACGTCGAGGTGCTCGACGCCGCGCCGGCGGCCGCCGGAGAGGGGCCCGCGGGCGGATCCGCCGCCAGGCCGGCGCCAGGCGGCCGCGTGGAGGCGTCGTTGCGCGTGACGCTGCGCCAGGCGGTCTACCTTGCGGCGGCGCAGGACTTCGCGCGCGAGCTGCGGCTGCTGCCGCGCTCGGACGGCGACCGCCGGCGCGGCCGCGCGGGACTGCGCGCCGGCGCGCAGC
>DASWQM010000025.1:0-9740 GCA_036403675.1 Solirubrobacteraceae bacterium | reverse complement strand
GGCGTCCGTCATGAGGATGATCTTGTGGTAGCGGGCCTTCTCGATGTCGAACTCGTCGCGGACGCCCGTGCCGATCGCCGTGATGAGCGCCTGGATCTCGACGTTCTTGAGGACCTTGTCGATGCGGCTCTTCTCGACGTTCAGGATCTTGCCGCGCAGCGGCAGCACGGCCTGCGTGTTGCGGTCGCGGCCCTGCTTCGCCGAGCCGCCGGCCGAGTCGCCCTCGACGATGAAGAGCTCGGCGAGCGACGGGTCCTTCACCGAGCAGTCGGCGAGCTTGCCCGGGAGCGTCGAGTTCTCCAGCGCCGACTTGCGGCGGGTGAGGTCGCGGGCCTTGCGCGCCGCCGCGCGCGCCTGCGCGGCCGAGACGGCCTTGCGGATGATCGCGTTGGCCTCCGAGGGGTTCTCCTCCAGGAACTCGCCGAGGCGGTCGTAGACGATCGAGCGCACGAACCCCTCCATGCCGGGGTTGCCGAGCTTCGTCTTCGTCTGCCCCTCGAACTGCGGGTCGGTCAGCTTCGCCGAGATGACAGCGGTCAGCCCCTCGCGCACGTCCTCACCGGTCAGGTTGTCGTCGCGCTCCTTCAGCAGGCCGCGCGCCTTCGCGTAGCGGTTGAGGACCGTCGTCAGCGCCGACCGGAAGCCGGACAGGTGCGAGCCGCCCTCGTGCGTGTTGATGTTGTTGGCGAACGAGAACACCGACTCCTGATACGTCGTGTTCCACTGCATCGCGACCTCGACGGCGCCCTCGTCGCTGTCACCCTCGAAGAAGACGACCTTGCGGCCGATCGACTCCTTGTTGGCGTTGAGGTGACGGACGAAGTCCTCGATGCCCCCGTCGTACTGGAACTCGGCCGATGTGCCCTCGCCGCGCTCGTCGACGATCGAGATCTTCAGCCCGCGCGTGAGGAAGGCCGTCTCGCGCAGGCGCTGCTCGAGCGTCGAGAAGTCGAGGTCGGTCGTCTCGAAGATCTCGGCGTCGGGACGGAAGGTGATCGTCGTCCCGGTCTCGCTCGTCGGCTCGCCGCGCGTGAGCGGGCTGCGCGGGATGCCGCGCTCGTAGTCCTGGCTCCAGACGTAGCCGTCGCGGCGCACGTCGATGTGCAGCTGCTCGGAGAGCGCGTTGACGACCGATGCGCCGACGCCGTGCAGGCCGCCGGAGACCTTGTAGCCGCCGCCGGTGCCGAACTTGCCGCCGGCGTGCAGGACCGTCAGCACGACCTCGACGGCCGGGCGCTGCTCCTTCTCCATGATCGACACTGGGATGCCGCGGCCGTCGTCGGCGACCGTGACGGAGTTGTCGGGGTGAATCGTGACGGCGACGATGTCGCAGTGGCCGGCGATGGCCTCGTCGACGGAGTTGTCGACGAGCTCGTAGACGAGGTGGTGCAGGCCGCGCACGCCGGTCGACCCGATGTACATGCCAGGCCGCTTGCGGACCGCCTCGAGGCCCTCCAGGACGGTGATGTCCTGGGCATCGTAGGAGCCCGTCGTGGTCTTTCCGTCGAGCCTGTTGTCGTCCTTCGCCACTAATCCTCCGAACGTGAAGAAGCCCCGGGTCCGCGTCGAGCTCCGACGGGCCGGGGCTGGTACAGCTGGTTGCCATGAGGATAGCACAAGCTCGTCACAAACTCGGCCCCGTATATGCAACGAAATACCTGCAAAATGCCCGAAAATTGGGTCGCTGCGGGCGTGCCGCAAGCCTGTGGGGACGTCGCCGCGAAGCGGGCTCCGCCGTGCGGCGTCAGGCGCTGGTTTCCGGAGGCGCGTGCGGTATGCGAGGCGCGGGCCGCCAGCGGGTAGGCGAAGGCGTGATGAGCACGGTCGAGGTCCCGCCGTACGAGGTTCGCGAGGAGGTCACGCTGGACGCCGCCCGGACGGCGCTGCTGATCGTCGACATGCAGAACGACTTCGTCGGCTCCGGCGGCGCGCTGAGCGTGCCCGACGCCGCGGCCACGGTACCCGTGATCGCGCGCCTGGCCGAGCGCACGCGGGCGGCGGGCATGCCGGTCGTCTACACCCAGGACACGCATGACGACGGCGATCCCGAGTGGGAGATCTGGCCTGAGCACGCGCGCCGCGGCAGCTGGGGCTGGCGGATCGTCGACGACCTCACGCCGGGTGACGGCGACACCGTCATCCAGAAGGTCCGCTACGACGCCTTCTACGGCACCCACCTCGACCACCTCCTGCGCCTGCGGCACGTCGACACGCTCGTCATCTGCGGGACGGTGGCCAACATCTGTGTTCATTACACGGCCGCAAGCGCGGCGTTGCGCTGGTATGACGTCGTCATCCCCCGCGACGCCGTCTCGGCGCTCGACCCGTTCGACCTCGAGTCGTCGCTGCGCCAGACGGCGTTCCTCTTCGCGGGAACGGTGACGACCGCCGACGCGATCAGCTTCCGCGCTTCGGACTGAACGCGCCGCGTCACCGCGCTCAGCCCCTGCGGCGACGATCGGTCGCCACGCAGCGCACCGCGCGGACCCGCTCTGCCCCCAGCGCGCGGTTGAGCTGCGCGACGAGCGCCGGCCCCATGAGGTCGATCTCCTGCATCCACACCGCCGACGAGCAGCGCAGCGTCAGCGTCCCGTCGCGCTCGGAGACCGGGTGCGCCTCGGCCGCGATCGCGGCGCCGGCGGCGGCCTTCCAGACGCGCTGGACGTCAGCCAGCAGCGTCGCCGGCGCCAGGCGCGCGGCGAGCGCCTCCACCACCGGCCCGAGCGGCCGCGGCGCGCGGCGCGCGGTCATCGCAAGCCCCAGCGCCGAGGCGCTCTCATGCCGCCACCGCCTCGCGCAGCACGGCGCCCCCGGACACGGCGAGCCGCGCCACGGCGGGATCGTCGGCGCCCGGGACATGGGCGACGTCGGTCGTCGTGACGATGCTCTGCCCGTCCGCACGCAGCAGCCCGGCGAGCAGGGCCCGGCGATCGGGGTCGAGCTCGCTCATGACGTCGTCGAGCAGCATGAGCGGGACCGCACCACGCGTCTCGGCAAGCGCCTCGCGCTCGGCGAGCAGGAGGGCGAGCAGCGCGAGGCGTTGCTCGCCCTGCGAGCCGTACGCGCGCAGCTCGCGACCGGAGTGCAGGAAGGCGAGGTCGTCGCGGTGCGGCCCGTGGCCCGTGAAGCCGCGCTCCAGATCGGACTCGGTGCGCTCGGCGAGCTCGGCTGCCAGGCCGTCGGCGTCGGCGGCGCGCGAGCGCGGGCGGTAGCGCAGCTCGGCGCCGGCGCCGAGGCCGAGCGCCTCGGCGAGGACCGCGAAGCGGGGCGCGAGCCGGTCGACGACCGCCGCACGGTCGTCGCGCAGCTCGATTCCGTGGCGGGCCAGCTCGCTGTCCCAGGCCGGCAGCGAGCTGCGCGCGGCGCGACCGCTGCGGATGCCCGCCAGCAGCGCGTTGCGCTGCGCGAGCGCGCGGCCGTAGGCACGTCGCGTCGCGGCCCGCGCGGGCCAGCTCGCGGCGACGACCTGGTCGACGTGCGAGCGCCGCAGTGCCGGCGGGCCCTTCACGAGCTCGAGCCGGTCGGGGAGGAAGACGCAGACGAGCGGGCGCATCTCGACGTCGACGAGCCGCTCGACCGTGACGCCGTCGGCCTGCAGGCGCTTGGCCTCGCCCGGGGTGAAGCCGACGGTGAGCGCGTGGGCGCGTCCCTCGTCGTCGCGCAGGTCGACCTCGACGCGCGTGGTGGTGGCATCGAAGCGCACGACCTCGCGCTCGTTGGACGTCCGGCACGAGCGCCCGGTGCAGCCGAAGTACAGCGCCTCGAGGAGGTTCGTCTTGCCGGCGCCGTTACGCCCGTGCACGACCGTCAGGCCGCCGCCCAGCTCGACGTCGACCGCCGCGTAACTGCGGAAGTCGCGCAGCCGCAGACGGGTCGCGAGCACGGGGTCCCTAGACGTTGAGCCTGATCGGCATGATGAGGTAGAGGAAGCCGCTGCCGTCGGCGGACTCGATGAGCCCCGGGCGCAGCGGGCTGATGAGCTTCAGCACGAGGTCCGTCCCCTCCGCGCTTTCGAGGCCGTCGCGCAGGAACTCGGGGTTGAAGCCGATCTCGAACGGTTCGCCCGCGAACGGAACCGGCAGCGTCTCGCGCGCCTCGCCGACGTCCGGCGTCTGCGCCGACACCGTCAGCTCGCCCTCGGTGAAGTTCAGGCGCAGCGGCGCGTTCTTCTGGGCCATGAGGCTGATGCGCCGGACGACCTCGGTGAGCTCGCTGGAGGACAGCGTCAGCTCGTGCTCGTACGCATCCGGCAGGAGCTGGCGGTAGTTCGGGAATTGACCATCGATGAGGCGCGAGGAGAGCACGTCGCCGCCGGCCTCGAAGACGATCTGGTTGGAGCGCACGGAGACTGTCAGCGTGTCGGCGGCTGTCGCCTGGGCGATCCGCGCGAGCTCCTGAAGCGCGCGTGCCGGCACGTTGGCCTCGAAGCCGCCCTCCAGCGGCGCCTCGAGCTGCGTCTCCTTCACGCTCAGACGGTAGGAGTCCGTCGCGACCATGCGCAGCTCGGCGCCCGACGCGGACACGAGGATGCCGGTGAGGATCGGACGCGTCTCGTCGCGTGAGGCCGACCGCGCGACGCGGTTGATCGTCTCGACGAACGCGGCCGCCGGCACGTCGACGATGTTCTCGCCGCCGGGCTCGGGCAGCGGAGGGAAGTCCTCGGCCCGCAGCGTGCGGATGTGGAACGTCGCCGCGCCGGAGACGATCTCGACGTCCTGCTCGGTGGGGCGCAGCTCCAGGATCGCCTGCTCGCCCGGCAGCGAGCGCGCCACCTCGAGCATGAGCCGCGCCGGCAGCACGACCGTCCCCTCGCGCTCGATCGTCGCCGGCAGCGGCACACGGAGCCCGACCTCCATGTCGGTGGCGCGCAGCTCGGCGCCGTCGGCACCGGCGCTGAGCTGGACGCCGGACAGCGCCTGGACCGCGCTGCGCGTGGAGGCGACGCGGGAGACGACGCCGAGCTGCGCGAGCAGGTCCGCGCATGACGTCGAGAACTTCACGATGGGCACCTCACGGATGGAATGGAGGTCATAGGGGGTGTGGAAGTGTGCACAACCGCGAGAACGCGCGGAGGATGCTGGACGGACGGACGTAGTGGCACGGCGCTGAGGTGGGCAGAGTGTGTCAAGTCCGACGGTCGCTCAGCCGGGGCTCGTGAGGCGGCGTTCGAGATCGTGCACGAGGGCCTTGGCGGCGGGGTCGGCGGCGATGCGCTCGCCGGCGCGCCGGCAGGCGTACATGACGGTCGTGTGGTTGCGCCCGCCGAAGCTGCGCCCGATCGCCGGCAGCGTCGCTCCGGTGTGCTCGCGCGCGAGGTACATCGCGACCTGCCGCGCCCATGCGAGGCGCGCGTTGCGGGAGGCCGACAGCAGCTCGTCGCGGGTGACGTCGAACGCCTCGCAGGCGAGCTCCTGGACGCGCTCGATCGTGGGGGGGCCGCCGCCCGCGGAGCTCTGCGGGTAGAGGCGCCCGAGCACCTCGTCGGCGAGCGCGGCGTCGATCGCCCGGCCGGTGAGCGAGTGGTAGGCGACGACGCGGATGAGCGCGCCCTCGAGCGTGCGCGCGTTGGACGTGATGCGGTGGGCGATCGCGTGCAGCGCGCCCTCGTCGCCGAGCGCGATGCCGTCGTGCTGGACCCGCTTGCGCAGGATCGCCAGGCGCGTCGCGAAGTCCGGCGGCTCGAGCTCGGCCACGAGCCCCGCCTGGAAGCGCTCGAGCAGGCGCTCCTCGAGCGCGGCCATGTCGGCGGGCAGGCGATCGCACGTCAGCACGAGCTGGCTGCCGGTCTCGTACAGCGCGTTGAACGTGTGGAAGAACTCCTCCTCGGTCTTCGCCTTGCGCTGGAGGAACTGGACGTCGTCGATGAGCAGGACGTCGGTGTCGCGGAAGCGCGCCTTGAAGCCCTCGACATCGCGTGTCTGCAGCGCGGCGACGAACTCGTTCGTGAAGCGCTCCGCGGTCGTCGAGCGCACGCGCAGGCCGCCGCCGTGGGCGAGGACGTAGTTGCCGATCGCGTGCAGGAGGTGGGTCTTGCCGAGGCCCGGCGCGCCGTAGAGGAAGAGCGGGTTGTAGGCCTGGCCGGGAAGCTCGGCGACCGCGAGCGCGGCGGCGTGCGCGAAGCGGTTGGACGCGCCGATGACGAACTGGTCGAACGTGAGCTTGGGGTGGAAGTCGTGCTCGTCGGCGGGCGCGTCGGGGGCCGGGCGGTTGGCGCGCGGGCCGGCGATCTCGAGTACCGCGTCGGGCGCGACGACGTCGACGAGCGTCTGCGGCCCGAGCACTGCCGCCGCGCACGTCCGCAGGACACGCGCGAAGCGGTCGGCGACCCAGCTGCGGATCTCGTCGGGTGCCGCGATGACGAGCGTGTCGTCGACGAGCGCGCGGGCGGTGAGCGGCGCGAGCCAGATCTCGAACGTCGAGTCGGGCACGGCGGCGCGCAGCTCCGTTTGGATCAGCGCCCAGTCATGCGCGAGCTGCGTTGGGACGGCAGGCGTGATCGGCTCCTTCGGAGAGGCGCGTCGAAACGGCATCGGGCCCCATGACGGGGCCCGGGCGGCGGCGAATATACCAATGGCCACGGGGCCGTCCTGGGGTGCCTTCGGGGGGTGCCCGCGGAGAGCCCGCACGTCGCGGGAAAAACGTCTGCGGCCGCTGACGGGACGCCGCGTCCGCTAGGATCTCGCCTCGCATGAAGCGCACCTATCAGCCCAAGAAGCGCAAGCGCGCCCGCACGCACGGGTTCCGCCAGCGCATGCAGACGAAGGCCGGTCGCCTGACGCTGAAGCGGCGCCGTGCCAAGGGCCGCAAGCGCCTCACCGTCTGACGCCGGACGTGGCGCCTGGCCCGCGGGCGCGACCATCTACGCTGCGATACGTGGACGATCAGCCGCCTAGCGCTTCGACGCCGCGCCGGGGACGGCGCGGCCGGCTCTCGCGCAGCGCGGAGTTCGAGCGGGCGTACCGGCAGGGCCGGTCCCACGGCAACCGGCACTTCGTCGTGTACACATTCCCGCGCGATGCCGGCGGCGCCGAGACGCGTCTCGGTCTGTCGGTCTCGCGCAAGGTCGGCGGCGCCACGGAGCGTAATCGCGTCAAGCGTCTCGTCCGCGAGGCGTTCGCGGCCGAGTCGGCGGTGGTGCCCGAGAGGCACGACGTCGTCGTCGTCGCGCGGCCGGGTGCGCACGAGCTCGCCGAGCGTGAGGGCCTGGCGGGATTCCGCGAGTCGCTGCGCGAGCTCTTCGAGCGGGCGGCACGCCCATGAGGCCCGTCGTGCGGATCGTCCAGGCGCCGATCGTCCTCTACCAGCGGCTCATCTCGCCGGCGCTGCCGCGGCGCTGCAAGTACGAGCCGACCTGCTCGAGCTATGCCGTCCAGGCGCTGCAGGAGTTCGGCATACTTCGCGGCCTCGTGCTGGCGGCCTGGCGCGTGCTGCGCTGCAACCCGTTCAGCCATGGCGGCTACGACCCGGTGCAAGCCCAGCGCGTGTTCCAATCCCGCCCGCCCGCCGGCTCTCCGACATGATCGCCCCCCTCGCCATCATCGCACCGGTCAAGGTCATCATCGACCTGCTCAAGCCGGTGCTCATCTTCATCCACGACACGCTCGGGGTGAGCTGGGGCTTCTCGATCGTCCTGCTGACGGTGTTCGTGCGGGCGCTCCTGGCGCCGCTGACCGTGAAGCAGTTCAAGTCGATGAAGGCGATCGCAGACATCGCGCCGCAGCTCAAGGAGGTCAAGGAGAAGTACAAAGACGACAAGCAGCGCGTGCAGCAGGAGACCATGAAGGTCTATGCGTCGCACAAGATCAACCCGTTTGCCTCGTGCCTGCCGATGGTCGCTCAGCTGCCGCTCTTCATCGGGCTCTTCTACCTCCTGCAGACCGACCTGCGCATAGAGATCTGCGGCCAGACGGCGAAGCCCTGCGGCGAGGGCTTCCTCTTCGTCCCCGACCTCACAGCCCCGGCGCACGGATGGGTGCTCGCCGTCCTCATCGTGCTCTACGTCGGCTCGCAGCTGCTGTCGAGCATCCTCACGCCGTCGACCGGCGATCGCAACACGCGGCTGATCATGTACGGCCTGCCGTTCTTCTTCGTGTTGCTCATCATCCGCTTCCCGGCCGGCCTCATCGTCTACTGGATCACGACGAACCTCTGGACCGTCGGCCAGGGCTACATCCTGCGCAAGAAGCTGGGACCGATCATGCCCGCGCAGCCCGCACCCGCGGCCGCCGCGGGCGGCGGTGATGGCGGCGGTGTCGGGGGCTTCTTCGCGAGGCTTGCCGGTGGTGCGCCGGCGGCAGCGAGGCCCGCACCGTCGCCGGCGGCTGACTCCGACGGGTCCGCCGCGAAATCCCGGACGAGGCCCGCGCCGAGCCCGCCGCCGCGCCCGCCGCGCAAGAAGAAGAAGCGCTCGGGGCGGCGGCGGTGAGCAGCGATCGGGACGAGCCGGCGGAGGCGGTCCGCGAGTTGCTCGAGCGCGTCGTCGATGCGCTTGGGCTCGACGCGAGCGTCGAGGTGATCGACGACGGGGAGGTCTGCACGGGCACGGTGCACGGCGAGGACCTCGGCCTCTTCATCGGCCGCCACGGCCAGACGATCGACGCCGTGCAGCACCTCGCGCAGCGCGCCGGCGGCCCGCCGCGCGCGGCCGAGCCACGCCGGATCGTCATCGACGCCGAGGGCTACCGGGAGCGCCGCGAGGTCATGCTCAGGCGCCAGGCCGACCAGGCCGCCGAGGACGCCCTGCGCTACGGCCGGCCGGTGTCGCTCGACGCGATGACCGCGAGCGAGCGGCGGCTCGTGCACGAGTACCTGCGCGACCACGCCCAGGTGCAGACGTACTCCGAGGGGGACGAGCCCGATCGCCACCTCGTCGTCGCGCCGCTGTAGTAGGCGCCCGCTCCGCCGTTTCACGTTTTTCTCCCCGGTGAAACACTTGAGGGGATGCTGACCGACATCGAGCGTGGGCTCGTCGCCGGGATCCTCATGAGCGAGGGCTCCTTCGGCGGGGATGGCAAGCAGCCGCACGTGGTGCTGCGCAAGCACGTCCGCCACGAGGCGCTCATGCGCTGGCTCGTCACCCGCTTCCCGCGCTCGCGCCTCTACGGGCCGTACCACCACGGCGAGCGGTCGTACTTCCAGTGGGTCGCGCGCGGGCCGGCCCTCGTCGAGGACGTGCTGCCGGTGCTCGAAGAGCTCGTCGTAGCCGAACTGGATGCGCACGCCGCCGGGCGGCTGGACGAGATGCGCCGGCGCTACGAGGCCTACATCGCGCGGGTGCAGGCACGGGAGGGGGGCTGAGCCCGTTGCCGGACCCCCCGGCCGCGCTCGAGCGGCTTGCCCAGCGCTTCGGGCTCCCGGATGCCGCCACGGCGCAACTCGAACGCCTGCTCGACCTCGTGGCCGCGGACCCGCTCGCGCCGACGACCGTGCGCGACCCGGTCGCGGCGCTCGAGATCCACGTCGCCGACGCCCTCGTGGGGCTGGAGCTCGACGCCGTGCGGCAGGCCCGCCGGATCGCCGATCTCGGCTCCGGGGCGGGGTTTCCAGGGCTGGTCCTGGCGGCGGCGCTGCCGCGGGCGGAGATGGCGCTGGTCGAGAGCAGCCGGCGCAAGTGCGCCTTCCTCGAGCGGGCGGTCGCGGCGATGGGGCTCGGGAACGCGACGGTCGTCTGCGAGCGCGCCGAGGCGTGGCGCGCCGGCCTCGGCACGCAGGACGTCGTGACCGCGCGAGCGCTCGCCTCC
>DASWQM010000024.1:0-14519 GCA_036403675.1 Solirubrobacteraceae bacterium | reverse complement strand
CTCGCGCGCGACCAGGCGAAGTGGTTCGTCGTCGGCCTCGCCTTCTTCGCGGGCACGATCGTGGCGCTGCGCCGCGACCACCGCGTGCTCGAGCGCTACCGCTACAGCATCGCCCTCGTCGGGATCATGCTCCTGCTGCTGCCGCGGCTGGGCAGCCCGGTCAACGGCGCCTACCTGTCCTTCCACCTCGGCCCGATCGCCTTCCAGCCGGCCGAGCTCGCGAAGATCGCGATCGTCATCTTCCTCGCGTCCTACCTGCGCGACACGCGACAGGTGCTCGTCGTCGGGGCGCGCCGCTTCGCCGGGATCACGTTCCCGCCGCTGAAGCACCTCGGGCCGCTGCTGGCGGTCTGGGGAACCGCGATGGTGCTGCTCTTCGTCATCCAGGACCTCGGCTCGTCGCTCATGTTCTTCGGCGGCTTCCTGGCGCTCATCTACGTCGCCACGAACCGGATCTCGTTCGTCGTCATCGGCGTGACGCTGTTCGCGGTGGGGGCGCGGACGCTGTATGCCGTGCGGCCGACGATCCAGCACCGCGTGGACGCCTGGCTGCACCCGTTCAACCCCGAGCTCTACAACCAGACGGTCGGCGGCAGCTTCCAGATCGCCCAGTCGATCTTCTCGCAGGCCGACGGCGGGCTCTTCGGCCAGGGCTTCGGCCAGGCGATCATCCGCCTCGGCGACAACCCGCCGATCCTGCCCGCGGCGCACACGGACTTCATCTACGCCGTGATCACCGACGAGCTGGGGCTGCTCGGCGCGGCGGCGGTCCTGATCGTCTACCTGCTGTTCGTCGAGCGCGGATTCAAGACCGCGATGCTCGCGACGGACTCGTTCTCCAAGCTCCTGGCGACCGGCCTCACGGCCGTCCTGGCGCTGCAGGTCTTCGTCATCGTCGGCGGCGTGACGAAGCTCATCCCGCTGACCGGCGTGACGCTGCCGTTCATCTCCTACGGCGGCTCCTCGATCGTCGCGAACTTCATCCTGCTCGCGCTGCTGCTGCTCGTCTCCGACCGGGCGCGGCGGGAGGCCGAGCTGCGATGAACGCGCCGATCCTCAAGCTCTTCGGGCTGGTGCTGGTCCTCTTCGCCGCGCTCGTCGCGATGACAAGCTGGAACAGCGTCATCAACGCGAAGGAGTACCGCGACAACAAGCTCAACGCGCGCGCGCAGATCGAGCAGCAGCGCGTGCGCCGCGGCCTCATCCGGGCGCGCGACAACAGCGTGCTGGCGCGGTCGCTGCAGGGCTCCGACAGCCTCTACCGCCGCCGCTACACGCCCGAGGCGCGGCTCTTCGCGCACGCGCTCGGCTACGACTTCCTGCGCATCGGGCGCGCCGGCCTCGAGCGCTCGCGCAACGCCGCGCTGGCCGGCGAGAAGAACGAGCTGACGTCGGTCGTCGACCAGCTGCGCGGCAAGCGCCGTGAGGGCGACAACGTCGTGACGAACCTCGATCCGCGCGCCCAGCGCGTGGCGCGCGACGCGCTGGGCGGCCGCAAGGGCTCCGTCGTCGCGATCGAGCCGGCCACGGGCAAGGTACGCGTCATGGTCAGCACACCGGGCTACGACCCCAACGCGCTGAGCAACCAGCGGGTCTTCGCGAAGCTCAACCGCGACGACGCCAACGCCCCGCTGCTCAACCGCGCGACGCAGGCGGGCTACGTGCCGGGCTCGACGTTCAAGGTCATCACGGCCACGGCGGCGCTCGACAGCGGCGAGTTCACGCCGGACTCGACGGTCAGCGGCAAGTCGCCGATCGTCATCTCGGGCGCGCCGCTGCGCAACTTCTCCGACGAGCAGTTCGGCTCGATCACGCTGACGACGGCGCTGACGCACTCCGTCAACACCGTCTGGGCGCAGGTCGCGGAGCGGCTCGGCCACGATCGCCTCGCCGAGTACATGAAGCGCTACGGCTTCGGCTCGGACCCGCCGCTGGACTACCCCGGGGGCCAGATGCTCGCCAGCGGGGTCTACGACAAGGGCACGCTGCTGTCGCCGCGGTCGCGGCGGGTCGACATCGGCCGCGTCGGCATCGGCCAGGAGCGGCTGCGGGTCACGCCGCTGCAGATGGCCACCGTCGCGGCGACGGTCGCCAACGGGGGCGTGCGGATGAAGCCGCAGCTCACGAGCCGGATCGTCGATGTCGACGGGCGGACCGTCGAGCGGGTGAAGCCGGAGCAGGCGGAGCGCGTCATGTCCGCGTCGACGGCGCGGCAGCTGACCGAGATGATGAGCAACGTCGTGCGCGAGGGCACCGGCACCGCGGCGGCGCTCCAGGGCATCGAGGTGGCCGGCAAGACCGGCACCGCGGAGCTCAACATCGCGCGCCGCATCGACCAGCCGTGGTTCATCGGCTTCGCGCCGCGCAACGCCCCCAAGGTCGCCGTCGCCGTGACGCTCCAGAATGTCGTGGGCGGTCAGGGCGGCGTCGTGGCCGCACCAATCGCCAAGCGGGTCATGGAGGCACTCCTGCGATGACAGCGCGCCATTGCTCCACCAGCGCCCATGCATACTCGGAAGGTGGGCGCTCGCGATGAAGAAGATCCCACCGGACACCGTCCTCGACAGCCGCTACCAGGTCCTCGCCCATCTCGGCACGGGAGGGATGGCCGAGGTCTACTGCGCGCAGGACCTCCAGCTCGGGCGCAGGGTCGCCCTGAAGGTCCTCCACGAGCGCTTCGCCGCCGATGACGAGTTCGTCGAGCGCTTCCGCCGGGAGGCGTCGGCGGCCGCGGGGCTGCAGCACCAGCACGTCGTCTCGGTCTATGACCGCGGCGAGTGGGAGGGCACGTCGTACATCGCGATGGAGTACGTTCCCGGGCGGACGCTGAAGGAGCTCGTCCAGGAGGAAGGCCCCCTGGAGTCCCAGCGGGCCGTCGACCTCGCGGTCCAGATCCTGCGCGCGGCCCGCTTCGCGCACCGCCGCGGCGTCATCCACCGCGACTTCAAGCCCCAGAACGTCATCGTCGACGACGAGGGCCGCGCCAAGGTCACGGACTTCGGGATCGCCCGCGCAGGTGCGTCGGACATGACGCAGACGGGGTCGATCATGGGCACCGCGCAGTACCTCTCGCCCGAGCAGGCGCAGGGCCACGCGGTCACGGCGCGCTCGGACCTCTACTCGATCGGCATCGTCCTCTACGAGCTGCTCACCGGCCGCGTCCCGTTCGACGCCGAGGCGGCTGTGACGATCGCGCTGAAGCAGGTCAGCGAGGCGCCGGTGCCGCCGAGCCAGATCAACCCGGCCGTGACGCCGGAGCTCGAGGCGGTCGTCCTGCGCGCGCTCGAGAAGGACCCGGCCAACCGCTTCGCCGACGCCGACGAGTTCATCGCCGCGCTCGACGCGGCGGGCTCGCGGATCCCGTCGGCTGCGGCGATCGCGGCCGCCGAGGCGGCCGCGGCGGCGGCCGCGGCACTTCCGGCCGCGGCGATGGCGGGCGGCGCCCCGCCGCCGCTGCCTCCGTTTCCGCCCGCGCCGGCGACCGGCATCTATCCGCCCGCGGGCCCCTATCGCGAGGTCCAGCGCGAGGTCCTCGCGCCGCCGCCGCCGCGGCGGCGGCGCAAGCGCTGGCCGTGGGTGCTCACCGCCGCCGTCCTCATCGCCGGCCTGGTCGCCGGCCTCAGCCTGCTGCTCGCCCCGCCTCCGCGCGTGCAGGTGCCGAGCGTCGTCGGCAGCTCGATCCTCGTCGCCACCCAGCGGCTGCACAACGAGGGCTTCGAGGTGACCTACCTCCGCGACAACTCCGACAAGCCGCGCAACACCGTCATCGGCCAGAACCCCGGTGCCGGCGGCACGGCCGACAAGGGCACGACCATCACGCTGAACATCTCCGACGGGCGTGCGCTCGCGGCCGTGCCGGACGTCGTCGGTCACGGCCGGCGCGACGCCCGCAAGCTCCTGAGCGCCGGCGGCTTCCTCGTCGTCGAGGTCCCGACGCCGTCGAGCACCGTCAGGCTCAACCACGTCATCACGCAGGACCCACCGGCCCGGGCGCAATACGCGCAGGGCACGACGGTGCGGATCGAGGTCTCGACCGGCCCCGAGCTGCTGCAGGTGCCCGCTGTCACCGGCAAGAGCGATGACAACGCGCGCACGGCGCTCGAGCAGGCGGGCTTCCGCGTCGCCGTCCAGCAGCAGGAGACCACCAAGAAGGATCCCGGCACCGTCCTCGCCCAGGATCCCGGCAGCGGCCGGCTCGCCCGCGGATCGACGGTGACGATCACGGTCGCGGTCCAGCCCAAGCAGATCACGGTCCCCGACGTGGTCGGGCGCTCGCAGAACAACGCCACGAAGACGCTGTCCGGGCGCGGCTTCGAAGTCGGCGTCGACGAGCTCCCCGTCGCCACGCCGGACCAGGACGGACTCGTCCAGAAGCAGTCGCCGGCGGGCGGCAAGAAGGTCGATCGCGGAACGACGGTCACGATCACGATCGGGCGCTTCAATCCGACGCAGGTTCCGGCGCCGGGGACCACGACGCCGACGCCGCCGGCCTCGACGACGACCACGCCGGCGGTGCCGGCACCGGCTCAGTGATCGTCGCGGTCCTCGCGGGCGGCCGCTCGTCCGAGCACGACGTCTCCCTGGCGGGCGGCGCCGCGGTCGCCGCCGGCCTGCGGGCCGCCGGGCACGAGGTGCTCGAGGTGACGCTCGACCGCGACGGGACCTGGCTGCACGACGGCGAGGAGCTGGCGCTGGCTCCGGGGCGCGGCCTGCTCGGGGTCGACGTGGCGTTTCCCGTGCTGCACGGGCCGTTCGGCGAGGACGGGACCGTCCAGGGGGTGTTCGAGCTGCTCGACGTGCCCTACGTCGGATCGGGCGTCCTCGCGTCGGCGGTCTGTCTCGACAAGCTCGTCTCAAAGGACCTCATGGCCCGCGCCGGCATCGCCCAGGTCGACTACGCGGGCGTGCGCGCCGCCCGCTGGGAGCGGGAGCCCGACGCGGTGCTCGCCGAGCTCGCGGCGCTCGGGCGGCCGGTCTTCGTCAAGCCCGCGCGGCTGGGCTCGTCGGTCGGGATCGCGAAGGTCAGCGACGACGGCGAGCTCGGGCCGGCGCTGGACGCGGCCTTCGCGCACGACCCGTGCGTCATCGTGGAGGCGATGAGCCCGGGTATCGAGGTCGAGTGCTCGGTGCTCGGGCAGGCGCAGGCGGCGGAGGCCTCCGAGCCCGGCGAGATCGTCCTTTCCGCCGACTGGTACGACTTCGCGGCCAAGTACGAGCCCGGCGGCATGCAGCTCGTCGTGCCGGCGCGCATCTCGGACCGCGCGCGCGATCGCCTGCGCGCGACGGCGCTGGAGGCGTTCGCCCGCGTCGGCTGCTCGGGCCTGGCGCGCGCGGACTTCTTCGTCGAGGGCGACGACGTGCTGCTCAACGAGCTCAACACGATGCCCGGGTTCACCGCGACGAGCGTCTACGCGAAGCTCTGGGAAGCGAGCGGGCTGCCGTACGAGGATCTCGTCGAGCGGCTGTGCACGCTGGCGCTCGAGCGCCACGCGCGCGAGCGCAGCTACCGGTTCTGAGGGGCGGCCGCGGCGGCCGCGGCGGATGTTGCGCTCAGCCCTGGACTTGTCGCACCAAAGGGCAGAGAATCGCGCCCGTATGGCCGCCATCGCCTTTCGGGGTCGCCGCGCCCGTCACCTGGCCGCTGTTGCGGTCTGCTGTGCGCTTGGCGTGCTGGCCCTCGTACCGGCCCTGGCGCGGGCGCAGGCCGCCCAGCCGCTGCCCACCATCGTGCTGGTGCACGGCGCCTGGGACACGCCGGCGGGCTGGAACGGCGTCGCCCCGCGCCTGCGCGACGCCGGCTATCCGGTCGTCGTGCCCGACAACCCGCTGCGAAGCGTCTCGGGTGACGCGGCGGCGATCAGCCGCGTGCTGCTCGGCGTCGCCGGGCCGATCGTGCTGGTCGGCCACTCCTACGGCGGCTTCGTCATGACCAACGCGGCGCTGTACAACCCGCGCGTCAAGGCGCTGGTCTACATCGCCGCGTTCGCCCCCGACCAGGGCGAGAGCGCCCTCGGTCTCATCGCCAAGTCGCCGGGAAGCCTGCTGCCCGCCGCGCTGGTCCCGACGCCGTTCCTCGGACGGGACGGCAAGGTCGGCGTCAACACGATCATCAACCCGCTGCTGTTCTCGACGGTGTTCGCCGGCGACGTCCCGTCGCGCCTGGCACGCGAGATGGCCACCCACCAGGGGCCCGCGACGCTGGCCGCCGGGTCCGGCAAGTCGGGGATTCCCGCCTGGCGCACGATCCCGTCCTGGTACATGGTCGCCCGCAACGACCGCACCATCCCGCCCGCCGTCGAGCGCTTCATGGCGCAGCGCGCGCACGCGACCACGGTGGAGATCGCCTCCTCGCACGCAGCGCCGGCGGCTCACCCCGCCGAGGTCGCCGACTTCATCCTCATCGCGGCCCGCGCGGCCGCACGCTAGCAACCGCTGCCGTATGGCCGCCATTGCGCTTCGGGGTCGACGCGCCGGTCACCTGGCCGCTGGTGCGGTCGTCTGCTGCGCGCTTGCCGTGCTGCTCCTCCTGCCGGCCCTGGCGCGCGCGCAGAGCGCCCAGCCGCTGCCGACGATCGTGCTCGTGCACGGCTTCTGGGACCGGCCGGCCGGCTGGAACGGCGTCGCCCCGCGGCTGAGCGAGGCCGGGTATCCCGTCGTCGTGCCCGACAACCCGCTGCGCACGGTCTGGGGTGACGCGGCGGCGATCAGCCGCGTGCTGCACGGCGTGACCGGACCGATCGTGCTCGTCGGCCACTCCTACGGCGGCTTCGTCATCACGAACGCGGCCCTGTACAACCCGCGCGTCAAGGCGCTGGTCTACATCGCGGCGTTCGCCCCCGAGCAGGGCGAGAGCGCCCTCGGTCTGACCACGCAGTCGCCGGGAAGCGTGCTGCTCCCGGCGCTCGTCCCGACGCCGTTCGTCGGGCCGGATGGGAAGGTCGGCGTCAACACGATCATCAACCCGCTGCTGTTCTCGACGGTGTTCGCGCAGGACGCCCCGTCGCGCACCGCCCGCGAGATGGCCACCCACCAGCGGCCCGCGACGCTCGCCTCCGGTTCCGGCAAGTCCGGGATCGCCGCTTGGCGCTCGATCCCGTCCTGGTACATGGTCGCGCGCAACGACCGCGCCATCCCACCCGCCGTGGAGCGCTTCATGGCCCAGCGCGCCCACGCCACGACCATCGAGATCGCTTCGTCGCACGCGGTGCCCGAGGCTCACCCCGCCGAGGTCGCCGACTTCATCCTCAGCGCGGCCCGAGCGGCGCAATAGCCCGCCGGATCGCGCGCGTGAGCGCCTGCGCGATCCGGTCGCGGTGCGCCGGGCGCTCGAGCAGCCGCGCGTCGGCGCCGTTGCGCATGTTGCCGAGCTCGACGAACGCCTTCGGCACGCGCGACAGGTTCAGGCCGCCGAGGTCGTCACGGGTGACGAGCCCGGTTCCGCCGCCGACGTAGGTCGAGCGAGGTAGGCCGATCGCGCCCAGGCGCGCGCGCAGGATCCGGGCGAAGCGCAGCGACGGCGCGACGATCGCCGGCGCGACGGCCCGCCGCGCGAGCGGAGCGATCACGTGGAAGCCGCGCCCGCCAGGCGGGCCGCCGTCGGCGTGGATCGACAGCGCGAGGTCCGCGCGCGCACGGTTGCCGATCGCCGCCCGCTCGTTGACGCAGGGGCCGACGCCGTCGTTCGTGCGGCGGGTCATCACGACCCGCGCGCCGAGCGCCTCGAGGCGGCGCTGCAGGCGCTGCGCGACGTCGAGCGTGAAGCGCGGCTCGGTGAGGCGGCCGTCGTTCGTCTGCGCTCCGGTCGTGTCGCAGGCCTTGCGAAATCCGCCGCGGCCGGCCGGCACGAGGCGGTTGATCTGGGCCGGGTGCGCGCCGTTGGCACCGTTGTGGCCGGGATCGACCGCGACCGTCGTCCCGGCGAGCGGCAGCGCGGCCGCCGCGAACACGAACGCGGCGGCGATCACCGGAACAGGCTGATCTCGGAGATCTTCGCGCTCTGCTGGCCCGGCGGCAGCTTCGTGATCCACACGAGGTAGCGCCGGAACCTGTTGCCCGCCGTGTCGAGCTGGATCCGCTCCGTCTTGCCGACGACGATGTTCTCGCGGCTGACCCGCGTCCAGCCCTTGCTGGGCGGCGGCGACTGCGGGATCGACTCGTGGGCGACATAGATCGTCGCCTGGAAGCCCGGCGTCGGGGTCCGGATCTCGAGCTCCCTCGCGGCCACCCCCGGTGCCGCGTCGATGACGACGCCGACGCCGGCCTTGTTCAGAACGCCCTTCTGGTAGCTCTCCGTCGACCACGTCGACGACGGCACGCCGTCGACGAGCGCGCTCGTCTGCTCGGGGTGCTCGCCGTCGCCGCCGATCGGGTCGTAGTCCGCCGGGGCGCGCTGGCCGAGCCCCACCTCCTGCGGAGCGCCGGCGCCGGCCGACACGCCCGAGCGCTTGCCGGTCCCGCGCTCGGTCTGGTTCGCCGCCAGCAGCGCGAGCCCGGCCGCGACCGCCACGGCGACGGCCACGAGCGCGAGCAGCGCCTTCGTCGAGCGCCGCGCGCGCAGCGGCAGGCGCTTGCGCGTGTCGACCGGCAGGCTGCGCAGGACCGTCGTGGCCTCGCCGGTGACCTGGCCGTGGCGTGCGGTCTCGATCGCCAGCACCTGCTCGAGGTCCTCGATCATCGACTGCGCGTCGGGGTAGCGCCGGTCGAGCTCCTTCGCCGTCGCGCGGTCGAGCGCGGCGGCGAGCGCGGCCGACACCTCTGGACGGCGGACCTGGATGTCGGGCAGCTCGTCGCGGACGTGCTTCATCGCGACCGCGATCTGGTTCTCGCCCTTGAAGGGGACGTCGCCGGTGAGCATCTCGAAGAGGACGATGCCCAGCGAGTAGAGGTCGGACTGGCCCGAGACGGCGTGGCCGAGGGCCTGCTCGGGCGAGACGTAGTCGGTCGTGCCGAGGACGCGGCCGTCCGCCGTCAGCCCCTCCTGGTGCAGCGTGCGGGCGATCCCGAAGTCCGTGACCTTCGCCGCGCCCTCCTCGTCGATGAGGACGTTCTGCGGCTTGACGTCGCGGTGGACGATCTGGTGCTCGTGGGCGGCGCCGAGCGCGCGCGCGATCTCGATGGCGTAGGCCAGCGACTCCGCGACCGGCAGCCGGCCGTTGCGGCGGATGCGGTCCTTCAGCGTCTCCCCCTCGACGTACTCGAAGACGATGTACGGCGTCGTGAAGCCGTCCTCGTCGTCGTCCTGCTCGCCCGCGTCGATGACGCCGACGACGTGCGGGTGGTTGAGCTGGGCGACGGCCCGGGCCTCGCGGCGGAAGCGCTCGAGCTGGTCGGAGTCTCCGGCGATCTCGCGGTGCATGAGCTTGATCGCGATCTGACGCTCGAGCACGGTGTCGAAGGCCCGGTAGACCGTTGACATCCCCCCGGTACCGACCTGTGCGTCGAGCCGGTAGCGCTTGGACAGGAGGGTGCCGACCTGTGATGCCATCGCTCTATTGTGCAGTCGCGTGCGGGCGGTGCATGTCACCTACTACACCGATCCCGCGTCGCCGGCATCGTGGGCCGCTGAGCCGGCGCTGCGGCGGGTCCTCGCCCGCTTCGGCGGCGGCGTGGCGATCTCCTACGTCATGGGCGGATTGGCCCGGCGGATCGACGATCCCCTGGGGATGCTGCGCAAGGTCCTCGACGTGGCCGCCGAGAGCGCGATGCCGGTCGATCCGCGGCTGTGGCTCGAGCATCCTCCCGCCAGCAGCTACCCGGTCTGCCTCGCGGTCAAGGCGGCGGCCGAGCAGGGCCTCGACGGCCCGTACCTGCGGCGGGCGCGCGAGGGCCTCATGTGCGAGCGGCGCAAGCTCGACAACGCCGACGCGCTCGTCGACCTCGCGCGGTCGGTCGACGGGATCGACGTCGCGCGGTTTGCGATCGACGTCGCCTCCAACGCGATCGTCGAGAGCTTCGGCGCCGATCTCGAGCGCACGCGGGAGGCCGGGGGCTCCCACCCGCTGCCGTTCCTGGAGGTCGACGGCGCGCGGGGGATCCACGGCGTCCACGAGCTCGACCGGCTCGTCGAGCAGGCGGGTGCCACGCCGGCCGAGGCGCCGCCGGGCGTCGAGGCCGCGCTGCGGCGCTTCGGGCGCATGGCGACGGCCGAGGTCGCCGCCGTCTGCGAGCTGCCCGGCCCGCTCGCCGCCGCGCAGCTCTGGCAGCTCGCCGCCGAGTGGAAGGTGCGCGCGCAGCGCGCCGTCGCCGGCGAGTTGTGGCAGGCCGCGTAAGCTCCCGGCGGCATGGACATGCAGCCGACACCGGCGCTCGAGCAGCGGGTCGCGGAGCTCGAGCGGCGGGTGGCCGGTCTGGAGGCCGAGCGCCTCCGGGCACGCGAGCCGGAGCCGCAGGCGGCCGGCCACGAGGGCCACACGAACGTCGTGCGGGCGGTCGCCTTCGCGCCAGACGGCGGCGTGCTGGCGAGCGCCGGCAACGACGGCACAGTGCGCTTGTGGGATCCGTCGACGGGCGAGCAGGTCGCGATCCTCGACGGCCGCGCCGGCCGCGTGCGGGCGATCGCCTTCGCCCCCGACGGCAGCCGGCTGGCCAGCGGCAGCGACGACGGCAAGGTGCGCTTGTGGGATCCGTCGACCGGGCGCCAGACGGCGATCCTCGAGGGCCACGCCGGGCGGCTGCGCGCCGTCGCCTACTCGCCCGACTCGGCATGCCTGGCGAGCGCCGGAGGCGACGGCAAGGTACGCCTCTGGGAGGCCGCGAGCGGCGAGCAGACGGCGACGATCGAGGGTCACCGCGGCCGCGTGCGCGGGGTCGCCTTCTCGCCCGACTCGGCGCTGCTAGCGAGCGCGGGCGGCGACGGGACCGTCCGGCTCTGGGACGTGGCGAGCGGCGGGCAGACCGGCTGCCTCGAAGGCCACACGAGCTGGGTGCGGGCGGTCGCGTTCGCCAGCGACGGCGAGCTGCTCGCCAGCGCGGGTGACGACGCGACGGTGCGCCTGTGGGACGTCGGCAGCGGTGAGCAGCGGGCGATGCTCGAGGGCCACGCCGACTGGGTGTCGGCGGTGGCGTTCGCTCCCGACGGCCGCACGGTCGCCAGCGCGGGCGAGGACAAGACGGTCCGCCTCTGGGATCGCGCCAGCGGACTGCAGACGGCGATCCTCGCCGCCCACACCGACTCCGTCTGGGGCCTGGCGTTCGCACCCGACGGCGGGTTGCTGGCGAGCGCCGGCGAGGACCACACCGTGCGCCTCTGGAACCCGGCCACGGGCGCGCTCGCGCTCACGCTCGGGCGCGCTCAGGCGTTCTGAGGCACCGCCGGCCGCTCGATCCGGCGCGCGCGGTCGGTGACGGTCCCGATACGGGCGCTGCCCGGATGCCGCGCGGCCAGCAGCGTGGCGCCGTCGGCGGCGCGGGCCTCGGGCACGACCGCGACGAACCCGCAGCCCATGTTGAAGACGTTCCACATCTCGGCCTCGGGAACCCCGCCGAGCTGCGCGATGAGCGCGAAGACCGGCGGCACCGGCAGCGGACGCTCGATCGCGAAGCCGACGGCGTCGCTGAGGCGCAGGAGGTTCGACACGCCGCCCCCGGTGATGTGCGCGAGCCCGTGGACGTCGATGCCCGACGCCAGCAGCTCGAGCACCGCGCGGACGTAGATGACGGTCGGCTCGAGCAGCGCGTCGGCGACGGTCGCGCCGCGCAGCTGCGGCGGCGCGTCGTCGAGGCTCAGGCCGCCGTCCTGCAGGAGCGCGCGCCGGGCGAGCGTGTAGCCGTTGGAGTGCAGGCCGCTCGACGGCAGCCCCACGAGCGCGTCGCCGGGCGCGATCGCGGCTCCGGTGACGATCGCGTCCGGCGCGACGGTGCCGAAGGCGGCGCCGCAGAGGTCGAAGCCGTGCGGGCTCGGGTGCCCGCGGATGAGCTCCGGCAGGACGGCGAGCTCGCCGCCGGGGATCTCGATCCCGGCATCCTCGGCGCCCGCCTTCAGGCCCTGTGCGATCTGCGCGAGCGCCGCCGGGTCGGGCTGCTCGACGGCCAGGTAGTCGAGCATCGCCAGCGGCTCGGCCCCCACGCAGACGAGGTCGTTGACGTTCATCGCGACGCAGTCGATGCCGACGGTCTCCAGGCGCCCGGTCTGCTCGGCGACGACGAGCTTGGAGCCGACGCCGTCGGTCGACAGCGCGATCGCGAGGTCGTCGGCGACGCGCAGGACGCTCGCGTAGTGCCCGGAGCCCAGCAGCGAGCGGCTCGGCCGGCCGGGGTCGATCGTCCGCAGGACGTCCACGAGCGCCCGGACGCCGGCGTCGCTGGAGGCGATGTCGACGCCGGCAGCGGCGTAGGAGTCGCTCATGGGTTCGAACGTAGCGGGTGGGGCGGCGGGGCCTGCCGGCCGCGGGGCGGTCGCGTCGATGTGCTGCGCGCGCCTGCGCACCGCGGGCATCGAGGAGGGTAACGGAGATCGTGCCGCCACATCGATTGGTGACTTATTCGTACAGTCGGTGAGGAACCCATCATTCGCTGTGGCCCCGATCGTCGAGTGGTGACCTCGTCGCGCGATGGTCGCGAAAACTCGCCACTCGCCACGCCATCGGCCTCCCACACATCACCCTCCTTCACCGCCGCCGTTCACAAGCGCGGCGCACCTCCCGGTGGCCCGACGCCGACCGCCGCAGCCGCGCCACCACAAGCCCCGCCAGCGCCACCCGGTACGCGGCGTACGGCAGCAGCGAGCGGTCGCGCTCGACCTGGCGGATGATCCGGATCGACGCCAGCGTCGTCACGAACGACGCCACGATGCCGGCGAGGAACGCGCGCGCCGTGCCCGCCGGCAGGCCGCGGCGCGCCAGGCGCGTGCCCTTCAGCACCGTCGCGCCCACGATGATCGGCAGCGCGACATGCCGCGACAGGACGTTTGCGTCCTCGCGCGCGAAGCCGCGGGCACGGGCCGCGGCGAGCGTGGCGCCGTTGCGCGAGACGCCCGGCACGAGCGCGCAGGCCTGGGCGAGGCCGAGCACGAGCGCGTCGAGCGGCCCCGCGTCCTCGCGCCGCCGATGGACGCTGCCGCGCAGGTCGGCCGCTGCCATCGCGAGCGATCCAGCCACGAGGCCGGCCGCCACCGTGCCCGGTGTGCCCAGCCGCCGCTCGATCGGACGCTCGAGGCCATAGCCGACGATCGCGGGCGGCACGAAGCTCAGGACGACGAGCTGGAGGCGGCGGCGGTCGAGGGCGCGCGCGGCGTCCGCCACCTCGTCGCGCAGCCCGACGAGCAGCGCCGCCGCCGTGCCGGCGTGCAGCGCGACCTCGAAGGCCTTGCGCAGCTCGCCGTCGAGCTCGCTGTAGGGCCAGCCCAGCAGCCACGGCACGAGCGCGACGTGGCCCGACGACGACACCGGCAGCAGCTCGGCCGGACCGTGCAGGAGCCCGAGCGCGATCGCGTCGCGCGTGCGCAGCTCCCTGTCAGGGGGTGCCGGCATCGGCGGCCGGCTCCACCGGCCCGCCCGGCACGTCGTCGTCGCCGCGCCGCAGGCGCCTGACGACGAGGTAGCCGATGCCGACGACGATCAGGGCCACGACGGCGTAGTCGACGTAGTGCAGCGAGTCCTTCCACCGCGTCCAGTTCGCCCCGACCTGCTGGCCGATGAACGCCAGCATGAAGACCCACGGCACGCAGCCGAGGAACGTCAGCACCGAGAAGCGCCAGAACGGCATCCGCGCCACTCCCGCGGGCAGCGAGATGAACGTGCGGATGATCGGCAGCATCCGCGTGAAGAAGACCGTCGCGTCCCCGTGGCGCTCGAACCAGCGGTCCGCCGCCCGCAGATGGTCGGGCTTGATGAAGAGCAGGTGGCCGTGCTTCTCGATGACGTCCACGCGGCCGTAGTAGCCGACGCCATAAGCCAGCCAGGACCCGGCGAGGTTGGCGAAGGACCCGACCAGCGTGAGGGCGATGAGCGAGTACTCGCCGCGGCTCACGTTGAAGCCCGCGAAGAGCATCGTGGCCTCGCTGGGGATCGGGATGCACGCGCTCTCCAGCAGCATGAGCAGGAAGACGCCCGGCAGCCCCAGGTCGCGCACGACGTTCGTCGCAAAGGTGACGATCGGGTCCGTCAATGAGGCGACGACGAACACGGACGCGACAGGCTACCGGGCGCCGGACCCGAATAGCCTCACCGGCGGATGCGCGTCTGGGTCGACCTCACCAACAGCCCCCACGTGCTCGTGCTGCGCCCGGTCGTCGCGGCGCTGCGCGCGCGCGGCCACGAGGTCCAGATCACCGCGCGCGACTTCGCCCAGACGCTCGGCCTGCTCGAGCGCTTCGGGATCGAGCACGAGGTCATCGGCCGCCACCGCGGCGCGAAGCTCGGGGCCAAGGCGATCGGGCTCGCCGACCGCTCCGCGGCGTTGGCCCGCTTCGCCCGCGGCAAGCGCTTCGACCTCGCGATCGGCCACGGCTCCAACGACGTGACGGTCGCCGCCTTCGCCCTGCGGATCCCGCGCACGACGTTCGTCGCAAAGGTGACGATCGG
>DASWQM010000023.1:0-15570 GCA_036403675.1 Solirubrobacteraceae bacterium | reverse complement strand
GTCGGGATCGACTCGGAAGGCGTGTCCTCGCGATGACAGCGCGCCATTGCTCGACGATCGTCGGGATCGACTCGGAAGGCGTGTCCTCGCGATGAGGCTGCTCGTCACAGGAGCCGGAGGCATGCTCGGGCGTGCCGTCGTCGAGGCGGCGCAGCGGCTCGGCCACGACGTGCGCGGCGCCACCCGCGGCGACCTCGACATCACCGACCCCGCGGCGGTGCACCAGGCGCTCGGCGAGCTGCGCCCGCGCGCGGTCGTCAACTGCGCCGCGTACACCGACGTCGACGGCGCGGAATCCGACCTCGAGACGGCCGCCGCGGTCAACGGCGCCGGTGCCGGCCATGTCGCCGCCGCGGCGGCGGAGGTCGGTGCCTTCGTCGTGCACGTCTCGACCGACTACGTCTTCGACGGCTCCAAGCGCGAGCCGTGGCTGGAGGACGATCCGGTGGGCCCGCTGGGCGCCTACGGCGAGACGAAGCTCGCCGGTGAGCGCGCCGTCGAAGCCGCCGGCCCGGGGCACGCGATCGTCCGCACCGCATGGCTGTTCGGCGCGGGTGGCACGAACTTCGTCGACACGATGCTCGCCCTGGGCGCCGAGCGCGAGGAGGTCTCGGTCGTGACCGATCAGGTCGGCTGCCCGACATGGTGCGGTCACCTCGCCGGCGCGCTCGTCGAGCTCGCCGAACGCCCGCAGGAGACCGGCATCCACCACATCGCCGGCGCCGGCGCGTGCTCCTGGAACGAGCTTGCGATCGAGGTCTTCGACCGCGCCCGCATCGACTGCCGGGTGCGGCCCACGACGACGGCGGCCTTCCCGCGCCCTGCCCCGCGACCGGCCTACAGCGTGCTCGGGACCCGGCGGCACACGCCGCTCGTGCTCCCCGCTTGGCAGGACGGGGTCGCGGCATACCTCGCGACGAGGGTGACGGCCTGATGCGGCTGCTCGTCTGCGGCGGCGCGGGATTCATCGGCTCGGCCTTCGTGCGCGTGCGCCTCGAGGAGCACGGCGACGACGTGGTCGTGCTCGACAAGCTGACCTACGCGGGGCGCAAAGAGAACCTCGAGGGCCTCGACGTCGGCTTCGTCCACGCCGGGATCGAGGACGCCGGCGCGGTCGCGACGGCGATCGCCGGAGTCGACGCCGTCGTGAACTTCGCGGCCGAGACGCACGTCGACCGCTCGATCACCGAGCCGGACGCCTTCGTGACGACGCACGCGGTCGGCACCTGGGTGCTGCTGGAGGCCGCGCGCGCCGCCGCCGTACCGTATCTCCAGGTCTCGACCGACGAGGTCTACGGCTCGATCGAGGAGGGCTCGTTCACGGAGCGCTCGCCGCTGGCCCCATCCTCGCCGTACAGCGCGACGAAGGCAGGCGCCGACCTGCTCGTCTCCAGCTACTTCCATACATATGGGCTCCCGACGCTCATCTGCCGGGGCTCGAACAACTACGGCCCGCGCCAGTACCCCGAGAAGCTCATCCCGCTCATGATCCTCAACGCGCTCCACGGCGACCCGCTGCCGGTGTACGGCGACGGCATGCAGGTGCGCAACTGGCTCTACGTCGAGGACTTCGCGCGCGGGATCGGCCACGTCCTCGCTCACGGCGCACCGGGCGAGGCCTACAACGTCGGCGGACCCGACGAGTGCCCGAACATCGAGGTCGTGCAGCGCATCATCGAGCTCGCGGGCGCCGACCCGTCACTGCTGACCTACGTCAAGGACCGCCCCGGCCACGACCGCCGCTACTCGCTCGGCTCCGACAAGGTCCGCGCCCTGGGGTGGGAGCCGCGCGTGCGCTTCGCCGAGGGGCTCGACCAGACCGTCGCCTGGTACCAGGACAACCGCGAGTGGTGGGAGCCGATCCGCTCGGGCGACTACCGGGAGTACTACGAGCGCCAGTACGGCTCGCGGATCCGGGACTGACGTTCACGGCAGGTCGAAGTCGCCGTCCTCGGCGCCCTTGATCGACGGCATCACCGAGGAGAGGGCCCAGGCGTCGAGCGGGTTCGCCAGGGCGAGTGGCGAGTTTCTCACCCCTGTGGAGCCGCGACGTCAAGGACTCACGCGCCAGCGCGTCCCATCCCGCGGCCGCGGCTCGTACCGCGCGCACGAACCCGTATGGACCGCAGCGCCGAGCTCGCGCCCGAGCCCCGGATCGTGCTCGGCGATGCGGCTGATCGCGGCCCGCAGCGCCCGCGTGACGTTCACGCGCGCACGCTCCGCGTCGTCCGTACCGCCACCCTCGCAGCCGACGAGGTCGACGGCCGAGAAGGGGACGCCGGGGGCGGCCAGCAGCGTCGCGAGCTGGCTCATCCCCTTGCTGTGGCGCACCAGCGTCACCGCCGGCTCGGCGCCCACCCGCCACGCGTCGCCGGTGCGCTCGAGCAGCGCCACGCGCTCCCGGGCGTTGTGCTGCTCGCCCTCCGACGGCAGGCCCGCGAGCAGCTCGTCGGCCTGCTCGGCGAGCCGCGCCATCCCCAGTGCGCGCGCAAGGGCACGCGCTCCGCGGCACTGCTCGGCGGCCGCTGCAAGGTCGGCGGGGTGACCGCGCGCGATGAGCATCCGCGCGCGCTCGCGACGAGTGAGCGCGGCGAAGGGCCCGGCCTCGAGCCGTGCCGTGATGCGATCTGCCTGGGCGAAGTGCGCGAGCGCCTCGTCCCAGCGCCCGAGCGCCGCCGCCATCGCCCCCGCGTACAGGGCCATCGGCCCGAGCGAGGAGCCCGCCGCCGCGAGCACGACGACACGGTCTGCGACCGGGGCGGCCAGCTCGTAGAGCACCCGCGCGTGCTCGCGCGCGCCGACCGTGCTCGCCGCCAGGCCCGCGAGCGCGACGCCGACTGCCCAGCTGCCGTCGCGCGGGAGGTCGGCGAACCCGTGCGCGCCGACGACGTCGAGCTTCTCCCGCGCGGTCTGGGGCTGGCCGATCTCGCTGCGCAGGAACGCCGCCGCGCAGTCCCACGCCGGGGCGCACGGGCGCTGGCGGGCGAGCTCGTCGACCCAACCGGCGAGCTCGTCGAGGCGCCCGACGATCCAGCGGTGGTTGTAGATCTGTCCCGCCAGGATCGCGCCCGCCGCCTCCTCGTCGACGATCCGCCCCGTCTCGAAGGCCGCGAGCGCGATCCGCTCGCTCTCCTCGGCCCGGCCCTGCAGCAGCGCGCGCATCGCCTGCAGCAGCCCCACCTGCCAGCGGTAGAGCGGCTGACGCAGCGTCTTCGCCAGGCGATCGCACGCGTCCAGCTCGGCGTCGACGCCGGCGAGATCGCCGCGCTCGAGATACTGCGCCACGCGGAAGCGCCGGGCGCTGAAGCGCATCTCCAGATCGTCGCTGACGCCCGCGAGCTCGAGCAGCTCGTCGGCGGCGCGGCGGCGGCGCTCGAGGTCGTCGGGGCCGAGCGTCGACCAGTTGCGGCTGTAGAGCGCGATGAGGCGCGAGCGTGCGTCGCCGGTCACGGCGGCGGTCTCGACGGCCTCCTCGCTGAGCGCGCGCGGGCGCTCGACGCCGGGCGAGTAGTAGAGCTCGAGCGCGAGCCGCGCGAGCAGTTGGGCGCGCTCGGCGCTGGGCTCGGGGCCGAGCGCGAGCAGCGCCTCCTCGAGCATCGCGACGACGACCTCGTCCGTCCGCGCGCCCAGGCCGGGACCGCCGAGCGCGCCCGCGTAGCCGAGCGCCGCGTGAGCGAGCAGGCGCGGCGCGGCGAGCTCGCGCGCGAGCACGGCGGCCTGCTCGAAATCCGCCCGCGCGGCGGCGACCGCGCCCGACCGCCGGCGGGCGGAGCCGAGCGCGAGCAGCAGCTCGCAGCGCTCCTGCGGGCGCCCGTCCTGGACGTCGAGGGCCTGCAGGAAGTAGCGGGCCGCCTCCTCGTAGGCGAGCTGGCGCGCCGCTCGCTCGCCCGCCCCCCGCGCGTACTCAGCCGCCTTGGCGGCGCTGCCCACCGGCATCGCCTCGATGCTGTGGTACGCGAGCGCGGCGAGATGGCCGTCCAGCGAACCGGCGTGCTGTCGCTCGATCGCCTCGGTGACCTGGCGGTGCAGCTCACGACGCCGCTGCCCGCCCAGATCGCGCAGGAGCGTCGTGCGCACGAGCGCGTGGGCGAACGCGTAGCCGCCGAGCGCAGCCGGCAGCGGGCAGACGAGCTGCAGGCGCTCGGCGGGCTCCAGGCCCGCGAGCGCGGCAGCCGGCTCGATGCCCACGCACGCAGCCAGTCGCGTGACCGAGAAGTGCTCGCCGACGACGGCCGCCGCCTCCAGCAGCGCGCGGCTGCCGCGCTCCAGCGGATCCAAGCGGCGACCCACGGCCGCCCGCACGGTGTCCGGCAGGGGCAGCTGCTCGGGCGTCAGCGGCGGCGGCGGGAGCCGGCCGCCGGCAGGCACCACACGGACGATCTCGTTGACGAAGAAGGGATTGCCGCGGGTGAGGCGCTGGATCCCGGCGAGCTCCTCAACCTCGAGCGACACGCCGGCTCGGACGGCGATCATCTCGGCGACCGCCGCGTCGCCGAGACCGCGGAGCGGCAGCCGGCGATTCTCGCGCGCAAGGTCCTCGAGCAGGTGCGCGACGGCGCGGGGCGGCGCCGCCTCGACGTCCTGCGTCGCGACGACGAGCAGCGACGTGTCGTGCAGCTGGCGCGAGAGGAAGCTCAGCAGCAGCAGCGAGCCCTCGTCGGCGGCATGCAGGTCCTCCAGCAGCAGCACGGCGGCCGACGCCGCGGTGGTCGCGGCGAGGAGCTCGCCGACGGCCTCGAAGAGCTCGAAGCGCCGCTGGTCGGGGTCGCGCGCGGGGGATGCGCAGCGCGCCGTCAGACGGCCCGCGATGCCGGGGACGAGCGCGACGACGTCGGCGGCCCCGCGGCCGAGCGAGAGCGGCCGCTCGCGCTCCGGGCGCTCGCGCGTGAGCGCCCGCAGCAGCTGGATCCAGGGCCAGTAGGCGGGCGCTCCGCCGGCGTCCCGGCAGGGGCCGTGGGCAACCTGGATGCCCTGCTCGCGCGCCGCCGCGCAGAGCTGCTCGGCAAGCGTCGTCTTGCCGATGCCGCGCTCGCCGACGAGGAGGCAGAGGCTCCCGCGGCCGTGGCGCGCTGCCGCAAGCGCGGACGAGAGCTCCGCAAGCTCGCGCTCGCGACCGACGAAGACCCGGCGGTCGGACGGCGTTCCCACCGGCGCAAGCATCGCGCCATGCGGGCGCGGACGCAAATCGCGCCCCGCTGTCAGGGTGCGAGAAAGCCCCCGGAGATCTTCCAGGCGCTGCCCTCGCGGTCGAGCTCGAGCGTCGCCGTCCGCTTGTCGGACCCGCGGCGGTAGCTGACCTTCACGGTCGCGTGGGTGCCGCGGATGACGACGTCGTCGACGGTGAGGTCGATTGAGTCGGCGTCGCGGAACGCCTCCGTGACACCCGTCGCGCAGTCCGTGCCCTGCTTGCGCAGGGCGTCGAGGAGCTTCGAGCTCAGCAGCTGCTTGCACACGACGTCCGGCTTGTCGTCGCGCGCCGCGCGCTCCAGGCGCTCGACGACCGTCGCCACGGCCCGCTTGTCGCCCGTGAAGTCCTGTGAAGAGTCCCGCGGGGCGGCGCCGCACCCGGCCACCGCCAGGACCACGAGGCAGAGGGCGGCGGCGGGTCTCATCGCGCGGGAGCCTATCTAGACTCCCGGGAGATGACCGAGCTCACCTCCCCCCAGCAGCCGGTGCCCCGCGGCCGTCACGCGCCGCCGCTGAAGGTCCGGCTAGAGGTTCAGAAGCAGCGGCTCTTCGACGCTGCCGCGACAGTCTTCTCGCGGGTCGGCTACGCCGACGCGAGCGCCGAGGCGATCAGTCGCGAGGCCGGAATGTCGAAGGCGACGTTCTACGAGCACTTCGCCAACAAGGAGGAGTGCCTCGTCGCCCTGTTCGAGCACGTCTCCGAGACGGTGCTCGAAGCGCTCGTCGACGCGGCGCGCGGAGCCGGCCGCGAGTACCAGGACCGCCATCGCGCCGGGCTGCGGGCGTTTCTCGAGATCGCGGAGGCGAGCCCGTCGATGGCGCAGGCGATCATCGTCGAGACCGTCGGCGCCGGGCCGCGGGTGGCCGAGCTGCGCGACCGCGCGCTGAACACGATCGCGCAGGTCATGTACGCGGAGACCGCCCGCGGCGCCGAGCGCACCGGCGCCCCGGCATTCGCCTCGGCGGACGAGGCGTTTGCGATCGTCGGCGCGGCGTTCGAGCTCGTCTCGCGCCAGCTGCGCACCGGCCAGCCGGCGAGCCTGCTCGACCTCGAGCCGATCGTGCAGCGCCTCATCGTCGGGCTGCTCTCGCAGCCCCGCGAGTGACAGAGCTCGAGGAGCTCGAGCGCGAGGTCGTCGGCTGCCGGCGCTGCCCGCGCCTCGTGGCGTGGCGCGAGCAGGTCGCGCGGGAGAAGCGAGCCGCCTTCGCCGGCGAGACGTACTGGGGCCGGCCGATCCCGGGCTTCGGCGACCCGGCGGCCCGCGTCATGATCTTCGGCCTCGCGCCGGCAGCCCACGGCGCCAACCGCACCGGCCGCGTCTTCACCGGCGACCGCTCGGGCGACTTCCTCTTCGCGGCGCTGCACCGGGCCGGCTTCGCCAACCAGCCGACGTCCGAGCACGCCGGCGACGGCCTGCGGCTGCGCGACGCCTGGATCACGGCCGCCGTGCGCTGCGCGCCGCCGGCAAACCGGCCGGCGCCGGCCGAGCGCGACGCCTGCCTGCCCTACGCGGCGCGCGAGCTCGAGCTGCTCGGGGGCGTCCGGGTCGTCGTCTGTCTCGGCGCATTCGCGTGGGATGCCGCGCTGCGCATGATGGCGGCGCGACGGCCGCCGGGACCGCGGCCGCGCTTCGGCCATGGAGGGGAGCTCGCGCTGTCCGGCGGCCCGGCGCTGCTCGGCTGCTTTCACCCCAGCCAGCAGAACACGTTCACCGGCAAGCTCACGCCGGCGATGCTCGACGCCGTGCTGCTGCGCGCGCGCTCGATCGCAGGCATCGAGGATGGGGCGGAGCTCTGCGACCGAGGGGCTGAGGGGAGTCGCACCCCTCGGTCGCGGTGAGCCCCGCTACGCGACCGCCGGGCGCCTCACGGAGGCCGGGGTCGACAGGCCGATCGCGAGGCCGGTCAGTGCAATCGCCCCGTGCAGCAGGTTGTCGGCGGTGTTGATCGGGATGAGCGACAGCAGCAGCCCGCCGTCACCGACGATGAAGCCCAGGATCGTGACGACGACATAGACGATGCCGTAGCCGATGCAGAAGAGCCGGGCCTTCGCCGCAGTACCGGCCAGCGCGATCCCGGCGACGCCCGACAGCAGGTGAACCACGTTGTGCCAGCCGTTGACGTCGAACAGGATCAGCGTCCCGCGGTGGGCTTTGTCGCCGACGGCGAAGCTCGGCTCGGCGAGAAAGCCGATGATGCCGACGAGCACGAGCACGACTCCGAGGGCGAGGGCGTAGACCTGCGCAAGCGTCCTGCCTTCCATGACGGTACCTCCAGGGTGGATTGGTGTCTGGAGGTGGTTCGGATGAGGCGGCCAAACGGATCAGCCGCCGGGCTTGACCTCCTTGGCGATCTGCTCGCCGCGGATGCCCAGCGGCCCGTAGCCGGTGAACTGGATCGACAGCAGGCCCCCGGCCGCGGCCGCGGCGGCCGGGAGCTGCTCGTTCAGCGTCCAGCGCCCGCGCGCGATCCTCGCCCGGTAGTCGAGCGATGCGGTGCCGCCGCCGGCGGCCGCGTAGGTCAGCCGCACCCGCACGACGCCACGCACGCGCGGGGAGATCGTGCCGGCGACGAGCAGGCGGCCCTTGGCGTCGATCCGCGAGCTCGTCCGCAGCAGCCTCGCCTTGCCGCGCGCGGCGCGCAGCGTCACGCTGTCGGGCTCCACGAGCGCCGAGCCGCGGTAGGTCAGCGTGACGATCCCCGTCGGCTTGGAGCGCTGCGCGCGCGGCAGCGCCCTGCGCAAGCGGATCCGGCCGCCGCTGATCGCCGCGTCGAAGGCCGTCGTCGCGCCCGCCGAGCGGTAGGTCACGCGGACCTTCCCGGCGGCCTTGGCGGTGATCGCCGCCAGGAGGTCGAGCCTGCCGCCGGTGACGCCCGCGCGCAGGACCTGGAGCTTGGCGGGGGCGCGCGTGCTGGACGGCGACGTGCGCGGCGGTGTCACGGGCTGCTCGGTCACCGTGATCGTGGCGGTCGCGGCCGCCGAGGAGGCGGCCCCGTCGAAGGCGGTGTAGGTGAAGGCGTCGCGGCCGGTGAAGCCCGCTTCGGGCGAGTAGGTGAACGTGCCGTTGGTCGCCAGCGCGAGCGTCCCGTGCGCCGGCGCCGAGGTGGGCACGGCGGTCAGCGGGTCGCCGTTGGGATCAGCGTCGTTGGCGAGCACGCTCGCGCCGGTCAGGGCGGTGGCACGGGTCGTGTTGTAGGTGTCGTCGACGGCGGTCGGCGGCGTGTTGCCGACGCCGACGCTGACGGTCGCCGTCGTCGATGCCAGCCCACGGCTGTCCCGCGCCTCGTAGGTGAACGAGTCCGAGCCGGCGAAGCCGGGCTGCGGCGTGTACGTGAAGCTCCCGTCGGCCGCCAGAGCGACCGCCCCGTGGGCCGGATCGCTCGTCTTGACCGCGCTGATCGCATCGCCGTCGGGGTCGCTGTCGTTGGCCAGCACGCTGCCGCCGCTCAGCACCTGACCGCCGGCCACGGAGTAGGCGTCGTCGACGGCGAACGGCGCACGATTCGGGCACGGCGCCGCCCCCGACGGCCGCAGGCTCCAGCCGTAGAGCGTTCCCGAGTCGTCGCCGGGGAAGGCGTCGACGACGGTGAGCGTCCACGTCCCCCGCCGGTCCTCGCCGTCGAAGGCCGCCAGGCGCCCGTCGGGGCGGAAGCGGCCCGTGTAGCCCCCCCGCGGGTTCGTCGCGGGGATGCTGTCGATCGGCGTCGCGGCGTCGTCGTCGAGCACGAGGTCGGTGAAGTCGTCGCCGCTCGCGCCCTGGGCGCCCGCGCCGGGGCGGTTCATGAGCGTGACGGTCGTGCCCGCCGGGCTTGTGAGCGTCATGAAGAGATCGCCGACCCACGTGTGCCGGAGCTTGGCGATCCGGACCTCGAGATCGCTCACCGGCCCGCGGCCAGGCGCGCCGTTGAACGCGATCGTCGAGGTGATGCCGGCGGTCGTGGGCGTGATGGTCCTGAACGGGTCGGTGCTCGACCTGCTGCCGACCGGAACCTGCAGCGGGATGTCGAAGAGGCCGCCCGGACTGGCGGTCATCGCGAGGTTCAGCTGCGCGCTGGAGTCACAGCTCGCGGTCGCCGGCAGCGTGACCTGGAAGGACGGCGAGTTCGCCGCCGACTGCCCCGCAGCGATCACCGGCCAGACGGCGCTCGACTGGGGGACGACCACGCCGGGCGTGATCGGGCTGAGGCTGCCGGTGGCAACGGTCGGCGCGGCGTGCGGGTTGTTCAACCGCTCGCTGACGCTGACCGTCTCGCCCGGCTCGGGTGTGTCGTCGCCGTCGCCGGCCGTCTCGCTCACCGTCGTCGACTCGTGGACGAGCTGCGGCGGGAGGTCGAACGCCTCGTTCGCGGTCGTCGCCGCGGCGCTCGCCGTCGCCGCGCTGTAGCCCATCCCGCGGCGCGCGAAGACCGTCCACATCGTGTCGCGCTCGGCGGCGGTCGAGGCGGATTGCAGGATGGCGTCGCGCGCCTCGAGGAACGACGGGTTGTTCGGCGCCAGGCGCAGGCCGCTCGTGACGACGCGCTCCGCCTCGATGCTTCCCAGCGCGCCGCGGAGGTCCCACAGCGTCTCGAGCCAGATCTCGCCGTCGGCGTGGACCTCGAAGCCGGACGGGTCGACGTGGCTCATGTCGCCGAGCGTGTAGCCGGCGCGGCGGCAGCCTGCGCTCGGAGCGACCGGGCAGTCGGCGCCCTGGGTGCGAAAGCCGCCGGCGGCGAGGTACTCGCCGATCCGCATCTCGCCGCTTGCCGGGCCGTCGGGTCGCAGCCCCTGGGCGTCGAGGAAGTCGAGCGCGTACCAGTCGCTCCAGCCCTCGCCCAGCGCGCGCGACTGGCTGGCGTCGAGGCCGACGCCGCTGCCGACCGACCGGTTCGTCAGCCCGTGGGTGTACTCGTGGTAGACGACGTCCGCGGTGTCGGCGGCGTCCAGCGCCGGGTTGTTGAAGAGGAACGCCTGCAGGCGGGGCGGGGTGCCGTCGGGGCGCGTCGTCATGCTCGCGTTCTCGGTGCTCGACGTGCCCGAGGTCGACGGGTTCAGGTAGTTGTCGGTCTCGGCCATCACACGGTCGGTGCCCTCGAAGTTGCCGGTGAGGGCCGTGAACGAGATCGGGGGCGCGGCGAGATGGTCGTGGAACGTGTTGACGAACCAGAAGAGCTGCGTCGTCGACTGGTTGCGGTTCGTCGCCCGGGTGCCCGGGCTGGCCGGATTCCAGGTGCAGCCGGGTGAGAGACAGCCGGGGAGGAAGGAGGCGGGGTAGTTCCAGTTCACCCCGTCGCCGGCCGGCACCTCCAGATCGCCGCCCGACGGTTGCGGAGGAAAGAGATCGGTCGCGTCGGCGTCGACGTAGGCGTGCGCGTTGGTGCCGCTGAGCCTCGTGTTCCCGTTCGTGTCACCGAGCCACGCCGGGGGAAGCGTGACGGCGGCCGCGGCCCCGCCGTTGGGCGCCCCCGGGTGGTTCTGGTAGATCAGCGCGGTCGCGAACTCCGTCAGCGACCGCCGCTTCAGCACCCTCCCGCTCGTCGCGTCGAGCACGAGCTCGTAGGCGTAGTCGTGCTCGCCGGTCACCTCCAGCACCCACGCCAGCCGCGTCGTCCGCCCGTCGTTGAAGAGCGTCAGCCGCGCCGCGTCCCCGTTGGAGAACGTCGTCGGGCGCTCCGGTCCACTGCCCTGCCGCGCGCTCGGCGGCACGAGCGAGCCGCCGACCTCGCGCCTGGCGGCGGCCAGCGCGGGCTCGGCGCCGAGGCCGGGGGTGACGGACGCGACGCGCAGGCCGGAGACCGCGGCGCCGCCGACGTTCAGGAGGCGGCCGGCGGCGTCGACGTTCGCGAGCAGGACGTTGTCGTAGGCGCCGACCCCCGCGTACGTCTGGGTGTAGGCGAGGTGGGTGACGCCGTCGGGGGTGCTGTAGCGGCGTTCGAGCCGCAGGCGGTCGAGGTCGCTCGCATCCAGGCCGAAGACCTCGGGCCGCGCGCGGACGTAGTCGAGGGCGACGGCGGCCGGCGACGCCGGCCGCCGCGGCGTCAGGAAGCCGTCCGTCCGCGCCACGAGCCGCGCGGCGCCGCTGATGCGGTCGGTCGACACGACGCCCTCGTCGCCGAGCGCGCGCTCGAGCGACGCGCGCGCCCGCCGCTGCGTCGCGGGCGCCGGGCCGCCGTCGGCCATGCGGACGTCGACGTTGCGCAGCGGACGCGGGGCAGCGGCGGCTGCGGGTGCCGCGGCGACCAGTGCGGTAAGCGCCGTCACGGCGGCGAGCGAGAGACGAGTCATGAAGCGGGTCCGTCCGCATTAACGCGCGGTGATCCACAATCTTGCCTGATCGGACCGCCAGGATCGCCGCGCGCACGCAGGTGGGCGGCGGAGCGGGTGGACCTGGCCGAACTTCCGGACGCGTCGACTAGCCTGGAGGGCATGCCGCTGTCGCAGTTTCAGCCGGTGGTGCGCGCGTGGTTCGAGTCCGCCTTCGACGGCCCGACCGAGGTCCAGGCCCAGGCCTGGCCGGCGATCGCCACCGGCGAGCACACCCTCATCTCCGCCCCCACCGGGTCCGGCAAGACGCTGGCCGCGTTCCTCTGGGCCCTGGACCGCCTCGCACGCGAGCCGGCCGAGCACACACGCCTCGTCTACGTCTCGCCGCTGAAGGCGCTCGCCTACGACATCGACCGCAACCTGCGCGCCCCCCTGCGCGGCATCGGCGCCGACCTGACCGTCGGCGTGCGCACCGGCGACACGCCGCAGCGCAACCGCGCGGCGATGCGCCGCAACCCGCCCGACATCCTCATCACGACGCCCGAGTCGCTGTACCTCATGCTCTCCAGCGGCGCGCGCGAGATGCTCACCGGGGTCGAGGCCGTGATCGTCGACGAGATCCACGCCGTCGCGGCGACGAAGCGCGGGTCGCACCTCGCGCTGACGCTCGAGCGCCTCTCGGCGATCCAGAATCCCGCCCACCCCGGCCGCGAACCGCAGCGGATCGGGCTGAGCGCGACGCAGAACCCGCTCGAGGAGGTCGGGCGCTTCATGGTCGGCCCGCGGCGCACGTGCACGATCGTCGACACCGGCGCGCGCAAGCCGCTGGACCTGCAGATCTGCGTGCCGGTCGAGTCGATGGTCGAGCCGGAGCAGCATGTCGCGGCCGAACAGGTCGATCCGTTCGGCGCGCTCACCGGGACGAGCAACGAGGCCACGCGCCGCTCGATCTGGCCGGCGATCTACCCGGAGATCCTCAAGCTCGTCGAGCAGCACCGCTCGACGATCGTCTTCGTCAACGCGCGCCGCGGCGCCGAGCGCCTCGCGCTGCGCCTCAACGAGCTCGCCAACGTCGACCTGCCCGACGGCGTGCCCAGGCGCGAGATCGCCCGCGCCCACCACGGCTCGCTCGCGCGCGAGGAGCGCCTCGTCGTCGAGGAGATGCTCAAGGCCGGCGAGCTGCCCTGCCTCGTCGCGACCAGCTCGCTGGAGCTCGGCATCGACATGGGCGCCGTCGACCTCGTCCTCCAGGTCGAGTCGCCGAAGTCCGTCGCGCGCGGGCTGCAGCGGATCGGCCGGGCCGGCCACAACGTCGGCGACGTCTCCAAGGGCCGCATCTTCCCGAAGTTCCGCGCCGACCTGCTCGAGTGCGCGGTCGTGACGAAGCTCATGCGCGACGGTGAGATCGAGCCGACCGTCGTGCCGCGCAACGCGCTCGACGTCCTCGCGCAGCACATCGTCTCGATCGCGGCGAGCGCGGTGGACTCGGATGCGGATGCCATCGCAGTCGACGACCTCTACGCGCTCGTCACGCGGACGCATTCCTACGCCGAGCTCTCACGGCCGCTGCTGGAGAACGTCCTCGACATGCTCGACGGGCGCTACCCCTCGCAGGAATTCGGAGAACTGCGGCCGCGCCTCGTCTGGGACCGCGTCGGCGGCACGATCCGAGCGCGCAAGGGCGCCCGCCAGCTCGCCGTGACGAACGCCGGCACGATCCCCGACCGCGGGCTCTTCAGCGTCACGCTGCCCGACGGCCGCCGCGTCGGCGAGCTCGACGAGGAGATGGTCTACGAGGCCCGCGCCGGCCAGACGTTCCTGCTCGGCGCCAGCACGTGGCGGATCGAGGAGATCGGCCGCGACCGCGTCATCGTCACGCCCGCGCCCGGCGCGCCAGGCGCGGTGCCGTTCTGGAAGGGCGACGGTGTCGGGCGCCCGAAGCAGCTCGGCGAGGCGATCGGCGCCTTCAGCCGCTGGGCCGTCGAGCAGGACGCCCAGACGCTGCAGGCCGAGTACGACCTCGACGAGTTCGCCGCCCGCAACCTGCTCGCCTTCCTCCACGAGCAGCAGGACGCCACGCGCGTGCTGCCGAGCGACCGCACGATCGTCGTCGAGCGCTTCCGCGACGAGATCGGCGACTGGCGCCTCTGCGTCCTGTCGCCCCACGGCGGGCGCGTCCACGCGGCCTGGGGCCTCGCGCTGAGCCGCCGCATCCGCGAGCGCTATGGGCTGGAGTCCGATGCGATCTGGTCCGACGACGGGATCATCGTCCACCTGCCCGACGCCGACGAGCCGCCGAGCGCCGAGCTCGTCATGGTGGAGCCCGACGAGCTCGAGGACGCGGTCGTCGCCGAGCTGGCCTCCAGCGCGCTCTTCGGCGCGCGCTTCCGCGAGAACGCCGGCCGCGCGCTGCTCATCCCGCGCGCGTATCCCGGCAAGCGCACGCCGCTGTGGCAGCAGCGCCTGAAGTCGCAGTCGCTGCTGGAGGTCGCGCGCCGCTACCCCGACTTCCCGATCATCCTCGAGACCTACCGCGAGTGCCTGCGGGACGTGCTCGACGTGCCCGGCCTGCAGGAGCTGCTGCGCGCGCTGCACGCCCGCGAGCTGTCACTCGTCGAGGTCGAGACGCCGACCGCGTCGCCGTTCGCCACCTCGCTGCTGTTCGACTACGTCGCGACGTACATGTACGAGGGCGACACGCCCAACGCCGAGCGCCGCGCCGCCGCGCTGTCGCTCGACCGCGAGCTGCTGCGCGAGCTGCTCGGCCAGGAGGAGTTGCGCGAGCTCATCGATCCGGCCGCGCTCGAGCAGGTCGAGGCCGACCTCCAGCACCGCTCCGACCGCACCCGCGCCGAGACGCGCGATGCGCTCGCCGACGTCCTGCGCCGCCTGGGCGACCTCACGCGCGCCGAGGTCGCAGACCGCGTGCTCGCGGGCGTCGACCCCGACGCGATGCTCGAGGCGCTCACGGGCGAGCGCCGCGCGATCCGGCTGCGCATCGGCGGCGAGCAGCGTTGGGTCGCGGCCGACGACGCGGGCCTGTACCGCGATGCGCTCGGGGCGGTGCCGCCCGGCGGCCTGCCCGAGGCCTTCACCGCCGACGTGCCCGACGCGCTGGCGAAGCTGCTCGCGCGCTACGCCCGCACCCACGGCCCGTTCGAGACCGCGGACGTGCGGGCGCGCTACGGCGTCGATCCGACCGCGGTGCTCGAGCGCCTGGAGCGCGACGGCGAGCTCGTGCGCGGCGAACTGCGGCCAGGCGGGCGCCCCGGCGAGCCCGAGTGGTGCGACCCGGAGGTGCTGCGCCGCCTGCGCCGGGCGTCGCTCGCCGCGCTGCGCAAGGAGATCGAGCCCACCGACCAGCGCGCGCTCGCGGCGTTCCTGCCGTCGTGGCAGGGCGTCGACCGCCATCCGGCCGCGGGCGCGGGCATCGACCGGCTGCGCGAGGTGCTCGTGCCGCTGCAGGGCCTTGCGCTGCCGGCCGAGGCCTGGGAGCGCGACGTGCTGCCCCGCCGCGTGGGGGCCTACTCCCCGACGTGGCTGGACCAGCTCTGCGCCGCGGGCGAGATCGTCTGGGTCGGCGCGGGCACGCTCGGGCGCTCGACCGGTCGCGTCGCGCTCTACTTCCGCGACGACGCCGAGGCGATCGGCAGGCCGGCATTCAAAGGCGAGCGCCCGTCGGAGCGCGAGCACGACCTCATCCGCGAGCGCCTCGCCGCCGCGCCGTGCTTCTTCACCGACCTGCTGGCCGAGGTCGACGTCGCGCCCGAGCAGGTCCAGGAGGCGCTGTGGGACCTCGTCTGGGCCGGCGAGGTGACCAACGACGCCTTCGCGCCGCTGCGCGCGCCGCGGCTCACGCTGGCGCGGGCGCGGCAGGCGCCGCGCCATGGGGCGCGCCGGTTCAGCGCCCGCCGTGGCGGCGCCCAGCCGAATAGCTGGGCCCACCCACCCGGCCGCTGGGCGCTGACCGACACGATCTTCCGCCGCGAGCCGGAGCCCGGACAACGGCGGCGCACGCTGGCCGAGCTGCTGCTCGAGCGCTACGGCATCGTGACGCGCGAGCAGGTGCTCGCCGAGGGGATTCCGGGCGGCTTCTCGATCCTCTACGACGCGCTGTCGCAGCTCGAGACGCTCGGCGT
>DASWQM010000022.1:0-3644 GCA_036403675.1 Solirubrobacteraceae bacterium | reverse complement strand
GATGGAGGACGAGCTGCACAAGCGCGTCATCGGGCAGCAGGCCGCCGTCGAGGTCATCTCGAAGGCGATCCGCCGCTCGCGCGCGGGCCTGAAGGACCCCAAGCGGCCCACGGGCTCGTTCGTGTTCCTCGGACCGTCCGGCGTCGGCAAGACCGAGCTCGGGCGCACGCTCGCCGAGTTCCTCTTCGGCGACGAGGACGCGATGATCCGCGTCGACATGTCGGAGTACATGGAGAAGCACTCCGTGTCCCGGCTGGTCGGCTCGCCTCCGGGCTACATCGGCTTCGACGAGGGCGGCCAGCTCACCGAGGCGGTCCGGCGCAAGCCGTACTGCGTGCTGCTGCTCGACGAGATCGAGAAGGCCCACCCGGACGTCTTCAACATCCTGTTGCAGATCCTCGAGGACGGCCGGCTGACCGATTCGCAGGGTCGCACGGTGGACTTCCGCCACGCGATCGTGATCATGACGTCCAACATCGGCGCGTCGGAGATCGCTCGCAACACGCCGCTCGGATTCGCCGTCTCGGACGACGAGACGGGCATCACGTACGACGACATGAAGAACCGGATCATGGGAGAGCTGAAGAAGGTCTTCCGGCCCGAGTTCCTTAACCGGATCGACGACGTGATCGTGTTTCACAAGCTCCAGAAGGACGAGATCAAGCAGATCGTCGACCTCCTGCTGCGGCGGATCCGCGAATCCATGGCCGACCGCGGGCTCCAGCTCGAGCTCACCGACGACGCCAAGGACCTGCTCGTCGAGAAGGGCTGGGACCCCGCCATGGGTGCCCGTCCGCTGCGGCGCGCGATCCAGCGCTACATCGAGGACCCGCTCGCCGACTTCGTCCTGCGGGCCGAGCTCACGCCGGGCGCGACGGTCATGGTCGAGAAGGCGCCCGAGGAGGACGACCGCGAGGTCTCCCTCACGGTCGTCGAGCCGAAGATGGTGCCGGCCGCCGTCGGCGGCGGCGAGCAGGCGGCAGCGGGCGACGACTCCCCGGCCGAGCCGGGCGGGGCGCTGGACCAGCCGAGCGTCGAGGAGCCCAGCGAGAGCTGACCCGCCGGCACACGGCATAAGCGACTCATTGGATCGGGGGCGGCCTGCGAAGGCCGCCCCCGGTCGTTGCTGGCCGCTAGTCGAGCGTGCGCCGTGCGACGCCGAGATCGAGATGCGTCTCCCAGCGGGCGATGCGACCCTCGCGCACGGTCCAGACGTGTGCGGCGGCCCAGCGCAGCGGCTGCGCGCCGCCCGTCGGAGTGGCCTCGATCGACACGAGCGCGAGCACGTGGTCGCGGTCGATCGGGACGAGCCCGTCGATCGTGACGTGCATCGCCTCGTAGCTGCTCTCCCAGCGCGCGACCCACTGGTTCCACCCGTCGATGCCGCGCAGCGCAGAGTCGGCGGGACGGAGCGGATCGCAGATGAGCTCGATGTCGGGGTCGATGCGGTCGGTCAGGACGGAGAGCCCGCCCTCGTTCCAGCATGCGTAGACGTGGTCGGTAATCTCGGATGGGGTAGTCACGCGGCGCACGATACGCGGGTCGCCGCGGCACCTTGGACGCCTGTTCGAAATGGATCGTTCCGTCCATCGTGCACTGCGAGCGAACGATGTTCTGCGGTGCGTCACGCCCGGATGGCATGGAGAACCTGCGCTTCGCCGCGTTGACGCACCTGCAGGCGCTCGGCGACGAGCAGCTGGCGCAGATCGCTCCCCATGCGTCCGAGCGGATCATCCCCGCCGGGCGCCGCCTGCTGCTCGCCGGCCCCTTCGCGCACGAGTTCGCCGTGATCGCCGCCGGCCGTGGCGTCGTGCGCTGCGCGGGTGAGGCGGTCGCCGAGCTCGGCCCGGGCGACGCCTTCGGCGAGCTCGCCCCGAAGCGGCCGGCCTACGCGACCGCGACGGTGACGGCGCTCACCGACCTGTGCCTCGTCGTGCTCAGCGCGCGCGCCATGAGACAGCTTCACGCAGCCGCGCCCGACGCCGTGGCCGGCCTGCTCGCTGCCTGTGCGGTCGCTCCCCTCGGCCGTGCAGGCGCGCAGGCGGGGCCGCGGCTCGACCCCCACGTCGCGCTCGTCGACTCCGCCGCGGCGTAGTGGACCCGTCCGCTGGCCGCTACCCGACGCGCAGGCCGATCCCGAAGATCAGGCACGCCGCGGAGGCGCTGCGGTTGAGGTCGGGCCGCGCGGCGCCGGTGATGAAGACCGTGCGGTTGCGGGCCTGCAGCGTGAGCTGGAAGAGCGAGTCGGCAAACTGCAGGATCGGCACGGGCTGGCCCTTCAACGCCGTGAAGACGACGCCCTCGCGGGCGCTGGCGATGTCGCTGCCGAGCAGTCGCGAGACGTTCACGCCACGCTCGTCGGACGCGATGAAGCTCACGAGCGTCTGCGTCGACTTGACCCCCACCGTCGGATCCTGGTCGCGGCACTGTGCGTCCAGGCGCCCGACCCCCGGGATGATCGCCAGCGGCACGACCGGGCCGTCGGAGTTGTCCAGAGCACGCAGGTAGCGCGTCAACGACGTCGATCCGCCGCGCATGACGTCGTCGACGAAGCGGCCCGGGAGCCGGCCCCTGCCGCGGCCGTCGCTCTGGGTGGCGACGAGCTTGCCTGCGGCGACCCGTAGCGACGCCCGCGCCGACACGGCGCTCTTGCCGTCCACGGCGCCGGCGTTGCGCGCGAAGTCCACGGCGGCCACCGCCGTTCCCGACAGGGCGACGACGAGGGCGACGATCGCGACGACCATCGCAGGAGACGGCGTTCTGCGCCGCATCGGCACACCTCCGTGTAAGGGCCGGGGCACCGCGCCCGTGGCCCGTGCGAGGCACGGTACCCCCCGACGCCGACGCATGCGGTACGCCTCGATGGGGGCGAAGCCGTCGGGCCCGCGTCCTAGTCTCGTCGGATGGCACGTCCCGCCACGGTCCACGTCTGCTCCGCCTGCGGTCACTCCAGCGCGCGCTGGCACGGGCGCTGCCCGGGGTGCGAGGCGTGGAACACGCTCGTCGAGGAGCGCGCCGCGCCTGAGGCGGGCGCGGCACGCGGCCGCGGGCGCGGCGGCGCCGTCGGCGCGCGGGCGGGGCGTCCGGTGCGCCTGGGCGACGTCGACACGGCACAGGTGCCACGGCTGCGGACGGCGATCGGCGAGCTCGACCGGGTCCTCGGCGGCGGCCTCGTGCCCGGGTCGCTCGTGCTGCTCGGCGGCTCGCCGGGGATCGGCAAGTCGACGCTCACGAACATGGCCCTCGGCAACCTCGCCGCCGCCGGCCGGCGCACGCTCTACGTGTCCGGCGAGGAGTCCGCCGCCCAGATCCGCCTGCGCGCCGAGCGCCTCACCGGCGCGACGGCCGGCGCCCTCGACGTGCCGGTGCTCGCCGAGACCGACCTCGACACGATCCTCGCCACGCTGCGCGCCGAGCGCCCCGAGGTGTGCGTCATCGACTCCGTGCAGACGCTGCACTGCGCGGACCTGTCCGGCGCGCCCGGCTCGGTCGGCCAGGTGCGCGAGGTCGCCGGCCGGATCATGCAGGTCGCCAAGGCCGACGACATCGCGGTCCTGCTCGTCGGGCACGTCACGAAGGAGGGCGCGCTCGCCGGGCCGCGCGTGCTCGAGCACCTGGTGGACTGCGTGCTGCAGTTCGAGGGC
>DASWQM010000021.1:0-8906 GCA_036403675.1 Solirubrobacteraceae bacterium | reverse complement strand
GGCGAAGTCCTCCGGGGAGACCTGGTCGAGGAAGTCCTTGAACTTCTCGACGACCTCCTCGGTGTCCTCGACGTCGTGCTCGAACTCGATCGCCGACTCGGCGATGACCTCCTCGGCGGCGAAGATCGGCGCTCCGGAGCGAACGGCGAGCGCCAGCGCGTCGCTCGGGCGCGAGTCGATCTCCATCTCCTTGCCGTCGAAGGACAGGGTGATCGACGCGAAGAAGGTGTTGTCGCGCAGCTCGGTGACGGCGACCTGGGTGCAGCGGACGTCCAGCTCGCCCAGCATGTCGCACAGGAGGTCGTGCGTCATCGGCCGCGGCGTCGTCGCGCCCTGGAGCTTCATCAGGATGGCCGCGGCCTCCGGATGCCCGATCCAGATCGGGAGGAACTTGTTGCTGTCGACGGTCTTCAGCAGCACGATCGGCTGCTTGCCGACCATGTCGAAGGAGACTCCGTAGATCACCATCTCCTGCATGTCTGGAGCATAGCTGCGGGCCCAACCGCTTCGGAGAGGATCCTTGCGAGCGCGTGCGCCGCCCGACGTGCGTCCTATCACGGAACCCGCAAACTTCACAAGTCCGTCGAGTACGTCCGTATAGTCGTGCGATGGCTCCAGCCGAAACGCGGGCGCCGAGCAAGCCACGCAGCGGGCGCGAGCGCATCCTCGAGGCCGCGTACGACCTCTTCAGCCGCTCCGGCGTGCGCGCGATCGGGGTGGACACGATCACGGTCCACGCCGACGTGGCGAAGATGACGCTGTATCGCAACTTCAGCTCGAAGCACGAGCTCGCGATGGCGTTCCTGGAGCTGCGTGAGGAGCGCTGGGCGAAGGGCTGGCTGCAGGCGGAGGTGCGCAGCCGCGCCTCCTCGCCGGCGGGCCAGCTGCTGGCGATCTTCGACGTGTTCTCGGAGTGGTTCGCGCGCGACGACTTCGAGGGCTGCGCGTTCGTGACATCGCTGCTGGAGTTCGACGACCCGGAGGATCCCGTCCGCAAGGCGTGCGTCACGCACCTGGCGAACATCCGCGCGTTCCTGGCGCAGCTCGCGGTCGGCGCCGGCATCGAGGATGGACAGCTCTTCGCCACCCAGTGGCACATCCTCATGAAGGGCTCGATCGTCGCGGCGCACGAGGGCAATCGCGACGCCGCGCGGCAGGCCCGGGAGCTCGGGGCGCTCCTGCTCGAGCGCCACGGCGTCGCGCTGCCGGCGTAGCGCCGTCAGGCCGTCAGCACGAGCGGCGCGCCGTCGCGTACCACGAGCGTGTGCTCGACGTGCGCCACCGGCGAGGAGTCTGCCGTGCGCACCGTCCAGCCGTCGCGCCCGAGGCGGACCGCCGAGCCGCCGGCCGCGACGATCGGCTCGACGGTGATGACGAGCCCCTCGGTGAGCGGCTGCGAGAGCGCCGCCTCGTAGTGGTTCGGCACGTCCGGCGGCTCATGGATGCGCCGGCCGATGCCGTGGCCCGACAGCCCGTCGCAGAGCGAGTAGCCGTTCGCCTCGACGGTCTGCTGCACGGTCGCGCCGATCGCGTTGAGCGGCCGGCCGCTGGTCGCGACCTTCAGCGCCTGCGCGAGCGCCTGCTCGGCCGTCCGCACGAGCCGCTGCGCGCGGGGTCGCGCGTCGCCGACGATGACCGTCCGGCAGGCGTCGGCGTAGAAGCCGTCGAGCTCGGCGGTGACATCGAGCTTCACGAGGTCCCCGCGGCGCAGGCGCCGCCGCCCCGGGATGCCGTGCACGGCCTCGTCGTTGACGCTGATGCACGTCACGCCGGGAAAGCCGTAGTCGAGCTGCGGGCCCGAGCGTGCGCCGGCGCGCTCGAACTCGCGACGCGCGATCGCGTCGAGCTCCGCCGTCGTCACGCCGGGGCGTGCGGCCCGGCGCATCGCGCGGATCGTCGCGGCGACGACGCGACCGGCCGCCTGCAGGGCACGCAACTCGTCAGGGGAGTTCACGGACATGGGTCCAGCGTAGCCGGAGGCGGTCACGCCGACGGCAGCCGCACCACGAAGCGCCCGCCGCTCCCGGCCTCGGCGGTGACGTCGCCGCCGGCCGAGCGCGCGAGCCGGCGGGCGAGCGCCAGGCCGAGGCCCGCTCCGGCGTGGTCGCCGGGCTGCGTGCCGCGCCGGCCGGGCTCGAAGATCGCGGCCGTCTCATCCGGGGCGACCCCTGGGCCGTCGTCGGCGACGGCGATCTGGACCGTCCCGTCGCGCAGCGCGATCTCGAGCGTCACGCTGGCGGCGGCGAGGCGGAGGGCGTTCTCGATGAGCGGCGTGAGCATCCGCTCGACGAGCTCGCGCTCGGCGCCCGCGCGCGCGGACGGCGGCGCGGCCCCGAGCGTCAGGGCGACGCCGCGCTCGTGCGCGAGCGGCTGATAGGCGTCCACGACGGCGCGCGCGGCCCGGACCGCGTCGCCGCGGCCGCGGGCGCCGTCGAGCTCGGCGCGCGCGGCGGCCATGAGCGCGTCGAGCACGCGCCGCATCTGGGTCGCGGAGGCGACGATCGACGCCGCCTCCGGGCGCAGCGCGTCGGGCAGCTCGTCCGAGCCGGCCAGGAGCTGGGCCTGCGCGGTGAGCTTGGCCAGCGGCGTGCGCAGCTCGTGCGAGAGCTCCGTCGAGAAGCGCTGCTCGCGGCGCATCCCGGCCGACAGGCGGTCGAGCAGCCCGTCGAGCGTCGCGGCGAGGCGGGTCAGCTCGTCGGTCGGCTCGCCGAGGCCGAAGCGGCGGTCGAGGTCGCGCTCGCTCCAGCGTGCGGCGTCCTCGGTCATCTGCTTCACCGGGCGCAGCGCCGCGCCCACGAGCCAGCGGGCGAGGAGGGTCGTCGCGGCCAGGAGCACGACCGCGAGCGCCAGCGAGGCGACGAGCGCCGCGCGGCGCGTGTGCTCGTACGGCACGCGCGAGGCGCCGACGACGACTGTTCCGAGGCGTCTGCCGGCGCGCTGTACCGGGACGGCGAGCAGCCGGATGGGCGGTTGGCGGAGGTCCAGCGTCCGCCGCGGGCTCCCGCTGAGCGCCCGCACCGCGCGCTCCACGGCGGCCGGAGCGCGCGCCGGCCGCTCGAGCTCGCGCGACCCTGCGAAGACCCATACCTGCGAGTCCAGAGCGCCTTCGTCGGGCGCCTCGGACAGCTCGAGGCGCCCGTCGACGACCGAGAGCGTCGTGAGCTGGGCCGCCGCCCGCGCCCGCAGGACGGAGTCCAGGTCGCCGTCGAGTTGGCGTGCGAGCAGGACGTTGAAGCCCACGGTGAGCGCTGCCAGCCCCACGCCGACCACGGCGACGACCGCGAGCAGCAGCCGCATTCGCAGGCCGCGCACCGGCCCGGCGGATCTCATCGCAAGCTGTAGCCGACGCCGTGGACGGTCGCGATCTCCGGCGCGCCGGGAAGCCCGCGCAGCTTCCGGCGCAGCCGCGCGACGTGGACGTCGAGCGTGTTGTCGTAGACGATCGCGCCGGGCCCCCAGGCTGCGACGTGCAGCTCGCGCCGCCGCAGCGCCCCGCCGCGCCGCCCGGCGAGCGCGGCCAGCAGCCGGAACTCGGTCGGCGTCAGCGAGATCGTGCTGTCGCCGCCCGTGGCCGTGTGGGCGACGGGGTCAAGCCGCAGCCCGCCGACGTCGGGCGGCACGTCGGCACCGGCGCGCCGCAGGAGCGCGCGCAGGCGCGCGACGAGCTCGTCGAGGTCGAACGGCTTGACGAGGTAGTCGTCGCCGCCGGCGCCGAAGCCCGCGAGCCGGTCGACGACGGCGTCGCGCGCCGTGAGGAAGAGGACCGGGGCGGTGATCCCGCGTGCGCGCAGCGCCTGGCAGACGTCGCGCCCGTCGCTGTCGGGCAGGCCGATGTCGAGCACGAGCGCATCCGGGACGTCGTGCTCGGCCGCGTCGAGCGCCGCGGCGCCGGTGCGCCGCTCGCTCACCGTCAGCCCCTCGCGCTCGAGGCCGCGGCGGACGAGCGCGCTGAGCTCGGCGTCGTCCTCGACGACCAGGATGCGCGGCTGCAGCATCGGTCGAGTATGGCGTGGGCTATTGCTCGCGCAGGATCGCCCCGAGCGGCAGGCGCCGCAGCCCGCGCAGGGCGAGCGCGGTGGCGACGAGCGTCGCTGCGATCGCGGCGCCGCCGAGGCCCGCGAGGTAGCCCCACGGGATCGCCAGCGCGTCCGGCGGCGGGTCGAAGACGTGCTGGAGCATCGCGACGAGCATCTTCGACAGCAGCCACCCCAGGCCGGTCGCCAGCGCGATCCCGGCGGCGAGCACGAGCGCCGCCTCGCTCCAGAGGAACGCGGCGATGTCGCGCAGCGGCGCGCCGAGGGCGGCCATCGTGGCGAGCTCCTGCCGGCGCTCGGCGATCGCGAGCGCGACGAAGAGCCCCATCGCGCCGGCCGCGAGCAGGACCGCGAAGGCCTCCTCGATGCGGCTGATGCCGGTGAGGTCGACGGTCGTGATCGAGCTCGTCGTCTTCGCCGTCTGCTCGGCGATGTTGTGGACCTCCGTGCCGCTGGAGGCGGTCGCGGCGGCGACACGTCCGGCGACGGCCGCGGGGTCACCGCCGGTCTTCGCGAAGACGACGTTCGGCCCGCCCGAGTGCGTGGCGGCGGCGAGGTAGTGCAGGTTCGTGATCATGAACGAGTCCTTGGGCGCCGACGGGAACTCCTGCACGGTGCCGATGACGTGGAACGGCACGACCTTGAACGCGCCGCTCGCGTGGTCGAGGACGCGCAGGCGCAGCAGGTCGCCCTTGCGCAGCGAGAAGTCGGTGATCGTCTCCTTGCCGACGAGGATGCCGTCGGGCCGCGCCTGCAGGTCGGCCAGCGCCTGCTTGGCGGTCGTGTCGAGGAAGTAGGAGTCGCGCAGCGTCGTCGCCTTCGTGAACGTCGCCGGGTCGATCCCGTAGGTGTCCTGGAGATCGGGGCCGATGTAGGCGTAGGAGTGGTCGACGCCGGTCGTCGCCTGCACGCCGGGCACGCGGGCGATCGTCGCCGGGAGGTTCTGCTTGGCCGCCACGCCGGGCGCCGCCGTGGCCGTCACGTCGGCGCCGAGCGTGAGCTGCGCGTCGACGTTCGCCTGCTGGTTGTAGGTCGCCGAGAAGATGCCGAGGTTGACGCCGAACGCGAGCAGCAGCCCGACGACGACGAGCCCGCGGTTGATCGGCGCCCCGCGCCGGCCGGCGCTCGCCAGCAGGAAGCCGCGCAGCGTCCGCGGGCGCGTCCCGGCCGCCCGTCGCGCCGCCCACGCGAGCGCGCCGCCGCGCAGCCGTACGAGCAGGAGCGTGGCGCCGATCCACAACAGCGCGGGCGCGAAGAACATGTACACCGAGAGCGACAGCGTCGGGTTGGAGTCGGGGTTGACGACCGCCGAGAAGCCGGTGCGCGCCGTGAGCCAGTAGATGAGCCCGCTGACGGCGAGGCAGGCGACGTCGACGTAGAGGCGCTGCCACAGCGGCCGGCGCTCGCGCTGCACGGCGCGGCGACCCGCGACGACGCTCCCGCGCAGGACCGAGGCGCTCGCGCCCAGGCGCGCCGCGGCCGCGCCGGCGATCGCGAGCAGGACGCAGGCGCCCGCCGTCAGCAGCGCGCGGCCGAGCGTCAGCTGCGCGCCGCCCTTGACGAGCAGCTGTACGGCGGCGAACGCGAGCCCGGCGCCGGCGAGGCCCGCGACGGCGCCGACGATGACGCTCTCGATGCCCGCGAGCGTCAGCAGGTCGCGCCGCGTCGCGCCGCGCGCCCGCAGGAGCGAGAGGTCGCGCCGGTCGCGGTCGACGGTGCCCAGCGCGGCGAGATAGGCGAGCCCGAGGGCGATCAGCGCGCCGGGGATCGCGAGCATGATGTAGAGCGTCTGTGCGTACAGCGCGTCGCCTGCCGCGATGTTGAGCTGGTCGGAGAGGTTGTCGACGAACTGGACCTTGCCGGGCAGGCTGCGCTCGAGACGGTTCTTCGCCTGACCGGCCGCCGCGAACGCCTGGCTGGGCGAGCCGGCGCTCAGCGGCGCGGGATCGAGCTGCGTCTGGACCTGCCACTGCACGCCGTCCTGGGCGCCCGGCTGCGCGCTGGAGCCAACGCTGGCCGGGGTGATCGTGCGCAGCGCGGGCGCCAGGCGCTTGGCGAACGTCCCGATGTCGACGACGGCGATGTTCGCCGGCGGCTGCGCCGGTGCCGGCCCGGTCGTCGGGTTCAGCGGCTGGAAGAGCTGGTCGGCGCTCGAGACGAGCGCCACGCCGCTGACCTTCAGCGTCACCGGCGGCGCGCCGTGGCGCGTCGTGAGCGTGACGCTGTCGCCGACGCGCGCCTGCAGCGTGGCGGCCATCTGCTGGTCGAGGACGACGCCGCCCGGGCGCAGCCCGCCCTGCAGGTAGCGGAACGTCTTGATGTGGCGCAGGTAGTCGGTCGGGACCGCGAGCAGCCCGCCGTTGCCGGCGCTCGTCGCGCCCGCGGAGCCGCTGTGGGTCGTCCTCGCCAGCGGCGCCGTCGCGGTCGCCGATGCCTGCAGGACGCCGGGCTGATGTGCGATCCCCGCAGCGACCGAGCGCGCGCTCGCGTACGAGGTGACCGGGCCCTGCAGGTCGATCGGCACCGAGCGCACGGCGCCCGCGCTGACGGTGCGCAGGGAGTTGCCGACGAAGAGCAGCATGCCGCCGAGCAGCGCGACGGACGCCGTGAGGACGACGACGCGCGTGAGCGTCCTGCCGGGCGCACGCAGAAGACCGGTCCAGGCCAGCCGCAGCGAGGTGGTCATCGGCCCTCCTCCTCGTCGACGACGCGGCCGTCGAGCAGCGTGACCGTACGGGCGGCGCGCGCGGCGACGTCGGCGTCGTGCGTGGCGAGCACGAGCGCGAAGCCGAACTCGTCCTGGAGCGCGTCGACGAGGTCCAGCACGCGGGTGCCGGTGTCGGAGTCCAGGTGGCCGGTCGGCTCGTCGCAGAGCAGGAGCTCGGGCATCTGCCCGAGCGCCCGGGCGATCGCCACGCGCTGCGCCTCGCCGCCCGACAGCTCCGACGGCAGCGCGTCGAGCTTCGCCGAGAGGCCGACGAGCTCGAGCAGGCCGGCGGGATCGAGGTCGCCGTCCATGTGGCCGCTCGCACGCAGCGCGAAGGCGACGTTCTCGAATGCGGTGAACGACGGAAGCAGGTTCGCGCCCTGGAAGACGTAGGCGATCCCCTGCGCGCGGGCGCGGCCGCGCGCGGCGGCGTCGAGTGAGGACAGCGGCTCGCCGTGCCAGCTCACCGACCCCGCGGTCGGCGTCACGAGGCCGCCGAGGACGTGCAGGAGCGTCGTCTTGCCGGAGCCGGAGCGGCCCCAGAGCGCGACGCGCTCGCCGGACGTGATCCGCAGGTCGACGGCGTCGAGGGCGACGACGCGGGCAGGCCCGTCGCCGTAGACGACGCTGACGCCGTCGCACGCGGCGAGCGTGGTGCGCTCGGTCGCCTGGGCGCTCATCGCGAGGACCCGCTCTCCGGCTCGACGCCGGCGACGGTCGAGCGATGGCGCGCAGTCATCCGGCCACCCGCCCGTCGCGCAGCTCGATGACGCGGTCGGCGCTCTCGGCGACGCGCTCGGAGTGGGTCACGACGACGACCGCCGCGCCGTTGCGGTCGCGCAGGTCGTGCAGCGCCTCGAGCACCACGCGCTCGTTGGCGAGGTCCAGCTCGCCGGTCGGCTCGTCGGCGAGGACGAGCCGCGCCTCGCGCGCGGCCGCGGCGGCGATCGCGACGCGCTGCTGCTCGCCGCCCGACAGCGCGGCGACGCGATGCGAGCCACGGGCGCCCAGGCCGAAGCGCTCGAGCGAGGCGTGAGCGCGCGTGCCGGCGTCCGGCAGCCCGGCGAGGCGCAGCGCGATCGCGACGTTCTCCTGCGCCGACAGCGCCGGCCAGAGGTTGTCGCTCTGGAAGATGATCGCGAGCTCCCGGGCGCGGTACGCGGCGAGCTCGCTCTCGTCGAGCCGGCTCAGCGTGCGCCCGAAGCTGCGCACCTCGCCGGCCGAGGTCTCATCGAGGCCGGCCGCGAGCGCGAGGAACGTCGACTTGCCGCAGCCCGAAGGGCCGAGCACGGCGACGAACTCCGCGCGCTCGATGCGCAGGTCCAGTCCGCGCAGGGCGACCGTCTCGACCGGGCCGGAGCGATAGATGCGAAACACGTCGAGGCACTCCAGCGCGGGCCACTGGACCTCCGCGGCGGGCGCCTCGGGCTCGACGTAGAGGCTCCTCATCGCCATGTGAAGCTCTCGATCATCATGCGGTAGGCGTCGATGTTGTCGACGCCGCGAGGGGTGCCGAGCTCGACGGTCGCGCGCTTGCCGTTCTTCGCGAGCTCGTAGCGGTCGACGAGGAGCGTCACGCGCTTGCCGGTCACGGGATTGGGCGCGCTGCGGGTCGTGTAGACGACCTTCACCATCGGCTTGCCCTTGATCGTGACCTGCTGCGGCGCCTGTGCCTGCAGCGTGGGGGACGAGCGCTTGAGCGTCGCGAGCTCGGACCGCACAGCGGCGACGGTCGGGGTGTTGCCCGGCGTGACGACGACGTGGACGAGGTTGTTCTTGTCGCGGAACGTCACGTCCTTGCCCGCGCCGCCCTGCGCCCACCCCTCCGGGTAGCGGATCGAGTAGCCGCCCTTCGGGTTGCTGAACGTCAGGAAGTTCTGGTTGTCGGGGATGTCCCCGGTGGCCGCCGAGCGCGCGTCGGCGGCGAGCGCCGACTGGCCGGAGGACGACGAGGACGACGAGGACGAGCCGCCGCAGCCGGCTGCGGCGAGCGCCGCGGCGGCGAGCGCGACGGCGCATGCGGTGCGTGACGGTGTTGGCATGCACGCATGCTGCGGGTCGGCGCCTTACGCTCTCCTGACGGCCCATGTTCAGGAATCCGTCAGGCGACGGCGGCAACGATGGCGCCGTGGACGTTGCCGCTCCGCTCCTGTCTCCACGGCTGC
>DASWQM010000020.1:0-19311 GCA_036403675.1 Solirubrobacteraceae bacterium | reverse complement strand
CCTCGACACGCGGGCCGAGCTGGTCATGTTCGCGCTGGCCAACGGCGTCATCGGTCAGTGACTCCGCCGCCGGAACGCTGCGCGTAACGGTGCGGATTCTGCGGATCGCGCGCAGACGTTCAGCAATCCCGCCGATGCCCTCCTCCGTCGCCTCGGCGAGATTCCGGATGATGCCCCACCCTCCGACCCGCGGCCTTCCCTGAGCCCGCTCGTGTACGTCGCGGCCTACGCCCCGGACGAGGGCGACACCATCGCATCGCTCGAGCAGCTCGACCCCGGTGGGCGCATCGGGCCCGGGACGCTCACACTCCGGCCGTTCCCGGCGCCCGACGGCGGCCAGGCGCTCGAGGGCTACATCAGGACGGACGCCTTCCATGGCATCTTCGCGGCCGACCTGCCGGCGGACACCGCGGCGGCGACGGCCGCCTCCCAGCGTCCCGCCGCGCTCAGCACTCTCGGGGAGCCGTCGGGTCCGCCGGCCTGGAAGTCGATCGCGTCCTGGTATCTCGTCGCGGACGTGACAACGCCATTGGGAGCGCGGTCGAGCGCATCATGGCCCGACGCATCGGCGCTCACACGGTCGAGGTCGAGGTCGAGGTCGAGTCACACGCCGTGATGATCTCCCACCCGGAGGCGACCACGCACCTGATCCTCCGGGCGGCTCGCTGAGCGCTGTAGCGGCGCCGCCTTCCCGACCACCACCTTCGGCGCCGGCGCCTCAGCGAGGCGGCAGGCGCCGAACCTCCACGGAGAGGACGCAGTCAATGGAGACCACGCACAGCTCTCGCCCGGAGTACACCGCAGCGCTCGTGCGCCATTTCGCCGATCTGCGCGACGGCACTCACGGCGGCGAAAGCTCTCGACGAGACAAGGAGCGCCTCTACGCTGCCGCAGTCGCATTGCTGGATCGGTACGCCCGGCGCGCGCTCGAAGAGATGAACACCGGCCTCATGCTCGGCACCGGCGAGGTGGTCTCCACCGGAGTTCGCCGCTCCGCCGGCGGGGGCCTCGAGGCCCTCTGGGCACTGTCCTGGCCAGAGCAGCGGGCGGTCGGTATCGATCCGGTGCGCATCCGCGCCCACTTCGGGCAGCAGTTCCTTCACCCGCATCTGCAGAGTGGCACCGTCGGTGACTGGCCGCTGAACGTGTTCGATGACGAGCAGGCGGCGGCAGAACTGCCCACCCTGCGCGCGATGGCGTCGGCCGACATCCACAACCTGGTCCTCCAGCTCGGCGGGGACTACCGCATCATCCCGGCCGTCGTGAACTGAGTTGACGCGCGCGGTCCGCGCCGAATCTGCGCCTTCCGCGCAGGCGATCGGAGACCGCTCCGATGCGCCGCCTCGTCGTCTGGTCGACATTGCGGTGACTGATTACTGGCGGCGCAGCACATCGGCCCCAGGTGTCGACCATGAGGGTGCCTGGCATGACGCAGGGACTGAACACGCCGCCCGACGGACGCGCGGGCAGCGGTTTGCCGATCACGCCGCGCAAGAACTCCGACGATTGGGGCGCCGTGTACCCGCCGCCGGCAGGCAAGGAATCGCGACCACGGGCATCGCGTCGCTCAGCGGGCGTCAGCGAGAAATTGCCAACCTCGTCGCCGCGGGCAAGAACAACCGCCAAATCGCGACGGAGTTGTTCTTGAGCGAAAGACCGTCGAGAGCGATCTCGCGCACGTCTTCGCGAAGCTTGGCGTATCCGCTCGCGCCGCCGTCGCCGCGCAAATCAGCGCAGAGCCGCACTGACGCAGCGGGTCTTCAGCGGCCGCGGTCGGCAGCCACCGCCTGGCAACGGGTGACCGATTGGCTCTCGGCCCCCGTCGCCTGGATCCCCTCGCCGGGCCGTGAGATGCGCGGATCGTCGGTGAGCTCGTGACCAGCTACGACGTACGCGGCAACCTCATACCCGACGCCCTCCTCGCCGCACTAGCGATCGAGCACGGACTGACCCTCTACTCCACCGACACCGACTTCGCGCGCTTCCGCGAACTGCGATGGCAGAAGCCCGCAGGCTGACAACCAGCCGCGGCGCGGGGGGGAGAGACAAAATCGTCCAGCCTACGCTCCGAACATCCAGAAACCAGCGCATTTGCAGGTATTTTGTAGCGCGCCCGACAGGATTCGAACCTGTGACCTTCGGTTCCGTAAACCGAGGGCGAGCTCGGCTTGCGGCGCCCAAGCCAGGCTGAGAGATGAGGGCTGGCGGCGATGCCACCGTGTTCATGACCGTCTCGGCGTGGCCGACGAGGTCTGCGGCGAGCTCGTAGCGCCGACGCATGTCTCGCAGTCGGTGTGGTCACCCACCGAGGCAGCGGGGCGTCAACAGCGGAAGAACGCTGGTTGCCGGGTTGGCGGATCTCGTTTTGACAGGAAGTTCCGACAGGAAGTTCTTCCAACCATCTCCCGCTGATAAACAAAAGGCCCCGCTTTGCAGGGCCTTTCTAAATAGCGGGGGCGGGATTCGAACCCGCGACCTTCGGGTTATGAGCCCGACGAGCTACCAGACTGCTCCACCCCGCGGCGTGGACTGACCATCTTAGCAATGGCTGCCGGCGTAGGGCAATCTCCGAGGCGCCGGTAGCCTGCTGCGCCGTGCGGGTCGCCGTCGTCGACATCGGGACGAACTCCACGCGGCTGCTGATCGCCGACGTGGCGGACGACGGCCGCCTGACGCAGCTCCTCAAGGAGTCGACCGTCACGCGGCTGGGCGAGGGCGTGGACGCGACCGGGCGGCTGGCCGACGGGCCGATGCGGCGCGTGTTCGACACGCTCGAGCGCTACCGCGCGCAGATCGACGAGCATGGCGTCGCTGCCACCACCGCGGTGCTCACGAGCGCGGTCCGTGATGCCGCCAACGGCGCCGAGTTCGCAGCCGCGGTGCGCGAGCGCTTCGGCTTCGACGCGCGTACGATCGACGGCGAGGAGGAGGCGGCGCTGACGTTCGCGGGCGCGACGAGCGAGCGCCCCGACGACCACCGCGAGATCGTCGTCGTGGACATCGGCGGCGGGTCGACCGAGTTCGTGACCGGTCACGACGGCACCGTGGACTTCCACGTCTCGACGCAGGCCGGCGTCGTGCGCCAGACCGAGCGCCACCTGCACGACGACCCGCCCCCGCCCGAGGAGCTGCAGGCGCTCGCCGCCGAGACGCAGACGATCTTCGCCGAGGCGGTCCCCGAAGACCTGCGCGAGCGCGTGCAGGCGGCCATCGCCGTCGCCGGGACCGCGACGTCCTGCGCCGCGATCGAGCTCGAGCTCGACCCCTACGACCCCGAGCGCGTGCACGGGCACGTGCTCACGCTCGGCACCCTGGAGATGCTGCTCGCGCGGCTGGCGCAGATGAGCAACGAGGAGCGCCGCGAGGTCGTCGGGCTGCATCCCGACCGCGCGCCGGTCATCGTGGCCGGCATCACGATGCTCATCGAGGCGCTCCGCGCCTTCGGCCTCGACGAGGTCGAGGTCTCCGAGCACGACATCCTGCGCGGCGCCGCGCTGCGCCTCGCCTCATCGGCAGACCGGGCGTTCTAGTACACGACCGGCCGCGCAGGCTGGACGCACGTCCGATCAAGCATGCGCTGCGGGCATCCGATACCCCAGATGCCGGTGGCGGGGACCCAGCCTCCCAGGGGAACCCGGCCGGATATAGGTCCGGGCATTGCCGCTCGTTCGGCGCCTCCCGCGCTCGGACCACCCGATAGGCCTCCGTCAGGTACGTACCCCTGCCCGTCCTCACGGGGCCGCCACGAGGAAGCCGCCCTTCCCCTGAGGGCGGCTTCCTCACTTAACGCGACACGCGCTCAGGCAAGGTTGGCCCGGCGCGGGTACGCAACCGCGGGATCGGTGAGGACGTTGACGAGCGCCGGCCGCCCCGCGTCGAAGGCCCGCCACAGCGCCGGCCCCAGCTCCGCGGGCGCGCGGACGAGCTCGCCGTGGCAGCCGAGCGCCTCGACGACCTGGTCGTAGCGCGTCTCCGGTCGCAGGTCGGCGGCCACGGAGTACCCGTAGATGAACTCCATCGGATGCTTCTCGAGTCCCCAGATCCCGTTGTTGCCCATGACGCCGACGACGTTCACGCCATGGCGAGCGAGCGTGTCGAACTCCATCGCGCTGAAGCCGAACGCACCGTCGCCGACGAGCAGCACGACCTGGCGCGACGGATGCGCGAGCTTCGCCGCCAGCGCGTAGCCCGGCCCCGCGCCGAGACAGCCGAACGGCCCCGGATCCAGCCAGCAGCCGGGCTCGTAGGAATCGATGACGCGCCCGGCGTAGGAGACGAAGTCGCCGCCGTCGCCGATGACGATCGCGTCGCGGTCCAGCAGCCCGTCGAGCTCGGCGTAGACGCGCATCGGGTGCAACGGCGCGCGCTCGTCGGCACGCTCCGCCGCCTCGGCGTCGCGCGCGTCCTGCTCGGTCGTGCGCAACGACTCGAGCCACGCCGACCTCGACGGCGAGCCGCCCGCGGCGGCACCCTCGCGCAGCGTGTCGAGGATCGCCCCGATCCCGCCGTAGAGCTCCGCCGCCACCGCCCGCGGATGCTCGCGGACCGGCCGCACGCGGTCCACGATGACGATCTGCGTCTCCTCGCCGAAGGCGCCGCCGAAGCCGAGGCGGAAGTCCATCGGGACGCCGACGACGAGCGCGACGTCGGCGCCCTGCAACGCCACGCTGCGCGCCCGTGAGTGGAAGAGCTCATGGTCCGCCGGGACGCAGCCGCGAGCCAGGCCGTTGAGGAAGACGGGCACGCGCAGCTCCTCGACGAGGGCTCGCAGCGCATCCTCGCCGTGGGCCCAGTAGAGGTCCGTCCCAGCCATCACGACCGGCCGCTCGGCGCCGCGCAGCAGCGCGACGGCGCGCTCGACGGCGTCGCCGTCCGGCGCGGGCCCCGCCGCGGGGTCGGGCAGCGGCGCCGCAGTGCCCTCCTCCGGCGCCTCGCTGAAGACGTGGTCGAGCGGAAGGTCCACGAACGCCGGGCCGCCGCGCGGGGCGATCGCGGCCGCGAGCGCCGCGTCGATGAGCCCCGGGATCGCCGCGGTCGACGGGGCGGTCGCCGCGAACGTCGTCAGCGGCGCGACGAACGGCACGTGGTCGAGCTCCTGCAACGACCCCTGCCCCCACCGCAGCGCCGGCGCACGGCCGCCGAGCACGAGCATCGGCGAGTGGTTCTGCTGCGCCGACGCCATCGCGCTGATCCCGTTCGTCACCCCGGGCCCGGCCGTCAACGCCGCCACGCCGGGCGTGCGCGTGACCTTCGCCCAGCCCTCGGCGGCGAACCCGGCGGCCTGCTCGTGGCGAACGTCGATGATGTCGATCCCCTGCGCGCGGCAGCCGTCGTAGATCGAGAACAGATGACCGCCGGAGAGCGTGAAGAGCTTCGTCACGCCGTGCGCTCGCAACCGCCGGGCAACGAGATGCCCGCCGACGATCTGCCGCTCGCTCGCCCGCGTCGCCATGCAGCAACGACCCTAGCGCAGCGAAAAACGCGCGCGTTCCGACGATGTCAGACGGCGGCGCGAGCGGCGGCCGCGGCCTCCATCAGCCGCTCCTCGCCGCAGAACAGCGTCCGGCCCACCTTCAGCGCCGGCAGCCGCTGCGCGCCCGCGGCGAGCAGCGTGCGTGCCGCATCCTCGATCGGGCCGTCGCGCGCGACGTCGCCGGCGGCGTGGAGCGCGTCCTCGAGCGCCAGCCCGGCGGCGGCCGCCGCCTCGCCGAGGATCTCCGGATCGTCGATGTCGAAGCCGCCGCAGAAGGCAAGCCGGCTGGCCGCGACCACGAACGCGCCGCCGCAGCCGCGCTCGGCCGCCAGCGACGCGACGCGCATCGCATGCAGCACGCGGTAGGGGCGGTCCTCCGGCCAGACGAGCGGCAGGCCCAGCAGCCGGGCGCGGTCGGCCGCCGCGCGCGGGGCGTCGGCGTCCAGCTCGGAGCCGTGCAGGATGTCCGCCGAGGCAGGCCTCCACTCGAGGCCGTCGAAGAGCCGGTCCGCGCGCTCGGCGAGGAGGTAGGTGTACGGCGAGCGCAGATCGAAGAAGAGCGTGGCGCGCGGGAGCAGTCGGTGTACCTCCTCAACCCGCCGCCGGCGTGCGAGACGGTGATTTTCAAGCGACGTGACGGTGCCCATCAACGACATAACGCGCCAAACGAACGAAACTGTCGGGAACCTTCGCACCGGGTTTGCCCGCGTAAGCGTCTAACAACCGGCGTATCGCGCGGTCATAGGTGACCTGTGAGGTTATGGTGCAGCAACGTTTTAAGCCCCCCGGTGCCGGGCCGCATCCGGCGAGATCCGCACATGGCAACGACCCCACCCCCGAAGCGCCATCCATATGACCAATGGGCTCCCGACGCCCGGGCGCTCGACCTCGTCGGCGACAAATGGACGCTGCTCATCGTCCGTGACCTCGCGTCCGGTCCGCGGCGCTTCGTCGAGCTCCAGCGCGTCCTGCCTGGGATCTCGACCGAGCAGCTGCGCTCGCGGCTGAACCGGATGGTCGCGGACGGCCTGCTCACCCGCCAGCGCTACCGCGAGGTACCGCCGCGCGTGGACTACGAGCTCACGGCCCGCTCGCGGGAGCTGCTGCCGGTCCTCGGCGCGCTCGCGCGCTGGGGCTACAGCTGGGTATGGACGGCGCCGCGCGAGGGCGAGGCGATCGACATCGGCGCGATCCTGCGCGTCGTCCCCGGCCTCGCGAACCCGCCCGCCGGCGTCTCCGGCACGGCCGCGCTCTCCGTCACGCGCCCTGACGGCACGATCGGCCACTACGCGCTCACCATCGACCTCGGCGAGGTCGAGATCAGCGAGCAGGAGACGCCCGACGCCGACTGCCGGATCTCCGGCAGGGAGCAGGACTGGATCGAGGCGCTCGGACCCTCGGCCGACCGCGACGCGCTGACCGTCAGCGGCGACGAGCGCCTCGCCACGGCGGTGCTCGACGGCGTCGGCGCGAGCGCCGCCGGCGACGTGCGCGCTGCCTGAGGCCCGCGGGACCGGCAGCGTGGCGTATCTGCGGCCGGGCTACCCTTGAGCCTGCGTCATGGGATGCGGATGAGGTCCCAACCGGTCTGACCCCGTCGAAAGGAAGCTCTTCTGTGATTCGCCGTCTTTCCCTGCTGTTGCCCGTGCTCGGATTGCTCGCGTTCCCCGGCGTGGCGTCCGCCGCGAAGATCAACGTCGCCGTCGGCATCGGCGACCAGAGCCCCAAGATGTTCGACGACGCCAACTGGAAGTCGCTCAACCTCAAGAAGACCCGCTACTTCATCGAGTGGAACGCGGTCGACCATCCGGCCGAGCTGGAGCACGCGGACAAGTTCGTCGACGCTGCGCGCGATCGCGGCGTCAAGGTGCTGATGCACGTCTCGACGGAGAACATCAACGCGGTCCCGCCGACCAGGCTCCCGACCGTCGCCCAGTACAAGGCGAAGGTCGGCGAGCTCATCAAGCGCTACAAGGCGCGCGGCGTCACGGAGTGGGGCGCCTGGAACGAGGCCAACCACAAGTCGCAGCCGACGGCCAAGAACCCCAAGCGCGCGGCGCAGTTCTACCTGGCGCTCAAGGGCATGTGCCCGGGCTGCAAGATCGTCGCCCTGGACGTCCTCGACCAGGCGGGCGTGGAGCGCTACATCGCGAGCTGGCTGAAGGCCGCGGGCTCCGCGGGCCGCACGGCGAAGATCATCGGGATCCACAACTACTCGCAGGTCAATCGCCGGATCACAGAGAAGAACGCGAGCAACCGCTACCCGGGCACGGCGCGGATCGTCAAGGCGGTCCGCAAGCGCAACAAGGTCGCGAAGTTCTGGTACACCGAGACCGGCGGCGTGGCGCAGTTCGGCGGCACGTTCCCCTGCGACAAGCGCCGCCAGGCGGACCGCACGAAGTTCATGTTCGCGATGCTCAAGAAGTACGACAAGAACATCGAGCGCCTCTACAGCTACAACTGGTTCGGCAACAACTGCGACGGCTTCGACGCGGGCCTCGTCGAGCGCAACGGCTCGACGCGCCCCGCGTACAACGTCTTCAAGACCAACCTGAAGAACGTCACGAAGTAATCCCGGCTCCACACGGGCGCGCGTCGTAGGATGAGGCGCGCGCCCGGGTGGCCGAACGGCATAGGCAGGCGGTCTTAAAAACCGCTGCTCACACGAGCATGCGGGTTCGAATCCCGCCCCGGGCACTGGATCGCCGGCCGCGGCCGGCGCGCTACGCTGCCGTGCTCAAACCTCGGAACTTCGCGCTCGCTGCGGAGTTCTACCTTCGACGGCCGGTCTGCGCCGCCGCTCCCCTCGTCGTGGAAGCCTCAGCTCTCAATCCCACTGTCGCCGTCGGCCTGCGCGGTCCGACTCCGCTGCTGCGGCTGCAGTCCGACGAGCGGCTCATCGTCCTCGTCCGGCGCGGCAACCACCCCGCCTTCGAGGCGCTCGTCGCCCGCTACCAGGCGCGCCTGCTGGCCTTCTGCCGCCACATGCTGGGCTCACGTGAGGACGCCGAGGACGTGCTGCAGGAGGTCTTCGCAGCCTCCTTCAACGCGATCATGGCCGACGACCGGGCGATCAACGTGCGCCCGTGGCTGTACCGGATCGCGCGCAACCGGTCGCTGAACCACCTGCGCCGCGTCCAGCCGATCGGCGTGGACTCGATGGACGTCCACCTCTCCGACGGCGGAGCCACGACCGCTGACAAGGTCCACAAGCGCGAGGACTTCCGGCTGCTCGTCGCCGACGTGCAGGACCTGCCCGAGACGCAGAAGACCGCGCTGCTGCTACGCGAGATCGATGCGCTGTCCTACGAGCAGATCGCCGAGGCGATGGAGACGACGATCCCGTCGGTGAAGTCACTGCTCGTGCGAGCGCGCGTCTCGCTCGCCGAGGCCGCCGAGGCGCGCCAGCTCACCTGCGAGCAGGTCCGCGAGGAGCTCGGCGAGGTCGCCGAGGGCCTGAAGCGCTCGACTGCGCCGGCGCGCCGTCACGTGCGCACGTGCGATCGCTGCCAGCTCTTCAAGGCGCAACTGCGCTCGACGAACAAGGCGCTCGCCGCCGTCTTCCCGGTCGCTCCGCTGCTGTTCTGCAAGAAGGCCCTGCTGGCCCACTTCGGCATGTCGGCCTCGGCCGGCGCCGGCGGCGCCGCGGGCGCCGCCGCGGCGACCGTCGCGACCACCGGCGGCACGAGCGCGATGTCGGCCGGCATCAGCACGATCGCGACGAAGGCGGCGGCCGGCCTCGCCGCGGCGGCGATCGTCACGGCCGGCGCGGTCGAGGTCAAGCACGTCCAGACCAAGGCGCCGGTCCCCGCCGTCGCGGCGGCCGCTCCGCGCCCGGTCCCGGTGACTCCGGCCGCGCCCGAGGTCGTCGCCGCCACGCAGCAGCCGGTGACGCCACCCAAGCCGGCAGCCGTCGGCCGCAGCGCCGGTCCGGTCACCGCGTCCAAGCCGGCGAACCCCGCCGATCCGGCGACGACTGCCACAGCCACGGACCCGGCGACCGCCGCCGACCCCACCGCCGTGTCCGGCGGCACGCCGCCGCTGGCGCCGGTGCAGGAGAAGACGCAGAGCGTCACGCTCGGCGCGACGCCGGGCCCGCCGGCGCAGACCGGCGGCACCGCCGCACCGACCGAGGCGGGCGCGCCGGCTCCGCCGTCACCGACGCCCCCGCCCGCGCCGCCGGAGCAGCCTCCCGTCGCGCCGACCGCGCCGGCGCCGAACCCCGTCGTGCCGGAGGACCGCTCGGCCGCGTCCGGCACGGGCGGCGCAGCACCCGCCGTCCCCTAGCTCAGGCGATGCGGTCGCCGGGCTGCGAGCCGGCGTCGGGCTCGAGCAGCAGCACCGGGTGGTCGTCGGCGACCGCGCCGAGCACGAGCACCTCCGAGCGCACCGGACCGATCTGCCGCGGCGGGAAGTTCACGACCGCGACGACGAGCCGCCCCTCGAGCTCGTCGCGCGTGTAGTTCGCGATCTGGGCCGACGAGCGCTTCTCGCCGAGCTGGGGCCCGAAGTCGATCCGCAGCTTCCACGCCGGCCTGCGCGCCTCCGGGAAGTCCTCGACCGTCACGATGCGGCCGACGCGCATGTCGACCCGGGCGAAGTCGTCGTACTCGATCACGACGTCCCGCCCTGGCGATCCTCGCCGAAGCGGAACGATCGCAATGCCTGCTTCAGCGCGCCGTGGTTGCCGATCTCGTCGGCGTTCGGCGTGCCCGCCGCCGGCGTCGACTCGAGCTCGATCACCACGCCGTGGCGCCGGCCGTCGGGCAGCTCCTCGACGAGCAGCAGGTGGCGAACGTACAGCGTGCGCCCGCCGCGGCTGGAGCGGAAGGTCACCGCATAGCCGATCCCGTTGTTGATCCGCACGCGGCCCTCGCTGACGAACTCGAACGCGGGATAGCGACGGCGCACGCGCTCGATGTAGCCGTTGGCGTAGATCGGCAGCGTCCCGCCGGCGGCCCCGCGGTACGGGGGCAGCGTCAGCGGGCGGATGACGTAGGAGTCGAGGAACAGGCCGGCGCGCTTGTGCTCGAGCGCGACGATCGACCCGGCCGGCGTGACGCGCCGGAACTCCGGGCCGTAGGCGAAGTTGAACGTCACCGGCTGGTGCTCGAGCACGTATGTCAGGTCTGGACGGGCGGCGAGGCGGACGGCGACCACGGCGACGACCAGCAGCACGGCGAGCGCGGCGGCGCCGGCCCGCACCGCGAGGGACCGCGGCGCGAGCATCTGGACGAGCGTGGGCCCGTACTGCGGCTTGACCGCCGACACGCCGGCGTTACTCGGCGCCGATCGAGAACATCGTCTCGAGATCGTGGCGCGAGAAGGCCTCGAAGGCGACCATCGTGTGGGTGCGGGCCACGCCGGGCATCGTCGAGATCTGACCGGTCACGACGTCGGCGAGATCCTCGTGGCGGCGGACGTGCACGATGCAAACGAAGTCCCATTCGCCCGTGACGGAGTAGGCCTCCCGGACGCCCTCGACCTCGGCGAGCGCGCTGCCGAGCGTGGACATGACGTCGCGCTCGGCCTCGACGAGCACGATCGCATGCGTCATCGCGCCTCTTCTCCGTCGCTGTCCTGACGCCGCGCGGCAAGCTCGCGCGCGAGCTCGAAGCCGACCGACACGCCGACGAGCATCCCGAGGCGGGTCTCCTCCTCGACGAGTGCCTGGATCGCCTGTGCGCGCTCGGCGGGGTCCTCGGTCTCGACCGCCTGCGTGAGCTGCGCCTCGTGCGCCTGGTCGAACCAGCCACCCTGCACGAGCGCCGCACCGAGCACGCGCTGCAGGCTGGGCGCCGCGTGCGTCACGATCGCCTGGGCGTGGCCGAAGCGGTCGGGATCGCTGAGCGCACTGACGGCCGCATCGACCTCCTCGGCGGTGTAGGTCTCCCGCGTCACCGGCGTGGCCTCAGCACGCCGAGCATGAGGCCGACGAGCGCGCCGACGGCGCCGCCGATCACCCCCGCGAGGGCGCTGCCCTGCGAGAGCAGCGGCACGAGCAGCAGCACCGCCGCGATGATCGACGCGCCGAGCAGGTCGGCGGCGTCGTCGCTCCCCCGGCGACGGCGCTCGAGCAGCACCGGAACGAGCCACGCGCACAGCATCCCCAGCGCCGCGCCGTGGGTGCCGAAGACGACCGCGCCGGGATCGATCGCGCTCGCCGCCGCCAGCGCGCCCGGCCCGCAGAGCAGGAACAGCGCGATGACGACGAGCGCGCCGTAGCGGCGCTCGACGAGCCAGCCGAAGAGCCCGAGCCCCACGACGGCGGCGAACTGCGCCGCGGTGCCGTCGTTGAGCAGCGATGCGGTGATGAAGCGCCAGGGATCGCCCGACAGCGCCGTCAGGGCGAGGTCGCTGCGGACGAAGAACGCCAGCGACAGCCAGAGGCCGAACGACAGCGCCACGAGGACCATCGTCGCCCACGGGCGGCCGTGCTCGTCGCCGCGGATGCCGGGGATCTCGCCGCTGCGCAGGCGCCCCAGCCGGGGCGTCGCGGCGGCCTTGTGCTTCGGGCGGCCGCGGCCGCGGCCGCGCACGCGGACGCGCGGCGCGCGCTTGGGCGGCGCGGCGGGCGCGTCGGCGCGCTCGATCTTCGGGGCGCGCTTGCGAAGCCGGGTTCCGCAGTACGGACATTCCGTGATGTACGGACTGACCTCCGCCTGGCAGTTCTTGCAGACCACGAAGAGGTCGGGAGCGGACATGATTCGATTCTAGGGCCAGCTCGAAGGCACTACGGCAAGAACCTTCCTACAGCGCCGTGGCGGCGACGATCTCGGCCATGACCTCGCCGAGATCGTTGTTGGCCTCGTAGACGACGATCTGCCGCGACGCGCCGTTGCCGCGCTCGAGCAGGTCGCGGATGCCGCCCAGGGCGTCCTCGGCGCCGAGCTGCTGGGCGTGCGGCGCGAGGCGGTCGAGCAGCCGCCGCCCGAGTGCCTTCGTGCTCACGCGCTCGCACGACGGCAGGTCGACGATCTCGCCTTCGAGGCCGTGGCGGGCGGCGAGCCACTTGTTCTCGTCGAGCATCTGCCAGGGGTATTCCGCGAGCTCGGTGCCGGATTCGTAATGCTCGGCGAGCTCGTGCACCATCGCCTGGATGAGAGCGGTCAGCGCGATCGTGTGCTCGAGGCGCGTCTGGGAGTCGCAGCAGCGGATCTCGACGGTGCCGAGGTTGGGGTGTGGGCGGACGTCGTACCAGAGGTATGTGTAGTCCTCCATGACGCCGCTGGCGACCATGAACTCGACCTGGCGCTGGTAGTCGTCCCAGTCGGCGTAGGCGGGCGGCATGCCGACGCGCGGGAAGGCGCGGAAGATCGGTGTGCGCGTCGACAGCAGGCCGGTGCGGTCGCCGCGCCAGAACGGGGAGTTGGCGCTCAGCGCCAGCAGCACCGGGACGTGCACGCGCATCCCGTTGGCGACGTGGATCGCCTTGTCGGGGTCGTCGATGCCGACGTGGACGTGCATCCCGAAGATGAGCTCCTGGCGGGCGACGAAGCGCAGCGCGGAGATCAGGTCGCGGTAGCGGGGGCGGGCGACGATGCGCTGGTCCTCCCACATCGCGAACGGGTGCGTGCCGGCGGAGCCGATGCTGAGGCCCCGGCCGGCGGCGGTGGTGCGGACCTGGTGGCGCAGCGCCCGCAGCTGACTGCCGGCCTCGACGGTGTTCGCGCACGGCTTCGTCGCGATCTCGAGCACGGACTCCATAAGCTCCGGCTTGATATCGCCGCTCTCGGGATTGCCGTTCGTGGCACTGCTGTCCTCGAGCAGGGACTCGATCGCGTTGACGAGCGCGTAGCTCTCGGCGTCGACGATCATCATCTCCTCCTCGACACCGACCGTGAAGCTCGGGCCCGTGAAGTTGTGGTGCATCGCGGCGGAGGCTACCCGCAGGGATCGTGCGACCACGTCGGCGGTGAGAGGTTGCACAATCCGTGCGCAGCCCGGCCGGATGCGGGGGTACGCTGCCGCTCAGACGCGCAGGCGAACGAAGGGACCCGACCGTGGCGACCGCAGGATTGACGACCACCCGCTTGGAGGAGCTGCTCGGCGACGACGCCGAGGACCTGCTGACCCACCGCTGCGAGACGATCCCGGCCGAGGACCTCCACCTCCCGGGACCGGACTTCGTCGACCGCGTGCTGCTCGCATCGGACCGTTCGACGAACGTCCTGCGCAACCTGCAGTGGCTGCTGCACTCAGGCCGGCTGTCGGGCACCGGCTACGTCAGCATCCTGCCGATCGACCAGGGGATCGAGCACTCGGCGGCGGCGAGCTTCGCGCCCAATCCGATGTACTTCGACCCCGGCAACCTCGTGCGGCTGGCGATGGAGGGCGGCTGCAACGCGATCGCGTCGACGATCGGCGCGCTGGGCTCCGTCAGCCGCGAATACGCTCATCGCTTCCCGTTCATCGTGAAGCTCAACCACAACGAGCTGCTCACGTACCCGAACAGCTACGACCAGATCATGTTCGGCTCCGTGCAGCGCGCGCACGAGCTCGGGGCGGCGGCGGTCGGCGCGACGATCTACTTCGGCTCGCCCGAGTCGCGCCGCCAGATCGTCGAGGTCGCCGAGGCGTTCGAGGACGCCCACCGCCGCGGGATGTTCACCGTGCTGTGGTGCTACCTGCGCAACTCCGCGTTCATCATCGACGGCACCGACTACCACCTCGCCGCCGACCTCACCGGCCAGGCGAACCACCTCGGGGTGACGCTCGAGGCCGACATCATCAAGCAGAAGCTGCCCGAGACGAATCGCGGCTTTGCGGCGGTCAGCGCGCTGAACGGGTCCTACGGCAAGACGAGCAAGCTCGTCTACGAGCGCCTGACGACCGACCACCCGATCGACCTCACGCGCTACCAGCTCGCGAACTGCCACATGGGCCGGTCGCCTTTGATCAACTCGGGTGGCGCCTCGTCGGGGGAGAGCGACTTGGCGGAGGCCGTGCGCACGGCGGTCGTCAACAAGCGCGCCGGGGGCATGGGCTTGATCTCGGGACGCAAGGCCTTCCAGCGCCCGCTCGACGAGGGCGTGGCGCTCTTGAACGCGATCCAGGACGTATATCTCTCGTCGGAGGTGACGATCGCGTAGGGGCCGTCTCAGCGGCGCTCGGGGTGGTGCGCGGCGCCGGTGAACGGCGGGCATTGAGGATGAGGGGTGCGGGCGGTCGTGGCCGCGGGCGGCCGTGGCCGCGGGCGGTCGTGGCCGCGGGCGGTCGTGGCGTGCGCGGCCGGCGGCCTGCCGCAGCGTTTGGCGATTTCGTCGGCCGATGCGCGATGAAGTCGCCATTGCGTGCGGCTGCCGGCGCCGAGTGGCGAGTTACTTGCAGTCCGTGTCTCCGCGGGCGAATGGGTGGCGGCCAGTCCGCCGCGTCGCGATCGGCCATGCGCGGCGAACCGGATCGCCGCCGGGTGCTGAGCGGAGCGTGGGGACATGGTCCCTGCCGCTCGTGCCCGCCCCTCAACCCGCGCACCGCAGCCGCCATCTGCGCCATCACAACCCCGGCTTCGTAACAAAACTGCAACGCGCCGTTCATCCCGTCTCAAGCGGCCGTAGCGTGACCGACATGCCTCGCAGGATCGTCATCGCGCTGCTGCTCGTGGCCGCCGCCGCCGCCGGCGCCGGCTCCTCGGGCCTCTTCGAGGGCGACCACACCGCCCGCCGGGCGGCGGCCGGTGAGGGCCCGGTCGTGAAGGTCGTCGACGGCGACACCATCCACGTCCTCATCTCCGGGCGGCGCGAGAAGGTCCGCTACATCGGGGTCGACACGCCGGAGACGAAGCATCCGACGAAGGGCGTGCAGTGCTACGGCAGGGCCGCGGCGGCGTTCAACAGCCGCCTCGTCGGCGGCGAGCGCGTGCGCCTCGTGCGCGACGTCGAGGAGCGCGACCGCTACGGACGGCTGCTGGCCTACGTCTACCGCGCGCGAGACGGACTCTTCGTCAATGCCGAGCTCGCGCGCCTCGGCTACGCCCTGCCGCTGACGATCCCGCCGGACGTGCGCCATGCGTCGCGCTTCGCGGCGCTCGCGCGGCAGGCCCGTTCCGCGCGGCGAGGCCTGTGGTCTGTGTGCTGATCGACTGCAAAGTGGGCTACTCTCCGTAATGGATGGCAACGAGGATGCGCCAATCGCTCGACGAGTTCGAGCGTGCCTTCGTCGAGGAGACCTACGTCGATCGGGTCCGCCGGGAGTCGCTGCGCCGCAAGGCGGTGATGCGTTCTCGCCAGCGCAACCTCGAACGCCTGCACAAGCGCGGGACGGCGCGATTCATCGTGCTCGTGCTCATGCTCATCGCCACCGCGGTCGTCGTGACGATCGCGATGTTCCAGACGCTCTACATCGTGATGGGGTAGGCGTCCGGGCGGTCCGTGCCCGGCGCGCGCTACGTACTGAGCTTGCGCAGAGCCGCCTCGACGTCGCCGCCGGCGGTGACTTGGCCGCGCTCGGCCTGGATCTCCAGGTAGACCTCCTTGCGGAACACTGGGATGTCCCGCGGCGCCTGGATGCCAATCCGGACCTTCTCGCCCATGATCGACAACACCGAGATCTCGATGTCGTCACCGATCATGATGCTCTGGTTGGACTTGCGTGTCAGGACCAGCATGAGTTGCTACCCCCCCGTTGTGGCCGATCAACTCAAGCAGGTTCCCTACGCAATGGCAACCGCTCCCGCGAGCGGTGCAACGACGCGTCCATTCAGCGGCTGGGTCGGGAAGCCTCGTCTTGTAAGGTCTCGCCGTCATGGCACGCCGTTCCCTACGCCCCCATCTCAACCAGATCCGCGGCTGGGTCCGCCAGGGCCGCACCGACGCCTGGATCGCTCATCAGCTCGAGGCGACGGTTCAGCAGATCGAGACCTTCAAGCGCGACAACGACCTGCTCCCGGCCGACACGGCGAACGGCGAGGCGCCCGGGGTCGACTTCGACGACGAGATCGACCTGCGCGCCGAGGACGATGCGCGGGTCGCCGCCGAGCTCGAGGCGGCCGAGGCGCGCAGGATCGAGGAGGAGGCGGCGGAGGCCGCGCGTGAGGCCGAGGAGGCCGCGCGTACGGCCGAGGAAGACGCGCGCCGAGCCGAGGCCGGGGAGGACGGCGAGGACGGCGACACCGCTGAGGACGAGGATGAGCCCGCCAAGCCCGCTCCTCGCCGCCGTGGCCGCCGTGGCGGGCGTGGTCGCGCGCGATCCGCTACCGGCGTCCTCGAGGGCACGTTCGACCACGGCGAGGAGGGCTACGGCCTGTGGCTCGACCCCGCCGTCACCGACAATCCGGTCTACGCCGAGCACTGGGCGGGCCATCGCCCGGTGGAGGTGACGATCGAGGAAGACCAGATCGTCATCCGCCGCTCCGGCCCCGACGGCGACGACTGACGCCGCGGCCCCGGGCGCGCTCAGGGCTCGGTCCGCCGCCCGCCGGCGAAGTCCCGTGCCTCGCGCAGGTAGCGCAGGAAGGCTGCGTCGGCGACCGTCCGAGCGTCCCAGGCCCAGGGCTCGTCGGGCGCGACCGTGGCGGCGAGGTCGGTGCACCAGTCCGTGCCACGCTCGTAGAGCTCTGCCAGCTCGTCGGTCGTGAACGTGCCGCCCAGGCGGCGGCGCAACTCGGCCTCGATGCGCTCGACGACGGCCTCCAGCGCGGCGCGCTGCTGGGGGGGCGCGCCCGCCAGCCGCCGCTCGCCCTCGCGCCATTGCACCAGTGCTGTCTCGAAGCCCGTCGCCACGCGCGCCGGAGGGTACCCGCGGTACGGGCGGCCCAATGCCTACTTGCCGCGCGGGAGACCGCGGACGACGTAGGCGCGCTCGTCCCGGCGCACCATGCCCAGGCGCCGCGCCTCGATGTCGATGCTGCCGGGGCTGCGCAGCGCGCGCTGGCGGTGCACGAGCGCGTCGTGCTCGCGCTGCAGCTCGGCGACCTCGGCCCGCTTCGTCTTGGCCTCCTGCCACGTCGACAGGTACGTGCGCAGGGGATTGATGTAGAGGTAGATCAGCAGCAGGCCGACGAACAGCAGCGCGATGCGCCCGATCCGGTCCCAGCGCACGCGCGGAGCAAGCTCAGCCATCGAGGCAGCGTTCGCCCTCGGCGCGCTCCCTCCTGCCGCCGCACGCGATCTTAGGACCGCAGGACGCTGCGTCCGGGGTACTCCGCGGCGTCTCCGAGCGCCTCCTCGATCCGCAGGAGCTGGTTGTACTTCGCGACGCGGTCCGAGCGCGACGGAGCCCCGGTCTTGATCTGGCCGCAGCCCGTCGCGACGGCGAGATCGGCGATCGTCGTGTCCTCGGTCTCGCCCGATCGGTGGGACATGACCGCGGTGTAGCCGGCGGCGCGCGCGGTCGCGATCGCGTCGAGCGTCTCGGTCAGCGTGCCGATCTGGTTGACCTTCACGAGGATCGAGTTCGCGACACCGGCGTCGATGCCGCGGCGCAGCCGCTCGGTGTTCGTCACGAAGAGGTCGTCGCCGACGAGTTGGACGCGGTCGCCGACGGTGTCGGTGAGCGTCTTCCAGCCGGTCCAGTCCTCCTCGTCCATGCCGTCCTCGATCGACACGATCGGATAGCGCGCGCAGAGGTCGCCCCAGTAGGCCGCCAGCTCGTCGGCGGCAAGCGAGCGGCCCTCGTGCTCGAGCACGTACGCGCCGCCGTCGTAGATCTCGCTCGTCGCCGGGTCCAGGGCGATGAAGACGTCCTCGCCGGGGGCGTAGCCAGCCGCCTCGATGCCGCGCACGAGCATCTGCAGCGCCTCTTCGTTGGAGCCCAGGTCGGGCGCGAAGCCACCCTCGTCGCCGCCCGCGGTCCCGAGCCCCGCGTCGTGCAGCGTGCGCTTCAGCGCGTGGAAGACCTCCGCGCCCATCCGCATGCACTCCGAGAACGTCTGCGCGCCCGCCGGCACGACCATGAACTCCTGGAAGTCCACCTTGTTGTCGGCGTGCGCGCCGCCGTTGAGGACGTTCATCATCGGCACCGGCAGGACCCGTGCGTCCGCGCCGCCGAGGTGCCGCCAGAGCGGCACGCCCTCGTGCGCCGCGGCCGCGTGCGCGGCGGCGAGCGAGACACCGAGGATCGCGTTGGCGCCCAGGCGCGACTTGTTCGGGGTGCCGTCGAGCTCGATCAGGGCGCGGTCGAGGCCGGCCTGGTCGAACACGTCGCGACCGGTGATCGCGTCGGCGATCTCACCGTTGACGTTCGCGACCGCATGGGTCACCCCTTTGCCGCCCCAGGCCGCGCCGCCGTCGCGCAGCTCGGTGGCCTCGAACTCGCCGGTCGACGCGCCTGACGGCACCGCCGCGCGCCCGCTGGCGCCGGAACGCAGCACCAGCTCCACCTCGACGGTCGGGTTGCCGCGGCTGTCGAGGATCTGGCGGGCGTGGACGCGGTCGATCTGGCTCATGTGTCTCCCTCGGGTTGCATTGCGTCGCGAAAGCGCTGCGCCGCGGCGCGCAGCGCGAGCTCGGGGTCGACGCGCAGGCGCCGCGCCTCGTCGACGACGGCGAACAGCCGCTCGCCGATCTCGTCGAAGTCGGCGTCACGGCGCGCCGGATCGGGCGCGGGCGCCCGCTCGCCCAACCCGGCCGTCGCCGCGCGGCGCTGGAGCTTGCGGGCGTACAGCAGCGCCGGGAGGTTCTCCGGCACGTCGCCGAAGATGCCCGCCTCTCGGCCCGGCTCGCCGGCCTTGATCGCATCCCAATTGCGCAGCACCTCGCCGGCTGAGTCGGCCTGGACGTCGCCGAACACGTGCGGGTGGCGCCGGATGAGCTTCTGGCGGCAGTGCTCGGCGACGGCGGCGAGATCGCCGGCGCCGCGCTCCTCCAGCAGCAGGGCGAGGAAGTGCACCTGGAAGAGCA
>DASWQM010000019.1:0-22452 GCA_036403675.1 Solirubrobacteraceae bacterium | reverse complement strand
TCACGACCGGCGGCGGCGGTGGCAGCGCCGACGACGACATCCCGTTCTAGATCCGCGGGCGACACACTCGCACGATCCGAGCCTCCGCTGCGCGGAGGCTCGCTGCGTTCATCGCCCGCTCGTGCCCGGCGAGCCGTCCGTCCGGCAGTTGACGCGAGGTCCGTGCCACAATGGTCAGCTGCGCGCACGGGCGCGCTTCCAGGAACCGACACAGAGGACTTTCGTCAGTGGCAAAGCAGCGCAACCGTGGCAAGCCCACGCGTCGACGTGACAAGAAGGGCGGCGCCGGCAGCGGCCGACGCAAGCCGTGCCCGTACTGCAAGGAGAAGATCGAGCAGGCCGACTACAAGGACACGGCCACGCTGCGCAAGTTCATCTCCGAGAAGGGGAAGATCCGCTCGCGGCGGATCACCGGCGCCTGCCGGCGCCATCAGAGCCAGATCGCCCGTGCGGTGAAGCGGGCGCGCGAGCTGGCGCTGCTGCCGTACGTCAACGAGGGTGGGCGCGACGACGCCGACCGCGAGCGCGGCGGTCGCCGCGGGCGCGACGACCGCTAGCCCATGCCCTCGGCCATCCTGCTGCAGGACGTCGACCATCTCGGCGAGCGCGGAGCCGTCGTCGACGTCTCCAAGGGCTACCTGCGCAACTACCTCATCCCGCGCAAGCTTGCCCAGCCGGCCACGCGCGGCGCGCTCGAGGAGGCCCGCCGGCGTGCGGAGTCGGCCGACCGCGCGCACCAGGTCGTGCTCCAGAAGGCCACCGAGGACGCCGAGGTGCTCAGCCGCACGGTGCTGACCATCAGCCAGCAGGCCGGCGACGACGGCCGCCTCTTCGGCTCGGTGACCAATCAGGACATCGCCGACGCCATCCAGGAGGCGCGCGGCGTCACCGTCGACCGGCGCAAGATCCATCTCGACGAGCCGATCAAGAACGTCGGCACCTACGTCGTCGTCGTCGAGGTCGCCGAGGGCGTGACCGCCTCGGTGAAGACGATGGTCGTCGAGCGGAAGTAGCCGGGCTGCCGCTCGCGGCGCTCGCGGACACGATCTGGAGCGTCGTCGGCGTCGCCGGCGGCGCGGCGTCGATCTTCGTGCTCCTCTGGTTCGCCGCCCGCGGGCACGCCGAGCGCGACGCCGAGGACGCGGCGCGGGAGTATTACGACGTGCACGGCCGCTGGCCCGACGACGACGCGGCGTGACCGCTGCGCCCGGCGCCGCCACGATCCGCGGGCTGCGCCTGCGCGCCCAGCATCTGACCGGCCCGCCGGCGACCGCGGTGCAGCCGCTCGTCGCCGCGCTCGCGGGCGTGCAGGCGCAGGACCCGGTGGCGGCGGCGCTCGCCCTGCGCCCCCGCAGCCGCGGCCTCGACGCGGCAGCCGTCTGGCGGGCCCGCGACGAAGACCGCTCAGTCGTGTGGACGTGGGCCATGCGCGGCACGCTGCACCTCGTCGCCGCCGCCGACGTGGGCTGGATCCTCGGCCTGCTCGGCCCGATCTTCGTGGCCGCGGGACGCCGGCGGCGCTTGCAGCTCGGGCTCACCGACGAGCTGTGCGAGCGCGCGCTCGCCGACCTGCGCGAGATCCTCGCCGCGGCCGGGCCGCTTCCTCGATCCGAGCTCGCGCGGCGCCTCGCCGCCCGCGGCGTGACGATCGATCCGGCCGGTCAGGCGCCCGCCCACCTCGTCGCCTACGCGGCGCTGCGCGGCGTCATCTGCCGGGTCGGGGATGGACCGGCGTACGCGCTGCTCGACGAGTGGCTGGGCACCTCGCCGCGCGCGCTCGAGCCCGACCGGGCGCTGGCGGAGCTCACGCGCCGCTACCTCGGCGCCCACGGCCCGGCGGGCGCGGCCGATCTCGCTGCGTGGTCGGGGATCGGCCTGCGCCGTGCCCGCCGCGGCCTCGAGCTCGTCGCAGACGAGTTGCGGGCCGTGCCGGCGGCGAGCGGACCCGGCTGGATGCTCGCGGGTGCGGCGCACCCGTTGCGCTCGACGCGCCCGCGGGTCGCCCTGCTCGGGCATTTCGATCCGTACCTGCTGGGCTACGCCGACCGCGACCTCGTCCTCGACCGCCGCTTCGCCCGGCGCATCCAGGCGGGCGGCGGGTTCATCCGGCCGGCCGTGCTCGTCGACGGCCGCGTCGTCGGGACGTGGCGCCGGCAGCGCAGCGGCGACCGTCTGGACGTGGCGCTCGAACCCTTCGAGGAGCTGTCCGAGGACGCGGCGGGCGCGCTCGAGCGCGAGGCCGGGGACGTCGCCCGTTTCCTCGGGGCCGGGTCGCTGCGGCTCGACCACGCACCGTCATAGCGGGCGTGACGGCGAAGCCGCCGCCTCGCGCTGTCCTTCCGTCCGACATATCTGCGAACGTCTGTTCGCACATGGCGCGCCGCCCACAGAAATCGTCCGAACGAGCGGAAAGGTCGTCGCGCAGCGTCGCGGCCCGTCTCCCGAAAACCTACCCTCACCCAGGCCTTGAGCAGCTATCCGGACTCCCCTCCGCCCGCCCGTCCCCCGGCGCAGATCGCCACGGGCGTCGCACCGCCGCACTCGCTCGAGGCCGAGCAGTCGGTCCTCGGCGGGATCCTGCTCAGCGACCGGGCGATGTATGGCCTGGTCATCGAGGAGGGCCTGAAGGGGGAGGACTTCTACCGCGAGCGCCACCGCGTGATCTACGAGGCGATGCTGACCCTGTACCGCGACAGCGAGCCGATCGACGTGCTGACCGTCAGCGAGCACCTGCGCAGCACGGGCAAGCTGGAGGAGGCCGGCGGCAAGGCGGCGATCGACGAGCTGACCGGCGGCGTGCCCGGCCTGGGCGGCATCCGGCGGTACGCGCAGATCGTCCGCGAGCACGCACTCATGCGCAGGCTGCTGAGCACGACCTACGAGATCCAGGCGTCGGTCCTCAACCACCAGGCACCCCCGCGCGAGCTCGTCGAGCAGGCCGAGCGGGCGATGCTCGAGGTCGCCCACGACGACCGCCAGAAGGACTTCCGGTCGATCGAGGAGATCCTCGACGACGAGCTGAAGAAGATGGAGCGCCTGTCGCGCGAGCACACCTCGCTGACGGGCACGCCCTCCGGCTTCCGCGACCTCGACGAGATCACCGGCGGCTTTCAGCCCGGCAACCTCGTGATCATCGCCGCACGCCCATCGATGGGAAAATCAGCCCTCGTCACGAACATCGCCGAGAACGCCTCGATCGAGCACGGGCGGCCCGTGGCGCTCTTCTCGCTGGAGATGTCCGAGAGCGAGCTCGCCCAGCGCTTCGTCGCCTCGCAGGCTCGAATCAAGGGCGATGAGCTGCGCAAGGGTCGCGTGGCCGACCAGAAGTGGCCGAAGATCCTCGAGGCGTCGGCGCGCCTGGCGGCCGCACCGTTGTACGTCGACGACTCCTCAGACGTGGGGATCCTCGAGATCCGGGCGAAGGCACGGCGGCTGCACCAGCAGTCCCCACTGGGGCTCATCATCGTCGACTACCTGCAGCTCCTGCGGCCGGACGGCCGGATCGAGTCGCGCGTCGAGCAGGTGGGCCAGATGAGCCGCGGCCTGAAGATCCTCGCACGCGAGCTCGATGTGCCGGTCATCGCGCTGTCGCAGCTCAGCCGCGCGGTCGAGTCGCGCACCGACAAGCGCCCGATCCTGTCGGACCTGCGCGAGTGCGTCACCGGCGACACGCTCGTCACGCTCGCCGATGGCCGCCGCCGGCCGATCGCCGAGCTCGTGGGAAGCGTGCCGGAGGTCGTTGCCATCGACGACCACGACCGCGTGGTCCACGCCCGCAGCGACAAGGTCTGGCCGGTCGGGCTGAGGCGCGTCATGCGCCTGCGGCTGGCATCTGGACGCACGCTGACGGCCACGCTGGAACACCGCGTCCGCACAGAGGTCGGATGGCAGACGATGGGCCGGCTCGTCGCCGGCGACCGGGTCGCCGTCGCCCGGCGTCTACCCGAGCCGACAGGGCCGGAACGCTGGCCCGAGGACCGGGTGCTGCTGCTTGGTCACCTCATCGGCAACGGCAGCTACCTCGCGCACCAGCCGCTGCGCTACACGACGTCGTCGGCCGACAACAGCGCCGCGGTCGCCGTCGCGGCGGAGCGGGAGTTCGGCGCGACCGTCAACCGCCGCGTGGGGCGCGGGAACCGGCGCCAGCTCGTGATCTCCGGCAACGGAGACCGCTGGCACCCCGGCGGAGTGCGGCGCTGGCTGCGCGAGGTCGGGATCTGGAACCAGCGCCCGGTCGACAAGCGCGTCCCCCAGGCCGCATTCAGGTTGGCAGGTGACCAGGTTGCCAGCTTGCTGCGCCATCTCTGGGCCACGGACGCGACGATATGGTGCGGCACCAGGCGGGGCGGCCGCCCTGACGCCCGCGTCACGTTCTCGACCGCCAGCCAGGGTCTCGCAGCCGATGTCGCCGCTCTGCTGCTGCGTCTCGGCATCGTCGCCCGCACGACGATCCACATCCGCGCGACGGGAACGCGGCTGCACGGCGTCACGGTGTCGGGCGCCAGCGACCAACGCCGCTTCCACGAGCTGGTCGGTGGCTTCGGGGCGACCGAGCGCCAGGCCGACAGCCTGCGGACCATGCTCGCCGATGTCCATCCGGGGCCGAACGTCGACACGCTGCCGATCCAGACGTGGCAGGGCATCCGGGCCGGCATGACGGCGCGCGCGATGTCGCAGCGGGCTGGGCGCACCGCGCGCCGGACGGCCTACGGCGGCACGTCGCGCGTCCGCTGTGCCCCTCCGCCGGCGGTGCTCGCCGACTGCGCCACGTTGCCGGACGATCCAGAGCTCGCCGCGACGGCCGGCGGCGATCTGTTCTGGGACCGTGTCGTCGCGGTGGAAGACGCCGGCGAGGAGCAGGTCTTCGATCTCACCGTGCCCGGTCCCGCCTGCTGGCTCGCCGACGGCATCGTCACGCACAACTCGGGCCAGATCGAACAGGACGCCGACCTCGTCGCCTTCATCTACCGCGACGAGTACTACGACAAGGAGTCCGAGCGCCAGGGGATCGCCGACATCGTCATCGCCAAGCACCGCAACGGCGCACTCGGGGACGTCGAGCTGACGTTCGCCAAGGAGTACCCGAAGTTCCTGAACTACACGTCGCCGGAGCGCTATGGGTAGCGGGCTTTGAGACCATCGCGCGACCAGACGGCCGGAGTGGCGCGAACCGTGCGGGCACGCGACGTCGTGCCTCCGGTGCTCCAGGGCGAGCGGCCGGTCATGCGGGCCGACCGTCCGCTCCTGCGCACGAGCATCACCTGCTGAATGGACCGTGCCTCGCCCAAGCTGAATCCACCGTGCCCGGCCCGAGCTGAATGGACCGTGCCTCGCCCGAGCTGAATGGACCGTGCCTGGCCCGAGCGCCCTCTCGCTCGGGCCGGGCGCACGCCGACGGGGTTCTGGTCGCAGAATGCGCGGACAGGGCGCTCGACGCCTCCTGTGCGCCGGGGCATGTCCTACGCTCAGTGATCGGCCATGACCCTCGACGTGCACCCCGACCGCTGCCCCTTCGACCTGTGCGACGGCGGCGGTTTCGTCTTCGACGCGGCGTCCAACAGCGCGCACGACTGCCGCTGCCGAGCGCAGCGCGTCAGCCGCGCGCGGGCGCGGTCGCTCAGCGGCGTCATCCCGCGCAAGTACCGCGGCGTCTCGTTCGATCGCCCGCCGGTCACCGAGATCGCCGCGCCCGTGACGGCCGCGGTGCGCCGCTACGTCGCCCGCATCGACGACAACGTGGCGGCCGGTCGCGGGCTGTGGTTCTTCGGCTCGGTCGGCACGGGCAAGACGACGCTCGCGATGCTCGTCTCGCGCCACGCGCTCGATGCCGGGCACAGCGTGGCGATCTACTCGCTGCCGCGCCTGCTGGCCGAGATCCGCACGACGTTCGACGACGAGCGCGGGACGTCGTACGTCGACCTGCTCGACCGCCTGACGTCCGTCGACCTCCTGCACATCGACGACGTGGGCGCCGAGAAGACGAGCCCGTGGGTGCTCGAGCAGCTCTACGCGATCGTCAACGCCCGCTACGAGGACGAGCGCTCGATCGTCATCACGACGAACCTCGAGCGCGACGAGCTGGCCGAGCAGATCAACGAGCGGACGGTCTCGCGGCTGGAGGAGATGTGCGAGGTCCTGCCGCTGTGGGGCGCCGACGCCCGCCAGCAGCGCCCGGACGCGCGGCTGGCCTGAGCACGATCGGCGGCTCTGCCGCGGCGGCGGGATACCCTGCCGGCTCATGGGAGACGGAGGGCCGACCGCGACGTCCGCGCAGCCGGCGTGCATCCCGGGCTTGCTCGCGCCCGAGGAGTGCCGCGCCATCATCGACGAGATCGACGCGGCCTGTCAGGAGCAGGCCGAGATCTGGCTCGGCCAGGAGTTCGGGGTCCATCCGGAGAGCCGGTCGGGCGCCGTCGCGACGCTCGCCACCGCCACCGAGGAGCTCGTCCAGGACCGGCTGTGGGGGGTCATGGCGCAGCTCGAGGAGCGCTATCGCTGCGAGGTGTCGCACGTCAGCGGCGTGACGGCGCTCATCTACCGCCGGGGCGACCACTTCGCGGCGCACTCGGATGGCGGCGTGGACGAGGACGCGCCGCCGGAGGTCACGCGGCGGCGCGTGTCGCTCGTTGTCACGCTCAACGACGGCGCGGGCGAACGGCCCGACTTCACGGGCGGGGAGCTGCACTTCCACCCCTCGTGCCCGCCCGGTTTCGAGCCCGCGCCGCACGACGTCGTCGCCGTGCGCAGCGAGACCGGCCTGCTCATCGCGTTCCCGTCGCCGATGGTGCACCGCGTGACCCCCGTCGTCGAGGGCTGCCGGTACTCGCTTGCGCTGTGGGCGCTGGCGCCGGAGGGGCCCGCGTAGCTCAGCCGCCGGCTGCGATCGCCGCCGGCGAGGGGCTCCCGACGTCCTGGGCGAGCCGGCGGACGGCGAACGCCGCGAAGAGCAGCAGCCCGGGGTCGAGCTCCTCGGGATCGTTCACGGTCACCCGGACCGGCCGCTTGCCCCAGTCCTTGCCGTCGAGGACGACGAGCTCGCGATCGCCTTCGACGAGCGCGTAGCGGTCGTGCCACAGGCTCGCCTGGCGGAGCACGAAGTCGTCGTCGCCCCAGCGCAGCGTGCCGCCGCGGCGCCGCCGGCGGTGCTCGAAGCTGCCCGCTTCGCCTCCGAACGAGTCCGTCGCGTCGATCCCGCGCTTCCAGAGGCCACGGCGTGCGAACTGCCAGCTGCGCACACCCGTGTCGGCGGTCGCCCGCGGGCCCTTCCAGCCCTCGAGGCGCAGCGTGCCGACGCCCTCGAGGTCGTAGGTGCGGCGGTCGTGCGGCGTGCGCTTGAGCTCGAGGTCGGCCATCCGCCCCCACACGATGCCATGCGAGATCGCCGGCGGCCATCTCGTCGCAGCTTCCGCGTCGGAGAATCTCGTTCGTGGTGCGCGCGTCCTAGACTTCAGGCGATATGCCAGGAATGTGCATCGTCGGAGCCCAGTGGGGCGACGAGGGCAAGGGCAAGGTCGTCGACCTCCTCGCCGAGCGCGCTGACGCCATCGTCCGCTTCCAGGGCGGCAACAACGCGGGCCACACGATCATCCGCGACGGCGAGGTGTTCAAGTTCCACCTCATCCCGTCCGGCATCCTCTATCCCGGCAAGCGCTGCATCATCGGCAACGGCGTCGTCATCGACCCGCGCGTGCTGACCGACGAGCTCGACGCGCTGAAGGCGCGGCGGATCGACACGAGCGGGCTGCGCATCAGCGCCAACGCGCACGTCATCATGCCCTACCACCTGCTGCTCGACACGGCCGGCGAGGCGAAGCTCGGCAAGCTCCAGATCGGCACGACGCGGCGCGGCATCGGCCCCGCCTACGCCGACAAGGCCGCCCGCCTGGGCATCCGCATGCAGGACCTGCTCGACGAGAAGATCCTCAAGAAGAAGATCACCGCTGCGATCGATCCCAAGCGCCTGAGCCTGCGGCCCTACGTCAAGGACCCGTCGCTGGACCTGCAGTCGATGACCGAGGCCTACCTCACGTACGGCCACCGCCTCGAGCGCCACATCGCCGACACCGCGCGGCTCGTCTGGGACGCGCTCGACGACGACAAGCTCGTCCTCTACGAGGGCGCGCAGGGCGCCCTGCTGGACATCGACCACGGCACGTATCCCTTCGTCACGTCATCCAACCCGATCGCGGGCGCGGCGTGCGTCGGCGCCGGCGTCGGACCGAAGGACATCCACGAGGTCTGGGGCGTCGCGAAGGCCTACGTCACGCGCGTCGGCGCGGGCCCGTTCCCGACCGAGCTCGACGACGAGGTCGGCGAGGAGATCCGCCGGCGCGGCGGCGAGTTCGGCACGACCACCGGCCGCGCCCGCCGCACGGGCTGGCTCGACATCCCGGCGCTGCGCTACGCGTCGCGCATCAACGGCCTGACGTCGCTGGCGATCACGAAGCTCGACGTCCTCTCCGGCTTCGAGAAGATCAAGGTCGCGACGGGCTACAGCGGGCAGGACGGTGCGGAGTTCAAGGACTTCCCGTACCACCAGTCGGTCCTGCACCACTCGCGCGGCGAGTACGTCGAGCTCGACGGCTGGACCGAGGACATCACCGAGTGCCGCTCCCCCAGCGACCTGCCCGTCGCCGCGCGCGAGTACCTGGACTTCATCGCCGAGCAGACCAACGTGCCGATCGTGCTCGTCGGCGTCGGCCCAGGGCGCGAGCAGGTCATCTGGATGCAGGATCAGCCGCAGCTCGCGGCGGCGGCGTAGCGCCCGGCGACGGCTGCGGGACGCGGCCGCGGCGCAGCACCTGGCGCGCGAGCGACGCCGCCGACATGAGCGCGAGCGCCGCGAGCGTGATCTGCACGCTGACGATCCCCTCCTCGCTCCAGTAGACGTCGTCGAGGCGCAGCAGCAGCGCCGACTCGTCGAGCGTCAGCGCGACGCCCATCCCGAACGGCACGGCCAGGAGCGGATCGAGCTCCTCGTCGCGGGAGATGACCGAGGCGCCGCCCGCGAGGAACGCGAGCACGATCCCGGGCACGAAGTGGTGGATGTGGCGCTCCCGGACGATGACGTCGCGCAGCAGCCCGCGGCCCGAGCGCCGGCGGATGAGGTACGTCGACAGGCGCGCGGCGGCGAACGTCAGCGAGAACGACCCGAGCAGGTTCAGCAGCGCGGTCTCGCGCGTGCTCATGCTCTCGTAGCCGGCGACCGCGACCGCCACGGTCTCGCGCACCGCGACGTCGGCGGAGTCGATGACGTCCAGCTCGGGGTGCTCGTGGATGCGCTCGCGCAGGACCCGCGCGAGCTCGCTGCCGAGGACGGCGGCCGTCATGCCGAACGCCGCCAGGCCCAGCGCCACGGTCCCGCGCTCCGCGCGCAGACGCCGCCGGCGCGCCCACGGCAGCTCGACCGCGCCCGGCAGGCGCAGCCCGCGCGACCTCAGCCCCACTGCTCGAGCAGATCCTCGTCGGGCACGTCGCGGACCATCCGCGCCGGCACGCCCATGACGACCTTGCGCGCGGCGACGTCGCTCGTCACGACCGCGCCCGCGGCGACGAACGCCTCCTCCCCGACCTCGATGCCGGGCAGAAGGATCGCGCCGCCGCCGATCCGGCAGGCGCGCCGCAGCGTCGCGCCGCGCAGCGGCTCGTCCTTGGGGTGGCGCGCCATCGTGTCGTCGTTGGTCGTCATCGCGCAGGGGCCGAAGAAGACGTCGTCCTCGATGACGCTGTATCCGGTGACGTAGCCCTGCGACTGGATCCGCACCCGCGCGCCGATCGTGACGTTGTTGTCGACGCCGCTGGCGCGGCCGACGACCGTCTCCGGGCCGATCGTCGTGCGCTCGCGGACGAAGGCCTGGTCGCCGACGATCGTGCCGGCGCCGAGTTGCGACCCGGCGAAGACGATCGCGCCGGTGCCGACGACGACGCCCGCCTCGAGCACGAGCGCCGACAGCTCGCCGCGCGGCGCCGACGAGCGCCGGGCGAGGCTCGGCGTCTTGCCGAGGACGGCGCCGTCGCCGATCGTGCAGCCATCGCCGATGACGACGCCGTCGTGCACGACGACGTGGGCGCCGAACGTCACGCCCTCGCCGACGGACGCCGTCGGGCTGAGGACGAGTCCGGGAGCGGCGGCGGCGTCGGGCATCAGCGCAGGAGCCTAGCCATCGCCGCGGCAACCCGTGCGCCTGCGCGCCCGTCGCCGTAGAGCTCGGGACGCTCGGTCGGCGCGGGACGCGTGAGCGCCGCCCGCGCGGCGCCGGCGTCGAGGTCGACGAGGACGTTCCAGCCGCTGTCGACGGTCTCGACCCATTCCGTGCTGTCGCGCAGCGTCACGCACGGCACCCCGGCGAGGTAGGCCTCCTTCTGGACGCCACCGGAATCCGTCAGCACGGCGCGCGCGCGTGTCAGCAGCGAGGTGAAGGCGAGGTAGCCGAGCGGCGGGCGCAGGATCGCGCCGGCGGCGAGACGCTCGAGCAGGCCCGCCTCCTGCAGCCGCACACGCGTGCGCGGGTGCAGCGGCAGGACGACGGGGACCTCGACGCCGAGCAGGAGCTCGACGAGTCGCTCCAGGCGTCCGCGGTCGTCGACGGTGCCGGCGCGGTGGGCGGTCGCCAGGACGTAGTCGCCCGCGGTCACGCCGGCGTCGCGCAGCGGCCCGTCGTCGGCCCGGGCGCGCGGCGCCAGCAGGCGGGCGACGTCGACCATGACGTCGCCGACGACCTCGACGTCGCCAGCGACGCCCTCGCGCGCGAGGTTGCCCGCCGCCACGTCGGAGGAGACGAGCAGCAGGTCCGCGACGTGGTCGGTCAGCACGCGGTTGAGCTCTTCCGGCATCGCGCGGTCGAACGACCGCATCCCGGCCTCGACGTGCGCGACGGGGATCTGCGCCTGGGCGGCCGCGAGTGCACCGGCGAGCGTCGAGTTCGTGTCACCGTAGACGAGCACGGCGTCGGGCGCCTCGTCGTCCAGCAGGTCGCTGAGCGCTCCGAGCATCCGCGCCGTCTGCCGGCTGTTCGTCCCGCCGCCGAGCCCGAGCTCGATGTCGGGCGCCGGCACGGCCAGCTCGTGCACGAAGATCGTCGACAGCTCGTCGTCGTAGTGCTGGCCGGTGTGGACGAGCAGCTCGTCGTGCTCGGCGCGCAGCGGCCCCGACACCGCCGCTGCCTTGACGAACTGCGGCCGGTTTCCGATGACCGTGACGACCTTCACTGGCGCGCCAGCGCGGCGGCGATGTGCTCGCGCACGCGCTCGGCGACGTCAGCGGTGATCGGCCCGGGCGTCCCGTCGATCGGCGCGCCGTCGATCGCGCGCACCGGGTGCACCTCGCGCATCGACGAGGCGAGGAACGCCTCCTCGAGCGCGCGCAGGTCGTCGAGCGTCGTGACGCGCTCCTCGATCTCGGTGACGGCGAAGAGGACGCGGCGGGTGATCGAGTCGAGGATCCCGTCCGCCAGCGGCGGCGTGTAGAGCCCGCCGCCGAGGACGTAGACGAACGCCGTCGTCGGCGCCTCGAGCACGCGCCCATGCGGCGTGACGAGCAGCGCCTCGTCGGCCCCGGCCTCGCGCGCCACCCGCGAGGCGAGCATGTTCGCCGCATAGGACAGCGACTTCACGCCGTTGAGGATGCGCGACGGCGCGTACGTGATCGTCGCGAGCGCGATCGTGTCGGGCAGCTCCTTCAGCGGCTCGACGAGCGCGATCCGGCGCCCGCCGCGCGTGACCAGCACGCGCAGCGCGCCGTCCGCCGGAGCGGCCTCGGCGAGGATCGCGCCGATGTCGAGGCGCACGGCGTCGAGGTCGAGCGGCAACCGCACGGCGGCGGCGCTGCGGGCCATCCGGTCGAGGTGCTCGTCGAGTGCGAACGGGCGGCCGTCGTAGAGCCGGACGACCTCGAAGACGCCGTCGCCGCGCAGCAGCCCCTCGTCCGTCACGGGGATCCGCGCCTGCGCCGCGTCCATGAGGACGCCGTCCAGGATCGCCAGCATCAGGCGGGCGCGCGCCAGTCGCGGTAGATCGCGATGCCGTGGCGCCCGGCCGGCGTCTCGCGCCAGCGTGCGATGGCGGGCGCGAGCTCGGGCGGCGCCGCCGGCGGCGTGATCGCGCCACCGCCGTAGCCGGGCTGCATGAGGACCGGCGCGGCGAGGGCGGCGAATGTCAGGTCGGCCGCCGTGAAGCGCTCGCCGACGAGAAACGGCCGGCCGTCGGAGAGTCGCTCGGAGACGAACGCGAGCTCCTCGTCCGTCCGCCGCGCACAGTGTTCGTGGGTGTCGGGGCCGATCTTCATGGCCATGCGCAGGACGCGGCCGACGATCGGCAGCGTGCGCCGCAGCCGGCGCCGCTGGCCGGGTGCGAGCCCGATCGAGCTGAGGCCCATGAGCTGCTCAGGGTTCTCGACGAGCCAGGAGTACAGCCACAGCCGCGTCGTTGGGCCGAGCCGCGCGTCGAAGCGCGCCACGAGCTCCTCGACCTCGCGCCGCGCCGCCGCGTCCTCGGGGAAGAGCGGCGCGTGTCCGTCGCCGATCGTGTCGCAGAGCTCGAGGATCGCGCTCGAGCCGCGTATCGTTCGCCGGCCGTCGACGAGGACCGGCGCGGTCGTCGACCCGCGCGGCATCACGGCGAAGCGGTGCGCGACCGGCGCGTAGCCCTTCTCGGTGTAGTCCACGCCGGCGCGGTCCAGGCCCCAGCGGGCCTTCTCGCAGAAGTGGCTGAAGGGGATCGTGATGAGCTCCATACGCAGGGGCAGCGTAGTGGGGCGGCCCGTCAACCGCGTGCGGCGGGCGCCGCCGCCGCGGGCACGAGGCCGGCGGAGACCGCGACGGCGGCCAGCTCGTACGCGTTGCGCAGGCCGAGTCGGGCCACCGCCTCGGCGATGTGGCGCTGGACCTGGCGCTCGGAGATCGAGAGGCACGCCGCGACCTCGCGATGGCGCAGGCCGTCCGCGAGCAGGGCCGCGACCTGGGTCTGGCGCGCGGTCAGCCGCCGGATCCCGCCCGCGGCGGACTCGGGCGGCGGGGTCGCGGGCGCGTCCCCGTCGCCCGCCATGGCGACGACGACCTCGGCTGCGCCCGGCGCGGCTGCGGGCGCGGGCTCGCGATGCCGGGCGGACACAGGTCGCGGAGGCTCGGGGGGCGGGTCGGAGCTGGGCGTGACGTTGACCCGCAGGACGTAGGCCGCGAGGCGGTCTGTGACGATCGCTATCGCCGCAAGCCACAGTGGATAGCCGATCCACAGCCCGATGATGTCGACCGCGTGGACGTCGTCGAGGTCCGCGGCGATGACATGGCCGGCGAGGTTCGCGCCGAGCACGACGAGGCAGTAGGCGAGCACCCTGCGCAGCGGGACCACGAGTGCCAGCGTCATGAGGATCGCGCACGACGGCCACCACAGCGCGCTGCTCATCGCTGGGTCGGCGACGAGCGCCGCCGCGACGAGCACGAGCACGAGCTGCAGCTGCGGCCGGCGGCGCAGCGCGCAGTAGAGCTCACGCGCGCGCCACACCGCCAGCGCGGCGGCCACCACGATCCCGCCGGTGGCCGCGAAGGCGAGTGCGACAGGCGTGCCCGGCCGAAACTCACGCGCGGGCAGGACGACGAGCGCCGTGAGCGCGGCGAGCCCCAGGAAGCCGACGGCGCCGATGAAGACGCCACCGTAGAAGCGCTCCGAGAGCGCGACGAGCTCGGCTCCGGACCGGACGACGACGTCGCCCGGCCGTTGCGCGACGCCGCCGGGCACGGCCACGCGGGTATCGCGGTCAGCGTCCACGATCGTCCGCGTCCGGCCAGTCCGAGCGCGCGGCCATGCCCGCGAGCTCGGACAGCGTGCGGGCGCGCGTCTTGCGCTTGGCGTGCTTGATGTGCGTGCGCACGGTCGCGATCGAAACTCCCCATTGGAACGCGAGCTCCTTCGGTGCGCTGCCGTCGGCGAGACCTTCGACGACCCGCCGCTCGGTGGGAGTCAGCTCGGCCACCGGCGACACCAGCGGCGGCGGCGACGGCGGCGGCAGCTGCGCCGGCGGGCCCGGCCCACGCTCGATCGCCTCGCTCAGCGCCGGAGTGAGCGCAGGGAGCCCGTGACGCAGCGCGTCGAGGCTCTGCGGCACGCTGACCAGGAAGCGCGCGAACAGGGTCACGAGCCCGAGGCCGATGAGTGCCGCGAACGGAAAGCCGAGCAGCGCGCCGAGCACGGTGCCGAGGCGACCGCTGTCGACCACCCGCGCCGGCGTCTGGTCGACGAGCAGGGCGGCTGCGTAGCTGCAGTCCAGCACGGCGACCGTCAGCCAGACCGTGCGCGGACGCGCCACGACGACGGCGACGGCGATCGACGTCACGCTGAACACGAGGTACGGCCCGGGCGCGGGCAGGCCGTCGATCACCGCCGCGGCGAGCTGCGCGAGGGCGAGCGGCACGACGAGCCAGGGACGGGTCCGCAGCCACCTGCACACCGTCCGCCGGTGCCACAGCGCCGTCGCCGCGACGGCCACCAGGACGGCGCCGATCAGCGCGCGGCGGGTCGGATGCGGGCCGCCGTCGGCGAGCCCGAGGACGAAGCTTCCGGTCGCGACCCACAGCGCCAGCGCCAGCGCCACGGTGAACAGCCCGCGCGAGAGCGCCTGCTCACCAGAATGTGGACCGCCGCTGTTCCCCCTACCGTCCAGCATGCCCGCCGAAGGTTATGTCGCGGCCGAGATCATCACTATCCGCCCTGCCCGGCGAGCCGTCATACGTGTATTCATGGGCGCCACGACATCCGCCACGTTCAGGGGAACCGAGATGCTGCACCGCAATCGCGACGTATCGCACCGAGATCGTGTCCATCCCGCTGCCGGACGGCGGACGGCCTGGTCGCCGGTGCATGCGGTGGTCGCGCTCGCGGTCGCGTGCGGCGCGGCGCTCGCGAGCGCCGGACCGGTCACCGCGGCGAATCCGGCTCCCTGCAGCGCGCGGAGCGACGGGAAGTACGACTGCGGGTTCTACGCGCCGGGCGACGGGCACTCCGGCGGCGCTCCCGTCCAGACAAGCGACGGCTCCGTCGTCGGGTTCCTGCACCAGGGCAGCAATTGGGTCGTCTGCCAGCGTGCCGGCGGCCGCGTGACCGCGGGCCCGTACTTCAACAGCAACTGGGCCTGGACGCTCGCTGACGATCTCAAGCCGGGCTGGGTCAACGCCGTCTACGCCAGCGGCGGCGGCGACGACGGGTCCTTCGGCGGCGTTCCCGACTGCGGCACGCGGTACGGCTCGCCACCCGCCGGCCCCAGCTCCGCCCCGGCGCCCGGGCCAGCCCCGCCGCCGGCGGCCGCGAGCGTCCGCCGCTACGTCGCGCTCGGCGACTCCTACAGCTCCGGCGAGGGCGCATTCGACTACCTGCCGGGGGCGCCGGGTCGCCCGGCCAGCTGCCACCGCTCGCGCAACGCGTACTCGCAGCTGCTCGCCAAGCGGCTGCTCGGCGGCGTGCAGCACGACCCCGCGCGTGACTTCCTGGCGTGCTCGGGTGACGAGGTCCCCGATCTGAAGAGCCGCCAGCTCGGCGCGCTCGGCGCCGACGTGGCGGTCGTCACCGTCGGGATCGGCGGCAACGACTCGGGCTGGATCGACGTCATCAAGAAGTGCATGACCGACGCGGCAAGCCACCCCAAGCCGGGATCCGGAAGAGGCTGCAACCGCATCATCGACGACGTCTTCAAGCAGCGGCTGCCGGAGCTGCGGCGCAGGCTGCGCGACGCCTACTCGATCATCAAGGCCCGCGCGCCGCAGGCCAGGGTCATCGTCCTCGGCTATCCGGCGATCTTCGAGGACTCCTACAGCTCGACGTTCTGCGCCAGCGTGGGCTCGCTGACCCGCGGCGCGCGCGCCGACCTGCGCAAGGCCGCCGAGCAGCTCGACGGCGAGATCGGAGGGATCGCCCGCAGCTTCGGGTTCCGCTTCGTGGACCCGCGCGGCGCGTTCGACGACCACCGCATCTGCGGCCCCGCGGCGGACTGGATCCACGGCGTCACGTTCGGCCGCAACGGCGAGCCGATCGTCTCGCCGCAGACGTTCCACCCCAACCCATCCGGCCAGCGCGGCTTCGCGGACGCGATCGCCGCCACCAACCGCGACGTGTTCAGGTAGGCCGCGCCAGCTCCGGCGGGCGCGCCTTGACGTGCGAGGGGTGTGCTCGCCGGACGGCCCGAGCGCCGGACTGCTGCGTGAGCGGGAGAGCATCGCTGCTCACGACAACGTGGTTGCCGCTCGCGAAGTAGCGGCGCTGCGTGCGGACGTGAGCGGCGGCGCGCCCGGCTCCCGCGGGCGCCGGCACTCGTGAACGGGAGGCTTTGATGGCGGTGGGCGCGGTTGTCGTGGTGGCGCCGCACACTCGCGACCGGCGAGCTACGCGCGCCCGCGGCGACACACTCGCCAGTCGATCAGCGTGGGGCGGCGGATTGGCGACCTACGCGGGCCGACCGCGACGAAGTCGCCATTGGTCAGCGCGAGCCGGCCAGCAATGCTGGTCACCGGCGGCGGCCTGAGCTATCGGCTAGTGCCGCGTTCGCGGGGACCGCGTAGCGTGATCGTCGCCCGGCCGGGCGATGTCAGATCCCTCACCCACCCCGGCTCCAGGAGGCTCGTCCTCATGAACCATCGCTTCGCGGCCGCCGTCGCGGCCGCGGCCATCACGCCTGCCCTCATCGTCCCTGCGGTCGCAAGCGCCCATCGCTCGGGCTGTCACGGCCACCACAGCTGCCCGTCTGACCACGCGACCTACACGTGGCGCGGCAAGCTGTGCGTCAAGCCGACCGCCGAGGAGCGCACCAGCGCCTTCAGGCAGAAGGTCCGCTACGACGGGCTGACCTACTACTGCAAGTAGCAAGGCGCGGCGTCGCCGTCGCAGCCAGGCGGCGTCCGCGTCGCGCCAGATGCCCCCGCCAGGAATCGAACCTGGAACCTTCGGATTAAGAGTCCGCTGCTCTGCCAGTTGAGCTACAGGGGCGCGTGGAGCGACGATCCTAGCCAGTCGGCGTGGTCGCCTGTCCAGTCTGCGGCGTCGTTGCTTGGGTTTTCAGCGTATCGAGCGCCGAGCGCAGCGCCTTGCGCTGGTCCTTCGGGGCGAGGCTGATGGCGCGGTCGCCCGCGAGCTGCGCCGTGCGAAGGTCGTGCGCGCGGTAGGCCAGCTGGGCGAGCTGGGCGAAGAGGTTGTAGTTGGGCGGGTTCTGGTCGGCCGTGATGATCTGCATCGCCCGCATGCCCTTCGCCGGCTCGTTGAGCGCGGCCGTGTCGTAGGCCTGGACCATGAACTTCGCCGTGCGCACGTCGGGCTGCTTGGGATCGAGCGCGAGGTGGCGCTCCCATGCCTGGCTGGCGAGGCGCAGGCGCCGCAGGCCAGCCTCCGTGTAGCGGCCGTCGGCCCCGAGCTCGTCGATCCCCGCGCGCTGGAAGCGCAGCGACGCGAGCTGCGCCCACGGCGCCGGATCGCGCGGGCGCGCCTTCGTCGCCGCGATCGTGCGCTCGATGCGCTTGTCGATCCCCGAGGTCGCGCTCTGGCTGCCGGAGTTGCCCGACAGGGCATCGAAGAGGCCGCCGCTGTTCGAGCTGCCTATGCCGAACAGGACCAGCCCGCCGCCCATGAGGATGGCGAGCGACAGATAGATGGCTTGCACGGTGCGGCGCCGGCCGCGTCCGCGCAGGTCGAACAGCATCGGCGATCAGTCCTTTGGTTCGGGGTCTTGCAGCTTAGGTGGATCGGCGTCGGCGACGCTCACGCGGTGCCCGTCTGTGTCGAGGTCCGCGTCGTGGTCCTCGTCGGCGACGTCCACTCCATCGTAGGCATCGTCGGCGCGATACTCGTCGTCGTCGGTGTCGTCGGTGTCGTCGGCGGGCTTGACGCGCTCGATCCAGCGGGCGAGCAGGACGCTCAGCTCGAAGAGCACGATGAGCGGCGCCATCGCGAGCGTCATCGTGAATGGATCCGGCGTCGGCGTCGCAACGGCCGCGAGGATCGCGATGCCCAGGATGACGTAGCCACGGTTCTTGGCGAGCTGGCGCGGCGTGAAGATCCCCAGCCGCGTGATCGCCAGCACGCCCACCGGGATCTGGAACAGCAGGCCCACGCCGGCGACGAACAGGACCGCGAACTTGAAGTAGTCCTTGGCCTGCAACAGGATGTCGAACGAGTTGTCGTTGAAGTTCTGCAGGAACTGGACGGCGCGTTCCAGAACGACGAAGTAGCCGAACGCGGCGCCGCAGACGAAGAGCACCGGCACCATGAGCATGAGCGGCAGGGCGACCTTGCGCTCACCCGGGCTGAACGCGGGCAGGACGAACGCGTAGGCCTGGAAGAGCAGCATCGGCATCGCCAGCAGCAGCGAGGCGTAGAAGGCGATCGTGATCGTCGCCGTGAACGGCTCGGTGACGCCGAGCGTCACGAGGTTGCGCTGCGTGTTGCGCGGTATCGCCTGCGCCGCCTGCGCGACCTGCCGGCCGGCGGACGCGAGCTCGCGCGAGCTCGTGGCGATCGCCGCCTGCTGCGCCGGCGTGAGGTTCTTCGCGGTGCCGAGCGTGTCGAACGTCTTGGCCGACGACGACAGCGCGGGCGCCAGCGCCCGCAGCGCCTGCCCCTGCTCGCGCTGGAAGCGCGCCGCCTGCTCGAGCGGATCCTTGCTGGACGAGCTCGGGTTCTGGAGGTTCTGCGTGTCGCGAACCGGCTTCGTGACGATGTCGAGAATGGCGTGGTTCTGCCAGAAGCAGAACGAGAACGCGGCGACGAGCGTCACGATCGAGATGATGAGCCGCTTGCGCAGCTCGGCGAGGTGGTCGACGAGGCTGAGCCGGTCCTCGTGACCGATCGGCCGCAGGGCAGATCCCATTAGTGGATGGCCACCACCCAACCTACGGGTACGGATCAGCCGCGCGGGCGGCTGACGGCGTCGTCCGGCTGGGCGGGATCGTCGGTGCGCCCGGCGGCCACGGCGGAGGGCTCGTCGTCGTCATCGTCGCGCTTGGAGGTTGCGGTGATCGAGTCCTTGAACTCGCGCATGCCCGAGCCCAGCGACCGGCCGAGGTCGGGCAGGCGCTTGGGCCCGAAGACGACGAGCGCGATGACGAGGACGATGATGAGTTCGAGTGGACCGATGCCAAACGGCATGGAGACTCCTGGGTCGGGGACAAAACAGCCTAGCGCGACGCGAGCTCGCGGACGGCGCATGGATCAGGCGGTGCGAAGCCTCAAGTTCCCTTGCGCGGTGCCGATGAGTGGGTCATGCAGGAGTTCGAACAAGGTCCTCAGCCGGATCACAACCAGTACGTCCGCAAGGTGACGCTGCCGTCCGGAAAGACCATCGAGGTCGTCTCGTTCGAGCAGGTCCCCGGCACCGCGGCCGACCTCCACGTCTGCCCCGTGTGCACGTCCGAGCTCGTCTACCCCGTCGCCTGGGAGGAGGCCGGCCGCACGCATTGGGAGGTCAGCCTGCGCTGCCCGAACTGCGAGTGGACCTTCACCGGCGTCTACGACGACGACACGATCCAGCGCTTTGACGACGTGCTCGACGAGGGCACCGAGGCGCTCGTCTCCGACCTGCGCCAGCTCACGCGGGCCAACATGGAGGCCGACGTCGAGCGCTTCATCGCCGCGATCCACGCCGACTGGCTCCTCCCGGAGGACTTCTAGGCCAGCGCTTGGCCGGCGGCTACGCCCGCCGGTCGACGACGGAGTCGGCAACGAGGTCCAGCGCGAGCCGCTGCGACTCCTCGAGCGCGAGCCCGGCCAGCTCCTCCTTGGCCTCGGCCACGATGTCGAGCGCCCGCGCGGTCGCCGCGGCGAGCGCGCCGGTGGCCTCGATGCGCTCGCACAGCTCCCCCGCCTGCTCCGCGCCGGCGATCGTCCGCAGGTCGACGGCTGCCAGCGCGCCGTCGCGCTCGCGGGCGAGGATCAGCGGGAGCGTCACCGTCCCGTCGAGCAGGTCGGTCCCGCGGTGCTTGCCGGTGCGCGCCGCGTCGCCGCAGACGTCGAGGACGTCGTCGAGGATCTGGAACGCCAGCCCGATGCGCCGCCCGAACGCCCCGAGGGCGTCGACGACGCTCGCCACCGCGCCCGCCGCCAGCGCGCCGAGCTCGCACGAGGCCTCGAACAGGCGCGCCGTCTTCAGCTCGCAGCGGTGCAGGTAGCGCTCGACCGGGACCGCCGCGTTCCAGGCGTCCTGGCGCTGGAGCAGCTCGCCCTCGGCGAGCGCGGAGCCCGCGTTCGAGAGCGTCCGGACGGCCGCGAGCGAGCCCGTCGCCACGAGCTCGCTGAACGCGCGCGAGAACAGCAGGTCGCCCGTCGCCACCGCGAGGGCGCGGCCGCCCTGCGCCCAGACCGTCGGCAGGCCGCGGCGCAGCGGCGCGGCGTCGAGCACGTCGTCGTGGACGAGCGTCGCGCTGTGGACGAGCTCGACCGCGGTGGCGGCGGCGACGACGTCGCGGCTGCCGGCGCCGCCCGGGCCGGCGGCGAGCAGCACGAGCAGCGGGCGCAGGCGCTTGCCCCCCGCGGCGATCGTCGCGCCCGCGTGCTGGGCGAGGATCGGGCCGTGGCCGGCCGCGAGCGCCGCGAGGCGCTCCTCGACGCGTGCGAGCAGGACCGGCACGTGCGGCCCGGCCGCGCGGACGATCGCCTCCACGCCGGCGGCCGCGCTCGTCATCACGCCGGTGCCTGCTCCGTCCGGCGCGTGCCGACGTGCAGGGCGATGATCCCGCCCGCGGTCAGGACGTAGCGGACGTCAAGGCCGCAGCGGTCCATCCGCGCCGCCAGCTCGTGCGGCCCCGGGAAGCGCTTCACCGAGTTGGGCAGGTACTCGTAGGCCTCGGGATCGCCTGCGAGCCGGCCGATGACCGGCACGACGCGGTCGAACCACAGGCGGTAGAACGTCGACAGCGGCGGCCGCGTCGGCGTCGTGATCTCGAGCACGACGACGCGCCCGCCGGGCCGCACGACGCGCGCCATCTCGCCGAGGCCGCGGTCGAGGTCGGAGAAGTTGCGCGCGCCGAAGCCGGCCGTCGCCGCGGCGAACTCGCCGTCGGCATGGGGCAGGTCGAGCGCGTTGCCCCACTCGAATGTCACCGGCGCGCCCGCGTCCGCCGCCTTCGCCCGCGCGCGCGCGAGCATCTCCTCCGAGAAGTCCGAGGCGACGACCTCGCCCTGCGGCCCGACCCGGCGCGCGAGCTCGAGCGCCAGGTCGCCGGTGCCGGTGGCGACGTCGAGGACGCGGTCCCCCGGTTCCACCCCTGCGAGGTCGACCGCGCGGCGGCGCCACTCGTGGTGCAGCCCAGCCGTCATGACCGAGTTCATGACGTCGTAGAAGCCGGCGATGCGATCGAACATCGCCCGCACCTGCGGCTCCTCCAGGGTGCCGCGTTGCGTCGTGCTCATCTCAGGCGGCGCCGCCACACCGCCGCGACGCTCACTTCAGGTTCGACAGGAACGCGACGAGCGCGTCCCGCTTGTTGGGCGGCAGGCTCGAGTATTTGGGCATCGGCGCCGTCGGGTTGACGAGCGTGCGCGCGATCGCCTGGGGCGCGACACGGCTGCCGATCTTCGTCAGGTTCGGCCCCAGTGTGCCGCCGTTCTCGCCGATCTTGTGGCACGCCAGGCAGCCTGACTGCGCGACGACCTGCTTGCCGGCCTCGAACGCGCGCAGCGTCTGTCCTCCCTGCGCGACCACGCTTTGCGGCGTGGCCAGGGCGATCTCGTTCGGCGACCCGGCGTGGGCGCCCTCGTACGTGAGGAACGCCATCGCGCCGATCGTGAAGATCGCGGCCGCCATCGCGATCGGCCGGCGCTCGGGCCGGCGCTCCGGGCTGCGGTCGTAGAACGGCAGCAGGAACAGGAGGATCATGCAGATCGTCGGAACACCGATCGCCGCCAGCGGCGTGAGCGACGGCGGCTTGACGACCCGCAGGACCTCGAAGAGGAAGAAGAAGTACCACTCCGGCCGCGGCGTGTACGTCGTCGTCGTCGGATCGACCTTCGGCCCCAGCTCGGCGCCGAGGACGAGCGACATCCCCATGATCGACAGCATGACGACGACCGCCATGATCGAGTCCTTGGCGACCGCGTAGGGGAAGAACGGCTTGCCCTGCGACTTGAGGATCGAGTACTCGCGGAGGTAGGCCTCCTTCTCGCGAGCGTTCATGCCGGGTCCCGGCGCAGCTCAGGATCGATGTCGGCCTTCAGCCACGGCGGCGCGGTCGTGCCAAGGCGCGCGACGAGGTAGAGGTGCGCGCCGATCATCGCCGCGATGAGGCCCGGCAGGACGAGCATGTGCAGCGCGTAGAAGCGCGACAGCGTCGTCGCGCCGAACTCCGGCCCGGCGCGCAGGAAGTCGTTGAGGTACGGGCCGACGAGCGGACCGGTGCCGTTGATCGCGACGCCGACGGTCGTCGCCCAGAACGAGCGCTGGTCGAAGGGCAGCAGGTAGCCCGTGAACGACATGAAGAGCGTGAGGAT
>DASWQM010000018.1:0-15031 GCA_036403675.1 Solirubrobacteraceae bacterium | reverse complement strand
GCGGGCTCCTTCAGGATCCTGCGCTTCCGCGATGGCCGCGATCTCGCCCACCTTGTCACGCGCGCCGGCGACATCTACGCCGAGGACACCGAGCCGTTCGCGCAGGCGCTGCGGCGCATCAAGCGCGCCGCGTTGAGCCAGCGCGCGTCCGTCACGATGATCGCCGCCCTGACGAAGGCGATGACGTGATGGAGGCGATGGCATGATCGACTGGATCGATCCAGTCGATCAGCAAGCAGCCGGTCGGAGCGATCCTGCTCTACACCCCGGCCGAGTGCGCTGAGCGCGGGGCCCGCAACCTCGGCCGTCCGCGCTTGTTGGTGAGGTACGGGTACGGTTCACGGCCCAGTTGCAAGACCGCGTGCGGGAGGGGCCACCGCCCGCCGCGCACGCTAGGTTGCACACCCATGTCTGCCTCCGAGCGACAGATTCGCGCACGTCACCTGCCGGCCGCGCGCCGCCGCGCGCAGGGCCTGCCGGTCCAGCCACCGGCTCGATCGGCCGATCTCCCGCCCGACGCTCGCAACGTCATCGAGTTCCGCAACGTCTGCATGCACTACCCGGCCGGCGACATCGGACTCGACGGCGCGACGTTCAACGTGCGCCGCGGCGAGTTCGTGTTCATCGTCGGCTCGACCGGGTCGGGCAAGTCGACGATCATGCGCCTGCTCATCAAGGAGCGCGAGCCCACGGCGGGCAGGATCCGCGTCGCCGGGCGCGACCTGCTCGAGATCGAGCGCAACAAGATCCCGTATTACCGGCGCAACATCGGGGTCGTCTTCCAGGACTTCAAGCTCCTGCCCAACCGCACGGTCTACGACAACGTCGCCTACGCGCTGTCGGCGACCGGCGCGACGCGCAAGGAGATCCGCGCGAAGGTCCCCGACGTCCTGCGGCTCACCGGGCTGTCGACGAAGCTGCACAACTACCCCGACCAGCTCTCCGGCGGCGAGCAGCAGCGCGTCTCGGTCGCGCGCGCGTTCGTGAACCACCCGCCGCTGCTGCTGGCGGACGAGCCGACCGGCAACCTCGACCCGCACACGTCGCTGGGGATCATGCAGCTGCTGTACCGCATCTACCGCGCCGGCACGACCGTCCTCGTCGCAACGCACGACGCGCACATGGTCGACCGCATGCGCCGCCGGGTCATCGAGCTGCAGGGCGGGATCATCGTCCGTGACGAGGCCAGCGGGCTGTACGCCCAGCGCGAGCAGACCACCGACGAGTTCTCCGACATGCTCGGCGACGCCTACTACGACGACCCGCGCCGGTACTAGTGGGCCGCGTCCCGTTCTTCCTGCGCGAGGCCAGCCGCTCGCTGCGCCGTAATGCGGTGCCGTCGTTCGCGGCGATGGCGTCGGTGCTCGTGACGATGCTCGTGCTGGGCGTCTTCATCCCGATCGTCCAGGCCACGACCGGGGCCGCGAACGAGGTCCGCGACAAGGTCCTCGTCGACGTCTTCCTCAAGACGGACGCCGACCAGGTCGCGATCGACCGCGTTCGCCGCACGCTCACGCAGAAGACGCCGCACGTCGGCAACGTCACGTTCATCTCCAAGGCCCGGGCCTACGCACAGGAGAAGCGCCAGAACCCGGAGGCCTACGACCTGCTGGGCTCCAACCCATTGCCCGACACGTTCCGTGTCACGCCCGACAAGCCCGGCAACATCGGCAAGCTGCGCGACGCGCTCGCGCCCGTCACCCCGAGCGGTGAGCGCACGGTCGTCGACCCGGCCATCGACGAGGTCAAGAACCGCCGCGACGAGACCACGAAGATCCTCTCCGCGACACGCGTCGTGAAGCTCAGCATGGCGCTGCTGGCCGGGCTGCTCGTACTCGCGTCGGTGCTGCTCATCTCCAACACGATCCGGCTCTCGCTCTTCGCCCGCCGCCGTGAGGTGGAGGTCATGAAGCTCGTCGGCGCGACCGACTGGTTCATCCGCTGGCCCTTCGTCATCGAGGGGATCATCGTCGGGGCGATGGGCGGGGTGCTCGCGATCCTGCTGCTGCTCGTCGGCAAGGTCGCCTTCATCGATCCGCTCAAGCACGACTTCTCGCTCATCGCCGCACCCCAGACGATCAACTTCGGCGTGCTCATCGTCGTCCTGCTGCTCGCGAGCGTCGCGGTCTCGGCCGCCGGCTCGGGGCTCTCGCTGCGGCGCTTCCTGCGCGTCTAGCGCGCAGTCCTGGCATATTGCGCGGGAATGCGGGGGACACAAAAGTGGGCCATTGCGCTCACGAGCATCGTCGCGAGCGCGTTCCTTGCCGCGTCCGCACAGGCCGCCAGCCCGGCCGCCGCGACGCTGACGCCCGACACCGCGGGCGGCGGCGGCGTGTCCTGGAGCGGGAACGTGCGGCCCGGGACCGAGACGCTGCTCGCCGACCAGGGCGCCCGCTGCTTCGGCGCCGACGGCCGGCCCAACCCGCTCTCGGGCTGCGACGTCTTCGCGCTCGACGTGGCCGCCGACGCGGCGTTCTACAAGGACCATCCCGGCGCCGTCTCGATCAACGTCGGCGGCTTCGGGATCGCCGACCTCGACCTCTACGTGTACAAGCGCAACGCGGACGGCACGCGCGGCGACTTCGTGACGGGCGACGGGCAGATCCTCGGCGCGGCCGAGAACGCCGCCATCGACAAGGCATCGGGCGCCTACTACGCCGTCGTCACGCCCTACACGACGGTCGGTCCCCAGAGCTACAAGGCAAGCGCGCAGCTCGTCACGCGCCAGGGCCCCAACCGCGCGGAGGCGGAGGCCAAGGCGCCCGCCGGCGTGACGAACTTCCGCGCGTCGCGCGACAAGTACACGTCGCACTCCGAGCCGATCATCGCGATGGACCCGCTCGACCACAACCACCTCATGGCCGGCTCGAAGATGTACGAGAACAACGACCAGTACCTCTTCAAGATCGGGACCTACGAGTCCCACGACGGCGGCCGCACGTGGGAGGACCAGGGCCAGTTGCCGGGCTACTGCCAGGAGCCGGGCCAGTGCGACCCGGGGAACCTGGCGGCATACCGCGTCGTCTCCGACGTGTCGATCGCCTTCGACGACGAGGGCACGGCGTACCTCAACGTCCTCGACGCGCCCGGCGGCACCTCGGGCTCGGGTTGGAACATGACGGTGCACACCAAGAGGCCCGGCCAGCCGTGGAGCCTGCCGGCGACCGTCCACAACAACCGCGTCAACGCGCTGACGTCGCGGCTGCTGCTCGACGACAAGAACTGGATCGCCGTCGACAACCACACGGACTCGGGCGGCGGGCCCAACCAGCCGCGCGACGGCAAGGTCGGCACGATGTACGTCTGCTGGAGCCTCGACGGAGCCCCCTCCGTGCCGCTCCCGCTGCAGCAGATCGTCGTCATGCGCTCGCTCGACGGCGGCAAGACGTGGGGCGGGCTCGTACCTGGCGACAACATCCCGTTCCCGCTGAGCCAGAAGACGCTCATCTCGGGTATCGGCTGCCACCTTGCGATCGGTCCCAAGGGCGAGGTCTACGCGACGTGGTACGACTCCCAGCTCAATGCGATCATGCAGGCGAAGTCCGAGAATCGCGGCCGCCTGTGGACGCTGGCCGTGCCGATCGCCGGGATCGCGGGCGTCAACGCCGCGTTCGCGGGCGAGGCGTTCCGCAACCTCTCGCTGCCGACGACCGCCGTCGACGCGCAGGGGAACGTCTACATCGCGGCGGCGTCGCTGAACGCGAAGGGCAACCCGCTGCTCGGCAACCTCCTCGCCATCGGCAAGCAGATCAAATCCGGCGGCCTGTCGGTCGATGGCCTGACCGAGCTGCTGCAGACCGACGACGCAAACAACATCGCGGGCAAGGACTACAAGGCCGGCGGCGACGGGGCCGGCCCGTCGTCCGGATCGGACATCGTCCTCTTCAAGTCGACGAACGGCGGGCGCTCCTACACCGGACCCGTGCGCGTCAACCAGGATCCGCGCAACGGCGACGCCGACCAGTTCCAGCCGTCGATCGCGGTCACGCCCTCCGGCCAGGTGAACATCTCCTTCTTCGACCGCCGCGACGATCCGTCGAACTACTTCATCGACACGTGGCTCGCGCGCTCGGAGGACGGCGGGCGGACGTTCACCGACCGCCGCGTCTCGCAGCGGATGTGGGATCCCGCCGTGAACGCCCCGACCTCGGTCTCCGGCAAGTTCATCGGCGACTACCAGGGGCTCGTCGCCGACGACGACGTCGCGATCCCGTTCTGGAACGACACGCAGCTCGCGAACCTCCCGACGAGCGACAAGGAGTACTCCCCCTACCAGGAGGTCTTCGCCGCCCGGGTGCCCAACGGCGCCGCCGAGACGCCGGCGGCGAGCACGCGCTGCTTCCCGCGCCGGCTGCGCGTCGGTCCGCGCTCGATCGGCCGCCTGTCGCTGCGCGCGACGCGCGACGCCGTCGGCCGCCGGCTCGGGCCGCCCGCTCGCAGCGCCCGCGGCGTGCTGCGCTTCTGCGTCCAGGGCGGCGGCACCGTGCTGGCCGCATTCGACGCCGCGGGGCGCCTCAACTTCGCCGCCACGACCGCGCCGCTGCACCGGCGGCTGAGCATCGGCCGCGGCAGCACGGCCACGGCGCTGCAGCGCCGCTTCGGGCGGCGCCTGCGCAGCGCTGCGCCGGGCGTCCGGCGCGTCGCGAGCGGGTCCTCGCGGCAGCTGCTCTTCGGGGTGCGCGGCCGCAGGGTCACGTTCGTCGCCGTCGCCGACAGCGCGCTCGTGCGCAAGCGCGCCGTGCTACGGAGCCAGTTGCGCCGCGCCGGGCTCGTCCGCGGGCGCTGACGGCGGGCACGGCGGCCGCGCGCATCTCTACCGTGTAGGCCGCGTGCCCCGCCGACTGCCCTCGCTGACGATCGTCCTGGTCGTCGTCATGCCGCTCCTGCTCGTGCTCGGGATCTGGCTCGGCGGGCACCCACGCTGGCTCCCCGGCCCGATCGCCGATGCGCTCGTCGGCAGCAAGGATCGCCGCGTCGCGCTTGAGGGGCTCGACACGATCCACGACCGCTACTACCGCGCGGTCCCGTTCGGCAAGCTGTCTGACGCGGCGCTCGGCGGCGCGGTGAAGGACTTGGGGGATCGCTTCTCGGCCTACCTGTCGCCCAAGGAGTACCACGTGTTCGAACAGGCACTCGAGAACGCATTCGAAGGGATCGGGACCGGCGTGCGCGGTGTGCGCGACGGCCTGCAGATCGTGAAGGTCTACGCGAATTCCCCGGCGGAGCGGGCGGGGCTGCGCGCCGGTGACGTCATCACGCAGGCCAACGGTCACAGGCTCGCCGGGCTGCCCGAGCAGGCGGCGGTCGCCCTCATCAAGGGTCGCGCAGGAACCGCCGTCACGCTGCGCATCCGCCGCGGCCGGCGCACGTTCACCAAGCGGGTGACACGCGAGCGGATCGATGTCCCCGCCGTGGAGTCGCGGATCGCGAACGCGGGCGGCAAGCGTGCCGCCTACATCGCGCTGACGACGTTCGGCTCCCGCAAGGCGCACGTGCAGATGACCGAGGCGATCCGGCGGGCCAAGCGGCGCAAGGCGAAGGGGATCGTGCTCGACCTGCGCGGCAACCCCGGCGGGCTCATCACCGAGGCGCAGCTCGTCGCCAGCATGTTCATCAAAGGCGGCCCGATCGTCACGACGCGCGGGCGCGCCGTCCCGGATCAGACGCTCAACGCGCTCGGCCAGCCCGTCGCCGACGACCTGCCGACGGTCGTGCTCGTCGACCGCAATACGGCCTCGGCGTCGGAGATCGTGGCCGGCGCCCTCCAGGACCGCAAGCGGGCGACGCTCGTCGGCACCCGGACATTCGGCAAGGGCGTCTTCCAGGAGGTCCTGCCGCTCGACAACGGCGGAGCCCTGGACATCACCGTCGGGCAGTACTTCCTGCCGAGCGGGCGCAACATCGGCGGCCCGGGGACGAAGCCGGGTGGCGGCCTGAAGCCCGACGTGCCGGCCCGGGACGATCCGAAGACCCGCCGCGACGAGGCGCTTGACAAGGCTCTCGCCGTCCTCGCCGGGAAGCTGTAGATCGTGAGCCGGCGCCAGCGCGCCACCCGCCGACCCGGGCGCGGGGCTGCGAACAGCGGGCGCGGCGCCGGCCAGGGCGCCCCCGGCACGCCGGCGGGCGCGGCTCCGTCCGACGGCCGGCGTGAGCCGGCCTCCGCCGAGGGCACCGTCGCGGTCGTCGACAGGCGCGGCCGCTTCCTCGTGGCCGAGCCGTTCTTCGAGCGCGGCGGCCGGATGGTCCTCGACCGCGACGCGCGCGCGAAGCCGGGGGACCTCGTGCTCGTCCGTCCCTCCACCCGCAGCGGCGGCCACGCGAAGATCGTCCGCGCCCTCGGGCGCCCGGACGTCGCCTCCGACGTCCTCGAGGCGCTCATGCTCGACCGCGGGCTGCGCCGCCGCTTCGACCCGGCCGTGGAGCGCGCCGCCCGCAAGGCGCGCGACCGCGGGCCCGACGACGAGGTCGCGCGCCGCGACCTCACCGATCTGCCGACGTTCACGATCGACCCCGTCACGGCGCGCGACTTCGACGATGCGATCTCCGCCGAGCGCGGCGACGACGGCACGACGCGCATCTGGGTCCACATCGCCGACGTCAGCGCCTACGTCCGGCCCGGCTCGCTCGTCGACCGTGAGGCGGCGCGGCGCGCAACGAGCGTCTACGTCCCCGGGCGCGTCGAGCCGATGCTGCCCGAGGCGCTCTCCAACGACGCCTGCTCGCTCGTGCCCGGCGAGGCGCGCGCGGCGGTGACGGCGGAGCTCGACTTCGACGGCGCGACGGTCACGCGCGCGGCGTTCTACCGCTCGACGATCCGCTCCGACGCGCGCCTGGACTACGACCAGGTCGACCGCGTCTTCGCCGGCGACGAGCCGGCGCAGGAGCCCTGGGCGCAGCCGCTGCAGGCCGCGCGCGCCGTCGCCGCCGCGTTGCACGAGCGCCGCCTGCAGCAGGACGCGCTCGAGCTCGAGACGAGCGAGCCGGAGTTCCGCTTCGACGTCGGCGGCCATGTCGCCGAGTCGCGGCCGAGCGCCCAGACGGAGTCCCACCGGCTCATCGAGCACCTCATGATCGCGACCAACGAGCAGGTCGCCCAGCTGCTCGACGCGCGCTCGGTGCCGACGCTGTACCGCGTCCACGAGCGTCCCGACGGCGAGAGCGCGTTGCGGCTCGTCGAGCAGCTGGCATCGCTCGGCGTCGCGACCCCGCCGGTGCGCGAGCACCTGACGCCGTCGGAGGCCGCCGACGTCATCGCCGCCTGCTCGCGCTCGGTCGCGCGCCACGTCGAGCGCACCGGCCACGGCCGCGACGCGCTCACGTTCCTCGTCCTGCGCGCGCTCAAGCAGGCGTACTACAGCCCGAAGAACCTCGGCCACGCGGGCCTCGGGCTCACGCACTACGCGCACTTCACCTCGCCGATCCGGCGCTACCCCGACCTCGTCGCCCACCGCGCGCTGCTGAGCGCGATCGGCGCGGGCGAGGAGCAGCCGCGCGCGTCGGCCCTCGAGGAGGAGGGCGCCTGGTCGAGCGCCCGCGAACGCGACGCGATGGCGATCGAGCGCCTCGCCGACCGCGTCACGCGGGCGTTCCTGCTCGAGCGCGAGCTTTTCGAGGGTGGCTGGGACCAGGAGTTCGACGGCGAGGTCAGCGGGCTCATCGGCGCGGGCGCGTTCGTGCGCTTCGGCGAGGGCCACGAGGGGCTGCTGCCCGTGCGCCGCCTGCGCGGCGACTGGTGGGAGCTCAACGAACAGGGCACGATCCTCACGGGCGAGCGGACCGGGCGGGCGATCCGCCTCGGCGATCCCGTCCGCGTGAAGGTCGAGCGCGTCGAGACCGCGCGCGGGCGCGTCGACCTCGTCCCGGTCGAGGAGGAGGACGGGGGGCGGGAGTAGGGACCCGGCGTTCGGGTAGCCCAACACACAAGTCGCGAACGGGCACTTGACCGTCGCGGCTGTGTCGGACCGGTGAGAAGCGCACGACGCGGAACCCCCGTCGTGCGCGGCCTTCGGAAACGTCGTCGCGCTACCGAAGGAAGGCGTCAGATGCAAGCACTCACCGAGCGGCGGACCGACTCGCCCACGGCCGGCCCCGACCACCGGCGAGCACGCACGGACCGCATGCTGTTCGCCCGCCGCGCCGCCGGCGACCCTCGAGCGCGCAACGAGCTCATCGAGCGCTTCATGCCCCTCGCGCGGTCGTTGGCGCGCCGCTACGAGCTGGCCTCCGAGCCGCTGGACGATCTCGTGCAGGTCGCCTCGATGGGCCTCGTCAAGGCGGTCGACCGCTACGAGCCCGGCCGCGGCTGCGCGTTCTCGAGCTATGCGGTCCCCACGATCGTCGGCGAGCTCAAGCGTCACTTCCGCGACCGCACCTGGACGGTGCGTCCCCCGCGCGCGCTGCAGGAGCTCACGCTGCGCGTCGATCAGGCGAGGTCGCGCCTGTCGCAGGAGCTCGAGCGCCCGCCGACCGTGTCCGAGCTCGCGGCCGCGACCGGCAGCAGCGACGAAGGCATCATGGAGGCCCTCCAAGCGAGCACGGCCCGCGGCGCGCTGTCCCTCCAGGCGCCGGCCGGCGGATCGGACGAGGACGCCGAGCTGCAGGACGGCCTCGGCGCCGACGACGACGGCTACGCGCACGCCGAGACCCGCGTCCTGCTCGACGGGCTGCTGAACGGCCTCACCCCCCGCGCGCGCATCGTGCTGCGCCTGCGCTTCGAGCACGACCTCACGCAGGCCGAGATCGGCGCGCTGCTCGGCGTCAGCCAGATGCAGATCTCGCGGATCATCCGGCAGGCGGTCGGCAGGCTGCGCCACATCGCAGATCAGCAGCAGCGGGAGAGCGCCTGCATCTAACCTCCGTGGTGCCATGGCCAAAGCCAAGAAGCGCAAGGTCGCCGCCGGCGACGTCGCGTCCAACCGCTACGCGAGCTACCGCTTCGACCTGCTCGACCGCCTGGAGTGCGGGATCGCGCTGCAGGGCACCGAGGTCAAGGCGCTGCGCGCCGGCGGCGCGCAGCTCAAGGACGGCTACGCGCTCGTCCGCGACGGCGAGCTGTGGCTGCACAACGTCCACATCCCGCCCTACGGCCCGGCCGCGCGCGAGAACCACGAGCCCGAGCGCGACCGCCGGCTGCTCGCCCACCGCCGTCAGATCGACAGGCTCGCGGGCCAGATCAAGGAGAAGGGACTGACGCTCGTCCCCACGCGGATGTACTTCTCCGACGACGGCCGCGCGAAGGTCGAGATCGCGCTTGCGAAGGGCAAGGACCGCTTCGACAAGCGCGAGGCGATCAAGGAGCGCGAGACCAAGCGCGACATGGACCGCGCGCTGCGCGAGGCCCACCGCTAGCGCGACTTGTAGTCTGCTGTGCGCTCGAGCTGCTCGAGTGAGGCCGCGAGCCTCACGCCGGCTCCCGCACGGGGGTCAGCGGCGAGGACTCGACACGCAGCAGCCGCGCCGGCCAGCTCGGCAGCCACCAGCTCCAGCGGCCCATGAGCGAGATCACGGCCGGCACGATCAGTGCCCGGATCACGGTCGCGTCGAGCAGGATCCCGGCCGCCAGGCCGGTGGCGAGCATCTTCACCTGCGTGTCGGGCCCGGAGGCCATCGACGTGAACGACAGGAACAGGATCAGCGCGGCGCTCGTGACGAGCCGGCCGGTACGCCCGATGCCGCGGATCACGGCCTGCTCGGTCGAGCCCGTGCGGTCGTACTCCTCGCGCATGCGGCTGAGGATGAACACCTCGTAGTCCATCGACAGGCCGAACAGGAAGGCGAAGATCATGAGCGGCATCCACGATGGGATCGAGCCGGTCGCCTGGATGCCCCAGATCGCCTCCGAGCCGTAGCCGTGCTGCCAGACCAGCACGAGGACGCCCCAGGCGGCGGCGACGCTGAGGACGTTCAGCAGGATCGCCTTGGCCGGCAGCAGCAGCGAGCGGAACGCCCGCGCGAGCAGGATGAACGTCGTGATCGCGATGAGCGCGATCATCAGCGGGAAGCTGCCGTAGACGGCGTCGATGAAGTCGGCGTTGGACGCCGGCTGGCCGCCGACGCGCACGTCGGCCCCGGCGGCATGGGCGGTGGCGCGCACGTCGGCGAGCGTCGTCTGGCCCGCGCCGGAGCCGCTGTCGGCACGCGGGATCGCCTCGACGAGCGCGGTGCCGGCGCGCCGCCAGCCGGGGCTGTCGGGGGCCACGGCGCCGTGGATGCCGCCGACCGTGCGCAGGCCGGCGGCGACCCGGTTCGGATCGGTGGCGCCCTTGACGAGGATCTCGTGCGGGGCCAGCGCGCCCTCGCCGATCCCCGCCCGCTCGAGGGCGACGAGGCCCTGCTTGGCATCGCCCGAGCGCGCCACCGTGTCGGCGTCCGAGCTGCCGAGCTGCAGGTCCGTGGCGGCGAGCGCGAGTGCCAGCACGACCGCGATGCCGTCGGCCACCTGCTCGGCAAGCTCGGCCTCCGCGACCGCGTCCAGACGGTCGTCCTCGCCTACGAGTCCGGGCTCGTGACGCCCGGCGGCGCTACGTGATCTCGCGCCGGCGCGTGACGGCCATCCCCGCGATGCCGAGCACGAGGCAGTAGCCGCCGAGGACGAGGCCGCCGTTCGTCTGGCTCAGCAGCGTCTTGTCCGCGCCCGGCGTGCCCTGCAGCGCCAGCAGCGACTCGCCGGGGAAGTACTGGCCGACGTCGTTGCCGATGAACAGCGCGGCGGTGCCGGCGAGCAGGAAGATGACCATGCCGGTGACGACCGTGAGGATCTGGTTGCGCAGCAGCGCGCCGAGCGCGACGCCGAAGAGGCAGCCGAGGACGAGCCCGACGCCGACGCCGACGTAGCCGTTGACGGCGTCGTGGGCGTCGACGTTGATCCCGCGGTTGGAGAGGATCGACAGCCCGAGGCCCGCGTTGACGGCGATGTACAGCAGCGCCCCGACGATGCCGACGACGAGCCCGACGGCGAGCTTCGCAGCGATGACGCGTTCGCGCTTGGGCGTCACGACGAACGTCGAGTTCGCCGTCCCGTGGCGGAACTCGTTCGTCGACAGCAGCGCGCCGAGCGTGAACATGAAGACGATCGCCAGGTGGGTGCCGATGATGAGCGTCGCGACGTTGCGCTTGCGGAGGTCGCCGACGTCGCCGAGCGAGGTCAGCAGTCCGGCCGCCAGGCCCTCGATGAGGATCATCGAGGCCAGCAGCGCCCACGTCGTGCGCACGGAGACGAGCTTCAGCCACTCGGACTTCAGGACCCTCATCGGACGTTGCCGCCTTCGCCGGTGAGCTCGAGGAAGCGGTCCTCGAGCGTGGCGACCTCGTGCGTGAGCTCGAAGATCGGGATGCCGTGGTCAGCGGCGAGCGTGCCGATCTGCTCCAGCGAGGCGTGCTGGACGAGCATCGAGTCCGGCCGCCCGTCGATCGTGACGGTGGCGCCCTGCTGCTCGAGCAGGTCGCGCAGCTCGTCGGCCCGCGGCGAGCGCACGAGCGCGGGCCGCCGGTCGCCCTTGATGAGCTCGGCGAGCGTGCCCTGCATGACGAGCCGGCCGGCGCCGATGACGACGACGCTGTCGACCGTCTGCTCGACCTCCGACAGGACGTGGCTGGAGATCAGCACCGCGCGGCCCTCGGCGGCGAGCGCGACGAGGATGTCGCGCAGCCAGCGCATGCCCTGGGGATCGAGCCCGTTGGCGGGCTCGTCGAGCATGAGGATCTTCGGGTCGCCGAGCAGCGCCGCCGCGAGCGCCAGGCGCTGGCGCATGCCCATCGAGTAGCCCTTCACGCGGCGGTCGCGCGCGGGCGTCAGCTCGGTCATGTCGAGCACCTTGTCGACGCGGCTGTCCGGCAGGCCGGCGGCGGCGGCGAGCGTGCGCAGGTGCCCGCGGCCGGTGCGACCGGGGTGCACGTCCTTGGCGTCCAGCGACGCGCCCACCGAGCGGACGGGGTTGCGCAGCTCGTGGAACGGCTTGCCCATGACGAGCGCGCGGCCGCTCGTCGGGCGGATGAGGCCGAGCAGCGCGCGCAGCGTCGTCGACTTGCCCGAGCCGTTGGGGCCGAGGAAGCCGGTGACGCGGCCGGCCTCCACGGTGAACGACAGGTCCTCGACGGCCATCGTCTCCCCGTAGCGCTTCGTCAGGCGCTCGACCGCGATCTCAGCCATGGCTCAAGCAGGGATGCTGCGCTGTACGTGCGTCAGCTCCATGCCGATGCCGCAGACGATGATCAGCCCGAGGTAGACGGCGAGGATCGCGAGCCGGTGCGCCGGCTTGACGCGGTAGTACCTCGCGACCTCCTCGCCTCCCGCCTTGCGCGCCTTCCAGCGGCGGTAGGTCTCCATGATCGCGAACAGCAGGATGAGGAAGATGATCGGGTTCGGATAGACGAGCGCCAGCAGCACCATCCCGAAGAGGCCGACGAACCACATCCACGGCGACAGCGCCGCCATCGCGCGACCGCCGTCCAGCGGCACGACCGGGAGGAGGTTGAAGAGGTTGAGGAACAAGCCGGTGAACACGAGCGCGTACCAGAAGTCCTGGCCGGTCGTGATCGCCACCGGCAGCAGCGCGAGCGCGCCGAGCGTGCCGAGCACCGGGCCCGCCAGGCCGACGCGCGCCTCCGCGGTGGCGTCGTCGCCGAGCGACTTGGCCGTGACGACCGCCCCGAGGAACGGGATGAACATCGGCGCGCTCGCCGGGATGCCCTCGCGGCGGAGCTGGATGACGTGGCCCATCTCGTGGACGAACAGCAGCAGGACGAATCCGAGCGCGAACTTCCAGCCCCAGATGAGGCTGTAGGCGGCCAGCGAGACGAGCATCGTTCCCGACGTCGTCAGCAGCTTGGCCTTCGGGAGCAGCAGCAGCGCGGCCTTGCCGAACTTCAGCAGGAAGGCGCCGGCGACGACGAGCCAGCTCAGGCTGCGTCGCCACCAGGGCCGCGGAGGCTCCGGCGCGACGTCCGGCGGTGGAGCGTGGTCGGGCTCGACCACCTCGGCGGCAGGTCGCTGCGGAGCAGGGATCGGTGGGGTTGGCCAGTGCTGGCTCATGGTCCCATTGTGACAAGGGTGGCCGCCGACACGCCCCGCCCTACGACGCGCGGGCCAGCGCGGCGTTCGCCGCCTCCTCCGCCTCCTCGAGCTGCGTCTCGACGAGATCCAGCCCGCTGTCCCAGAAGCCGGGGTCGGAGAGGTCGATGCCGACGATCGTGCCCAGCTCCTCCGGGCTCCTGGAGCCGCCGGCGCGCAGCAGCTCGAGGTAGCTCGGCACGAACGCGGATCCCTCGTCGATGTAGCGCTTGTAGATCGAGAGCGCGAGCAGCTGCCCGTACGCGTACGCGTAGACGTAACCAGGCGTCGAGATGAAGTGCGGGACGTACGACCACCACGAGCGGTAGCCCTCGGTGAGCTGCACGCTGTCGCCGAGCATCTCCTCCTGCGACTGCGCCCAGAGCTCGTTGAAGCGCTCGACGGCGAGCTCTCCCTCCTCGCGGCGCGCCGTGTGGACGAGGTCCTCGAAGCGGTTCATCGCCGTCTGGCGGAAGACCGTCGCGATCGAGCCCTCGATCGACTCGGCGAGCAGCGACAGCCGCGACTCCGGCGTCGCCGCCTGCTCGAGCAGGCGGCGGAAGACGAGCGTCTCGCCGAAGACGGAGGCGGTCTCGGCCAGCGTCAGCGGCGTGTGCTGCTCGAGCACGCCGCGCGGGCGCGCGAGCTCGGCGTGCAGGCCGTGGCCCATCTCGTGGGCCAGGATGAGCACGTCGCGGCGCTTGGCGGTGTAGTTCAGCATGAGGTACGGGTGCTCGGAGGGCACCGTGTAGGCGGCGAAGGCGCCGCCGCGCTTGGCGGGCCGCGGCGGGGCGTCGATGCGGTTGTCGTCGAAGAACGCGCGCGCGGGATCGCCGAGCTCCGGCGTGAAGTCGGCGTAGGAGGCGAGCACGAGCTCCTTGGCCTCCTCCCAGTCGATCGGCTCGTCGTCCTGCGTGACCGCCGCCATGCGGTCGTAGTCGGCGAGGCGGTCGATCCCGAGCAGCTGCGCCTTCAGGCGGTACCACCGCCGCGGCAGCTCGTAGCGGTCACGGACGGCGGTCAGCAGCGCCTGGACGGACTCGTCCGAGGCCTCGTTCGCGAGGTTGCGCGCCGCCAGCCAGTTGGGGTACCTGCGCAGCCGGTCGTCGATCGCCTTGTCGTGCAGGAGCGTGTTGAAGATGTAGGCGCGCGTGCGCAGCCCGGGCGCCAGTGCCTCGGTGACGTTCTCGGCGGTCGTCCTGCGCACCTCGCGGTCGGGCGACATGAGCCGCGCGAGCGCGCTGTCGAGCGTGACCGGCTCCTCCTCGCCGGGCAGCGGCACCGTGATCGCCGAGACCTGCTCGCTGAACAGGCGCGACCACGCGGAGCTGCCGGAGACCGTCTTCTCCGCGAGGATCTTCTCCTCGGGCTCGGTGAGCAGGTGCGGGCGGTAGCGGCGCGCGGCGCGCAGGAAGTGGCGCGCCGTCTCGAGGCCGTCGGCTGCGAGCAGCGTCTCGGCGCGGTCGTCCTCGAGCGCGGCCCACTCGAGCTCGAAGAACAGCAGCGTCGTCTCGATCTGCGTGCTCTTCTCCTGGACGCGCTGCAGCAGCGCGCCGAGCGCGGGGTCGGCGGTATCGATGCTGAAGCGCAGCATCGCGTAGTTGCCGGCGCGCGACGCGAGCTCGGAGATCTCCTGCAGCTCCGCCACGGCGGCGGAGAACTCGGCCGGTCCGAGCTCGGCGATGCGGCCGGCGTAGCGCTCGGCGAATGTGGCCGCGCGGGTGTCGGCTTCTTCGAGCAGCCGGTCGACGCCGGCGTCTCCTTCGCCGTGGACAAGCGGCGACAGGTCCCAGGCAACATCTTCGACGGTCATGCGCTCAGGTTATTTCACGGAGATTGCGAGGGCTTGTGGCGATTGGCTCGAGGTGTAAGGCCGCGCCATCCAGATGCAGGGGCGCCTCATTCGTAGCGCGACCCGCGGACGGTTCCTCGAGCGGCCCGGAACCGCGTCGGCACTTGCGTTCGCGCAGCTCGGCAATCACG
>DASWQM010000017.1:0-2127 GCA_036403675.1 Solirubrobacteraceae bacterium | reverse complement strand
CGCGCAGACCGAGGTCAGCGCCTTCCACGGCGACGGCCGGCTCGAGCACGCCGACCTGCGCAACCGCGACGGCAGCGTCGAGCGCGTCGCCGTCTCGGCCGTCTTCGTGATGATCGGCGCCGAGCCGTGCACCGAGGCGGTGGGGATGATGCTCGACCTCGATGCGGCCGGGTACATCCGCTGCGGCGACGAGGCGGCGGCCAGTGACGGACCCAACCGCTGGCGCGCGAGCGACCGCCGGCCCCACCTGCTCGAAACCGTCCGGCCCGGCGTCTTCGCCGCGGGCGACGTCCGCGCCGGCGCGACGAAGCGCGTCTCGGGCGCGGTCGGCGACGGTGCCCTCGCGGTGCGCTTCGCCCACCAGGTCCTGCAGGCCTGAGGCCGGTCGTGCGCGTGGCGTCTGAGCCCATCGTGAGCGACCGCCTGCGGCTGCGCGAGTTCCGCGACGACGACCTCGACGCCCTCGCCGCCATGGTCGGCGACGAGGAGCAGATGACCTTCTACCCGCGGCCGAAGACCCGCGACGAGGCGGCGGCGTGGATCTCGCTCAACACCGGCCTGTACGCGACGCGCGGATTCGGGACGTGGCTGATCGAGGCGCTCCCCGGTGCGCGCTTCGCCGGGTACTGCGGCATCCGCCCGCTGGTGCTCGACGAGGCCTCCGAGATCGAGATCGGCTGGCACGTCCACAAGCACTTCTGGAAGCGGGGCATCGCCACGGAGGCAGCCGCGCTCGTCTGCGACGCGGCGGCGACGCGCTTCGGCCTGGCCCGCCTCGTCGCCCTGGTGCACCCCGACCACACCGCCTCGCGTCGAGTGGCGGAGAACGTCGGCATGCGCCGCGAGCGGACGACGGTGCTCGACGCCGACTACCCGGCGATCGTCTACGCCGCAGCGCTTCGCCCGACGCAGGGCGAGCAGTGACACGACAGCTGGACTTCTACGACAGCGAGCTGCGCGCTCACCACGAGCACCTTCGCGCCGCGCACGGGATCAGCCCCGGTGAGGACGTCGTCGACATCGGGTGCGGAACCGGGCTGACGACTCGCGAGGCGGCCCGCGCCGCGGCGCCGGGCCGCGTTGTCGGCGTCGACGTCTCCGAGCGCATGATCGAGCGCGCCCGTCAGCTGGCGGCGGCCGAACGGCTCGAGAACCTCCGGTACGAGCTGAGCGACGCCCAGGTTCACCGCTTCGACCCTGCCGGTTTCGACGTGGCCATCAGCCGCTTCGGAACGATGTTCTTCTCCGACCCGGCCGCCGCGTTCGCCAACATCGCCGCCGCTCTTCGGCCCGAGGGGCGCCTGGTCCTGCTCGTCTGGCAGCCACACGAGCACAACGAATGGGCGCGAGCGATCGACGCTGCCCTGGGCGACGCGGCGCGGCCACCGCAGCCCGGCGCGGACCCGTTCTCGCTCGGCGATGCCGAAGCCACCGCGCGCATCCTCGAGAGCGCCGGGTTCGACGGCACGCGCTTCGAGGACGTCCACGAGCCGGTCTTCTACGGGCACGATGTCGACGCCGCGCTGGCGCTGGTCCGGGGGTTTCAGGACACCAGAGCGGCCCTCGCCAGCCTGAGCGACAGCGAGGCGGCTCGTGCCGTCGAGCACCTGCGCGAGATGCTCGCGGCGCACCACAGCGACGAGCACGGCGTGGCCCTCGATTCGCGTTCCTGGTTGATCACGGCCCGGAGACGCCGCTGAGCACGAGGACGAGCTCCGCAGCGAGGCCGCTTGACTCCGGCCTTCTCTCGCCGGATGCTCTCGTCATGCTCGTGCTCCGTCTGGTCTACACGGCGGCTGTGATGGTGGTCGTCATATGGCTGCTGCGGACCGGCAACCCCTTGGGAGGGCTGCTCATCGTGCCGGCTGCCGCGGTATGGCTCCGGCACGAGGCTGAGTCCGGACGCCTCGCCACGCGGCTTCGTCGAGCGAGCCGCCGGTAACGCGACGGCTCCCGGGCGCATGCGCCTCGGCAACGGACCCGACGTCAGCTGAGCTTCTCCGCCAGCTCGACGATCAGGCCTTCGGGGCCGCGGACGTAGCAGAGGAGGAACGTGTTCTGGAAGTCGACGATCTCCCCGACCGTCTCCCAGCCGGCCTCGCGAACGCGGTCGACGACGCCACGCAC
>DASWQM010000016.1:0-2111 GCA_036403675.1 Solirubrobacteraceae bacterium | reverse complement strand
GCCGGCACGGCTGACCTCGTGCGTGTCCTCGTCGAGCTCGAGGTCCTCGAACGTCAGGCGGCTGGACGACGGCTGCGCGAGCCCGGTCCGCCGCAGGATGACGCGGATCCGTGCGACGAGCTCCTCGAGGCTGAACGGCTTGGTGACGTAGTCGTCGCCACCGCTCGTCAGGCCGCGGACCTTGTCCTGCGTGGCGTCGCGCGCCGTGAGGAAGATGATCGGCAGGTGCGCGCGCTGGGCGCCGAGCCGCTCGGCGACCTCGAAGCCCTCCATGTCGGGCAGCATGATGTCGAGCACGAGCAGGTGCGGATCGAAGCTGCGCACCGCTGCGAGGGCATCGCGCCCGTTGCCGGCCGACTCGACCGCGAAGCCCTGGAAGCGCAGCGCCATCGAGACGACGTCGACGATGTTCGGCTCGTCGTCGACGACGAGGATGCGGTGCTGCTCATCGGCCGCGGGCGTCTGCACGCCCATATTGTCGGCACGAATGCTGGGAGGTTGCTGAGACAGTCGTCGGCCGCGGAACTACGCGCACGTAATCCCAGGGACCCACCACTGCCGCGCCGGGCGGTGTGCCGATCCGCCCGGCGCGCCGGCTCTCAGGTCAGCTCGCGACGCCGCCGGAGGGGGCGAGGTCGGGCGGGCCCGGAGCGCCGGGGGCGAAGCCGCCCGGCCGCATATCGGCCGGCCCCTCGCGGTGACCGTGCCCGAACATCGGTCCCGGCGCGTCGCCGAGGTGCGCGAGCGCGTCGTCGAGGTGGGACAGCAGCTCATCGGCCTGCGCCTGCGTGAGGTCGCCGTCCTTGACCGCCTTGTCGGCGCGCTGCTTGGCGTCGGCCTTGACCGCCGCCCGCACGTCGTCGAGCGACTTGCCCTGGGCCTTGGCGATGTCCGCCACGCTCTTGCCCGCGCGCACCTGCTCGTCGAGCTGCTGGCGGGTGATCCCGAGCGCCTTCGCGAGGTCGAGGACGATCGCGCCGCGGTGCAGGCCGAAGCCCGGGCCGGAGTCCGAACCGGGGCCGCGGAAGCCGCGCGGCCCGCCGAAGGGCCCGCCGAGCACGCGGCCGGACTGCTTGCGCCACGCCTTCGTCGCGTCGGCCTGCTTCTGCGTGAGCATGCCGTCCTTGACGGCCTGGTCGAGTTGGGCATCCTGCGCGGCCGACAGCGCCTCGCGCAACTTCTCCGGCGTGACGTTCAGGCGCTTGGCGGCGTCGTCGAGGACTGCCTGCTCGGCCTTGTTGCCGTCGTCCTTGGTGACCGCGGCGATCGCCGCGCCGGTGCCGCCCGCGAGCAGCCCGCCGGCGAGGGCGATGGCCGCGATCCGTCGTGCACTCATGCCGCGTCCTTTCACTTGATGGCAGGGCGGTGCGACGCAGCACGTTGCCATGCGCACATAAGAAGTCTGTACGAATTTCCAGCGGTTCTTAAGCTTCTCTTGAGGCGCGGGCGCTGGACTGACGCGCGATGGCCGCAGCGACCCACATCGAGGAGCTTCCCGCGACCTCGGCGCTCGACGTCCCGCCGCGCGGCGACAGCGACCGCCGCGGCAGCGCGTTCGGCGATCTGCCGCGCGGGCGCTACCTGCTCGACGACGCCGGTGACGCGTTCGCGCTGCAGGACGCGGTCACGCACATCGGCCGCGGCATCGGCAACGCCGTGCGCCTCGACGACCACACCGTCTCCGCGCGCCACGCGATCGTCGTCGCCCGCCCTGCCGGCCTGCGGATCCTCGACGACCGCAGCACGAACGGGACGATCGTCAACGGCCGCCGCGTGGACGAGGCCGAGTTGCAAGACGGCGACGTCGTCGTGCTCGGGCGCGTCGTGCTGACCTATCGCGACCTGCGCGCCGCCCAGCCTGCTCGTCAGACCGCCTTCGCCGTATAGGGATGCGCCTGCAGGATCTCCTCGCCGGCCTCGCCGGTGCGCACGCGGTAGGCCGCCTCGACCGGGAGGACGAAGACCTTGCCGTCGCCCACGCCGCCGGTGCGGGCGTGGCGGAGGACCGTGTCGACGACGGTGGGCACGTCGCCGTCGGCGACGACGCACTCGATCTTGACCTTCGGGCGCAGGTAGTTCGTCAGCTCGGCGCCGCGGTAGCGCTCGGTGAT
>DASWQM010000015.1:0-16230 GCA_036403675.1 Solirubrobacteraceae bacterium | reverse complement strand
GCGCCGGTCGTGTAGCTCGCCTCCGGCGACGCAAGGTAGGCGACGAGCTCGGCGACCTCGCGCGCGTCTCCGGGTCGGCCCAGGGGGATCCCCCGTCGCTGCTTGGCATGCGGATCCTCGTCCTCCTGGCCGGTCATCGCGGTCGCGACCTCGCCGGGCGCGACGGAGTTGACGGTGATGCCGTGCTGCGCCAGCTCGAGCGCCATGCTCTTCGTCAGGCCGCCGAGCCCGTGCTTGGACACGACGTATGGCGTCGCGCCCTCCAGCGGGGCGTGCTCGTGCACCGACGTGACGTTCACGATCCGCCCCGACGTCCCCCGCTCGACCATGTGCCGGGCAGCGGCCTGCGCCGCCAGGAAGGCGCCGGTGAGGTTCACCTCCAGGACGTCGCGCCACTCGGCCAGCTCGACCTCCAAGAACGGCGTCGTGGCGCCGGTGCCCGCGTTGTTGACGAGGACGTCCAGCCCGCCGAGCGCGCCGGCGAGCTCGGCGATCGCCGGTTGCACCTCGGTGCTCTGCGTGAGGTCGAGGTGGCGCAGCTCGGCGCGGCGGCCGTGCGATCGCACCTCCGCGGCGGTGGCGTTCCCGCCGTCCGCGTCGCGGTTGTAGGTGATGCCGACGTCGTGGCCGCGGCGCGCCAGCGCCACGGCGCAGGCCCTGCCGATGCCGGAGTCGGCGCCGGTGACGATCGCCGCCATGGCGCTGCGGCTACCCCGGCGGATTCGCGCGCAGTCGGTCCGTCAGTTCAACGGGCGGCGCTCGCGCGCTCCGTCTGGCTGGACCGGCTCTCGGTACGTGGTGACGACGTCGGTGTCGGCGTAGACGGCCGCGAAGCGCAGGATCCCCGGTCCTGCGTTGCGGACCTCGTGCACGTGGTCCGTCGGCACGAGCACCAGCCCGCCGGACGTGACGCGTGCGGTCTCCGCGTCGATCTGCACGTCTGCGCTGCCCGCGAGCACGACGATCGTCTCCTCGGCGGAGTCGGTGTGCGCCGGGAGCTTGCGGCCCGCCTCGAGCTCGATGATCGAGCTGCCCGACGACTGCGCGCCGCAGGCCGGACCGTGAGCCGAGGCCGATCGCCAGCGCGCGGCGTCGTCGCCGTCGACCCAGGCGTCGGCGAAGTCCAGCTCGTCAAGGCGGAACGTCACCATCGGCCGGGTTCTTCCAGTGCGCCGCAGATGGCAAACCTACGCGGGACGCTCCGGCGCTGCGGTACCGGTTCCGACCGGCCGTGGTGGCAGCCTGATCGCCACCCGACCGAGGAGAGTGACGATGCCGGGAGCCGGACGCAACGACCTCTGCCCGTGCGGCTCAGGCCGCAAGGTCAAACGCTGCTGCGGCCAGCAGCGCGGACCGTCCGAGCATCAGCTCGCGCGCGCTCACGTCGCGCGGCTCGCCCGCCAGGTCGCACCCGACCTCGCCCGCCTGTCCGACGACGACCTGGACGATCTGTGGGACGAGCTGCTCGACCTGCCTGCCACCGACCTGTCGCTCCTCGTCGAGCTCCCGAAGCTCATCACGCCCGACCTCGAACGCCTGCGCGAGTGCGTCGCCGCCGACGACCCGGATTGGGGGGCGGACGCTCTCGCTGCCGTCGCCGCACAGATCGACACGCCGCGACAACGCGCACGACTCGCCGACGCGCTCATCCGCCTCCGCGACGAACGCCGCATCGACGACCGGCCTGCCGCGGCCGCCATCCTGGACCTCGACAGTCGCTCGACCTACTTCATCGCCGCGAGCCTGGTCGAGGCCGTCGCGGTGTCAGCCGGCGCCGCCACCACCCCCGGCGGGCTCCACATCGCCGCGTGACGGCAAGGAGCTACTGGACGTGTCCGGAAGTTCCCCGAACCTCCGGCCACGTCCACTGGTGCCCACGTCCACTAGGGCGACATCGCCGCCGCCGCCAGCCACGCCGCGGCCGCGTCGACGACCTCGTCCGTCACAGATGCCGCGTCGCGGGCGAGCCAGCCCAGGATGACCGTCCCCGAGGCCGCCAGCGCCTGATGGCGCGCGACGTCGCGGGTGCCGCCGAGCTCCAGCCGCGACAGGTGGTCGACGAGCTGCCACGGGTCGCGGGCGCCGTAGGCGGCGAGGATGTCGCGCTGCGAGAGGATCGCGAGCGCGTCGCCGAGCTGCGCGTGCAGCAGCGGCACCGCGTCACGCGCGCGATCGTCGAGGTGCGCGTCGACGGTCGCGCGCAGCTCCGCGGCGGCCCAGGACGCGTCGTCGCCGGCCGCCGGATCGGCGAGCGCCGCCGCCAGCCGCCCGAGCAGATGGTCGAAGCCGGGGCCCAGCGCGCGCGCGTAGAGATCGCGCCGCTCGTCCTCGGGCAGGCGCTCGGCGCGCCCGAGCCAGTAGGCGTCCAGCAGCGCTGCGGCCTCGCCGGTGGCTCCGACCGACAGCCCGCCGGCGAGGTACAGCTCGACGAGACGGTCGCACACCCGCAGGATGCCGAGCTGCTCGAGCTGCGCCGCGGCGTAGAGCGCGGTCGCGACCTCGACGTCGTCGGCGGCGGCCAGCGCTACCCCGCCGGCAGCTCGGCCGAGTCGGTCTCCTCGGCCGTCGAATCGACGACGTGGCCGTCGGCGTCACGCGTGAACCCCGCCGCGCGGTAGGCGTCGTCCTCGTCGAGCGTCTCGTGCTCGAGCAGCGCCCGCGACAGCGACTCCAGCCGCTCGCGGTTGGCGGCGAGCATGCGCCGCGCGCGGTCGTAGCAGGCGTCCACGATCCGCCGCACTTCTCTGTCCACAAGCTCCCGCGTCTCGTCGGAGACCTGGACCGGCCCGCCGGGCCCGTAGTAGGGCTCCTCGCCCGGCGCGGGGATGACCGAGACGAGCCCGATGACCTCCGACATCCCCCAGCGGCCGACCATCTGGCGCGCGATCGACGTCACCTGCTCGAGGTCGGACTCGGCGCCCGTCGTGACGTTGCCGTAGACGAGCTCCTCCGCTGCCCGGCCGCCGAGCGCGCCGACGATGCGGCCCTCGAGGTAGCGCGCGTCGTAGCCGTAGCGGTCGGCCGAGGGCGACTGGAACGTCACGCCCAGCGCCCGCCCGCGCGGGACGATCGAGACCTTCCGGACCGGGTCGGCGCCCGGCTCGAGCATGCCCAGGACGGCATGGCCGGCCTCGTGGTAGGCCGTGCGCTCGCGCTCCTCGTCGGAGAGCGTGATCCGGCGCTCGGCGCCCAGGATGATCCGCTCCAGCGCGTCGGCGAAGTCCGCCATCGTGACCCTGTCGTGGTCGCGGCGCGCCGCGATGAGCGCCGCTTCGTTGACGAGGTTGCGCAGGTCCGCCCCCACCATGCCCGGCGTCGTCGCCGCGAGCCGGTCGAGGTCGACGTCGTCGGCCAGCGGCACCGAGCGCGTGTGGATCTTCAGGATCTCCAGGCGCCCGTCCTTGTCGGGCGGGTTCACCGTCAGGCGGCGATCGAAGCGGCCCGGGCGCAGCAGCGCGGGGTCGAGGATCTCGGGACGGTTCGTCGCCGCGAGCACGATGACGCCCTCCGAGCCGGTGAAGCCGTCCATCTCGGTGAGGATCTGGTTGAGCGTCTGCTCGCGCTCGTCGTGGCCGCCGAATCCGCCGCCGCTGCCGCGCGCGCGGCCGATGGCGTCGAGCTCGTCGATGAAGATGATCGCCGGCGCGGCCTTCTTGGCCTGCTCGAAGAGGTCGCGGACGCGGCTGGCCCCGACGCCGACGACCATCTCGACGAACTCCGACGCGCTCAGCGAGAAGAACGGGACGTCGGCCTCGCCGGCGACCGCGCGCGCAAGCAGCGTCTTGCCCGTGCCGGGCGGGCCCGACAGCAGGACGCCCTTCGGGAACGCCGCCCCGAGCCTGCGATAGCGGTCGGGGTTCTTCAGGAAGTCGACGATCTCCTTGAGCTCGTCCTCGACCTCGTCGATCCCGGCGACGTCGTCGAACGTCACGCGGGTGGCCGATGCGTCGTAGAGCTTCGCCTTCGAGCGCCCGAGCGCGAACGCGCCGCCGCCGGCCGCCGCGGCGCTGCGGCGCAGGAAGTAGATGAGCAGCCCGACGATGAGCAGCGTCGGCCCGAACGAGATGAGCAGCGTGGCGAGGAACGACCTGCCCTGGTCGATCGGGCGCGCGTTGACCTCGACGTGCTTGGCGAGCAGGAGCTTCAGCAGCTCGTCGTCCTGTGCGAAGACCGGGCGGACGGTCTGGAACTCCGGCTTGGGCCCGTTGCCGTCGAACTTCGTCGGCTTGCGGAACTTGCCCTGGATGACGTCGCCTTGGGCGTTGACCTGCGTGACGTTGCCGGCGATCACCTGGTCGCGGAAGAACGTGTACGGCACGCTCATGCGTTGGTCCGCGCTCGACGGGATGAGCTGCCCGAGGACGATGTTCAGCGCCAGCAGCGCGAGCAGGAACCACCAGAAGCGCTTGCTGCCCGGGGGTCGCGGCACGCGCGACTGCGGCGCGGGCGGACGCTCGGGCTCCTCGCGCTGGCCCTCGACTCGCCACGGCTGCCGTTCGGCCGGCTCGTCCTGGCGGGTTCGCGGTGGAGGGTCAGCCATCCGAGCTGATCATACGGTCGTCCATTTGGAGCCGGTAAGCCGCTAGAAGGCCCGGACCAGGTCGATAGCCGCTCGTAATGAGCATCGACTTCGCCGATCTACTGCTCGACGTCATGGAGCGCAACGCGTCTGACCTGCACCTCACGGCCGGCGCCCATCCGACCGTTCGCGTCCGCGGCCACCTCCAGGCGCTCGAGAACTACCCGGTGATGACGACCGAGCACACGCGCGAGATCGTCTACTCGATCCTGACCAACGAGCAGCGCCAGCGCCTCGAGACCGACTGGCAGCTCGACTTCGCCTACGCGATCCCGGGTCGCGCCCGCTTCCGCGTCAATGCCTACTACCAGCGCGCTGCGATCGGCGCCGCCTTCCGCCTCATCCCGTTCTCGATCAAGACCGTCGACCAGCTCGGGCTGCCGCCGGTCATGCACGAGCTCGCGCGCAAGCCGCGCGGCTTCGTCCTCGTCACCGGCCCCACCGGCTCGGGCAAGTCGACGTCGCTCGCCGCGGTGATCGATGAGATCAACGAGACGCGTTCGGATCACATCATGACCGTCGAGGACCCGATCGAGTTCCTCCACGGCCACAAGAAGTGCATCGTCAACCAGCGCGAGATCGGCTCCGACGCCCAGTCCTTCGGCGCCGGCCTGAAGGCCGCGCTGCGCCAGGACCCCGACGTCATCCTCGTCGGCGAGATGCGCGACCTCGAGACGATCCACACCGCGCTGACCGCGGCCGAGACCGGCCACCTCGTCTTCGCCACGCTGCATACGCAGGACGCGCCGCAGACGATCGACCGCATCATCGACGTCTTCCCGGCCGCCCAGCAGCAGCAGGTGCGCGTGCAGCTGTCGGTCGCGCTGCAGGGCATCGTCACGCAGCAGCTGCTGCCGACGGCCGACGGCGCCGGCCGCGTCGCCGCCTGCGAGGTCCTGCTCGCGACGCCGGCGATCCGCAACCTCATCCGCGAGGGCAAGACGCACCAGATCTACTCCTCGCTGCAGACCGGCGCGAGCGCCGGCATGCAGACGATGGACGCCGCGCTGGCGACGCTCGTGCGCTCGGGCCGGATCTCCCAGCAGCTCGCCGAGTCCCGCTCCTCGACGCCGGAGGAGCTGCGCCGCCTGCTCGGCGCCGGCTCGTTCGCCTTCTAGTCAATGAGCATGTACGTCTTCAAGGCGATCGACCTCGCCGGCCACCAGGCCCGCGGCGAGGTCGAGGCCGAGTCCAAGCAGTCGGTCGCCGACCAGCTCAAGGCCAAGGGCCTGATCGTCCTCGACATCGCCGACAAGCGCACGTCGAAGGAGATCGAGCTGCCGTGGCTGAACCGCATCAAGCTCGGCGACCTGTCGATCATGACGCGCCAGCTCGCGACGATGATCTCCAGCGGCATGACGATCCTGCGCGCGCTCTACGTGCTCGAGGCGCAGACCGAGAACAAGAAACTCGCCGAGCAGCTCGTCGCCGTGCGCAAGGACGTCGAGGCGGGCCTGCCGCTGTCGGACTCGCTGGAGCGCCACCCGAAGACCTTCAACCCGCTGTACGTCTCGATGACGCGGGCGGGCGAGACCGGCGGCGTGCTCGAGGAGTCGCTGCTGCGGATCGCCGACCAGCTCGAGAAGGAGGAGTCACTGCGCCGTCAGGTCAAGTCGGCGATGGCCTACCCGATGGTCATCCTCTGCTTCGCGATGGTCGTCATGCTGGGCATGGTCGCGTTCATCGTGCCGGTCTTCGCGGGTGTCTTCCGGGAGCTCGGGAGCGCCAAGCTCCCGGCGATGACCCAGTTCGTCATGGTGATCTCCCGCGTCGTCACCGGCTACTGGTACCTGCTCATCGTCAGCTCGGTCGGCGGCACGGTCGGCTTCATGAAGTGGAAGAAGACCCCGCACGGGCGGGCGGTCTGGCAGCGCTTCCTCCTGCGGATCCCCTTCAAGATCGGCGACATCTTCCAGAAGGTCGCGCTCGCGCGCTGGTCGCGCACGTTCTCCGCGCTCATGGGCGCCGGCGTGCCGCTCCTGCAGGCGATCGACATCACGAGCCAGACGGCGGGCAACATCGTCGTCGAGGAGGCGATGGCGAACGTCACGACGAGCGTCAAGGCCGGCGGCACGATCGCCCAGCCGCTCATGGACTCGCCCGTCTTCCCGTCGATGGTCGGCCACATGGTCAAGGTCGGCGAGGAGACCGGCGCCCTGACGACGATGCTCTCGAAGATCGGCGACTTCTACGAGGACCAGGTCGCGGCCGCCGTCAAGGCGCTGACCTCGATCCTCGAGCCGGTCATGATCGTCTTCGTGGGCGGCGTCGTGGGCTTCATCGTCATCTCGATGTACCTGCCGCTCTTCAGCGTCTACGACCAGATCAAGTAGGCAGGTCGGCGCGGCGCACGACGCCGAGCAGCCGCCCCTCGGGGTCGGTGACGATCGCGATGGTGAGGCTGCTCTGCTCCAGCCGCTCGCGCAGCCGCGCGGGCGGCGTGTCAGCCCGCACCGTCGAGGGCCCGGACTCCATCACCGACTCCGCTGTGGCGTCGGGATTGACCGCCAGCTCCGCCTTGCGCAGGCGGCCGAGCAGCACGCCGCCGTCGCTGACGACGAGCGCGAAGCCGTGCGGTGAGCCCTCGACGCGGTCGCGGACCGCGCTGATCGGGTCGTGCAGGTGGCACGTCACGACGTCGCGGAGGGCGAAGTCGACCGCGCGCGGCTCCGCGGCGTTGTCGCCCTCGCGCGGCAGGCCGCGGGCGAACCAGTCGACCCTGCCGGTGACGTAGTCGTAGACGTGCTCGAAGCCGAGCGTTCCGAGCCGGCACGCGGCTCGCGGGCTCAAGTCTCAGAGGGCGTCATGGCAGTAGACGACCACCGCCTTGGTCTTGTCGAGCTGCGCGGTGCCGGCGGCGTCGAGGGTCTTCAGCGGGATGTTGATGGCCCCGGGTAGGTGCTCGTCGGCGTACTCCTGCGCGGGCAGGACGTCGACGAGTTGCGCGCCGGCGTCGAGCAGCTCGCGCAGCCGCGGATAGGTGATCTGCTCAACCACGTGTCGGCTCCTCACGCCCCGTCCCACATGCGCATCGGATGATGGTATGCGTCGTCGGTCATCATGGCTCATCAGCCGATCGCCACCCAACCCGCTCCGACGATGTGCGTGGCGCCGCGCCGCCGCCGCGGCCGCGCTCGCGGCACTCGCCCTGCCCGGGTGCGGGGCCGGCCACCCGGCCACCCGGACGCGTGCCGTTGCGCCGGCGCCGGCGCCGGCGCGGTGCCCCGGCCTCGCGGCCGGGGATCAGCGGATCGACGGCACGTGGGTGCACGTGCCGGCCCGAGCGCCGCGCAGGCCGGCGCTGGTCCTCCTGTTTCACGGCGTCAGCGACCGCGCGGAGCCGTTCGTGCGCTTCACCGGCCTCGCGCGCCTCGCCGATCGCCGCAGGTTCGTGCTCGCGGCCCCGGAGATGCAACCCGGCCGGTCGACCTGGCAGCTCAACCACCGCGACGGTGACGACGACGTCGCGCGGATGCGCCGGCTGCGCGATCGGGCGCAGGCGCTTGCCTGCATCGATCCGGCGCGGGTGTACGTGACCGGCTTCTCCAACGGCGCCGGGTTCGCCACGCGCCTCGCCTGTGAGCTCGCCGGGCGGATCGCCGCGGTCGTCGCGGTCGCCGGGAGCTACCAGGCGACCGACCCGTGCCCGGCCCGGGGCCCTCGCGTTGCGCTCATGGAGGTCCACGGCGACGCCGATCCCTACTTCGCGACGGTGCCGCGGCTGCTGGGCATGTGGCGGGCGCGCGACCGGTGCCCGGCGCGCGCCGTCGTGACCCACCCCCGGCCCGGAGTGACGCGGACGATGTGGCGCGGCTGCCCAGTCCAGCGCGTGGTCCTGCGCGGGACTCGCCACGTCTGGCCGGGCGCCCGCGCGTCGTCGGAAGACCCGACCGGGTTCCGCGCGACGGAGGCCGTGTGGGCGTTCCTGTCGCGCTGGCGCCGCTGTGCGACGAACGTCTGCTGAGTGCGCGCTCGCCGTGGTCAGCCGCGGCGCATGAGGCGACCGACCGCGGCCATCAGCTCGTCGGTCTTGTCGCCCTGCTCGCCGCCCTCGGCCCCCATCACGCAGTGGCGGGCGTGCTCGTCGAGCAAGCCGAGGGCGACCTTGTCCAGCGCTGCCTGGATCGCGCTGATCTGCGTGAGGACGTCGATGCAGTAGCGGTCGTCTTCGACCATGCCCTGCACGCCGCGGACCTGACCCTCGATGCGCTTGAGGCGCTTGAGCAGCTGGTCCTTCGTGGCGGTGTAGCCGCGGGTCGGCGTGGTGGGGGCGGTGTCGGTGGTCGGCATGGCGCGCGGCTCCTCGGGTGGCGAACTCCATCAGAGCATACCCCTATGCGGTATGGCGTGCTTGGCAGGATCAGTGGGATATCGGTCCTGGGAGCCACGGTCGTTCAGTGGCAGAATCGTCGGCATGCCACCGATCCGCCGCATCCTCGTCCTCGCCGTGGACGGGGCCCAGTCGCTTGACATCCTCGGGCCCGTCGAGGTCTTCGATCACGCCGAGAGCCTCGTGCCGGGCTCCTACCGCATCGAGGTCGTCGGCCCGACCGGCGACGGCCGGATCACGATGAGCAACGGCGTCACGCTCGGCGTCGGCTCCCTGCCCGAGCCGCCACCGCGACACGACACGCTCGTGGTCGCAGGCGGCGAGGGCGCGCGCCGCGCGGCGGCCGATGATCCCGCGATCGTCGACTGGATCGCGCGTGCGTCGCGCCGCGCGCGCCGCACCGCGTCGGTGTGCACCGGCACGTACCTGCTCGCGGCCGCGGGGCTGCTGGACGGCCGCCGCGCGACGACGCACTGGGGGTTCTGCGACGCCCTGGCCGAGCGCTACCCCGCGGTCGAGCTCGACCCCAACCCCGTGTTCGTCCGCGACGGCGACATCTGGACCTCGGCCGGCGTGACCGCCGGCATGGACCTTGCGCTGGCCCTCGTCGAGGACGATGTCGGCGCAGAGGTGGCGCTGACCGTCGCCCGGCTGCTGGTCGTGTTCCTCAAGCGCCCCGGCGGCCAGGCCCAGTTCAGCGGAGCGCTGGCGGCACAGCAGGCCATGCGGCCCGCGCTGCGCGAGCTGCAGGCGTGGATCGCCGGCCACCTAGACGATGACCTCTCGGTCGCCGCGCTGGCCGGCCGCGCGAACCTCAGCGAGCGCTCGTTTGCCCGCGCCTTCCGCAGCGAGGTCGGACAGACGCCCGCCGCCTACGTCGAGACGCTGCGCGTCGAGCGCGCCCGCGCCCTGCTCGAGGACGGCGCCGAGTCGCTCGAGGCGGTGGCCGGGGCCGCCGGCTTCTCGAGCCCCGAGGTCCTGCGCCGCGCCTTTCACCGGCGCGTCGGCGTGAGCCCGGCCGCCTATCGCGAGCGCTTCCGGCTCGCCGTCTGAGAATCTTCCTCGCATACCCCCTACGGGTATGCGAGCCTGCGCTCGACTTTATACCCCCGTCCCGTATTCGACCAAGGAAACCTCGCATGAGCCCCTCCACGAAGCACCTCATCCGCCACTACGTCGAGATGGTCATCGCCATGTTCCTCGGCATGGCCGTCCTCTGGGTCCCCGCCGGCTGGGCGCTGGGCGCGGTGGGCACGAGCTGGCACGTACTCGCCGTCGACGCGCCGGCGCTCATGTTCCTCGGCATGGCGACGACGATGACGGTGCCGATGGTGGGCTGGATGCTCTACCGCGGCCACGGCTGGCGCGCCAACATGGAGATGTCGGCCTCGATGTTCGTGCCGACCTTCGCCGTCATCGGCCTGCTGTGGAGCGGGCTGCTCACCGACCACGGGGTGCTCATGACCATCGAGCACGTCGCGATGCTGCTGGCCATGGCGGGCGCGATGCTCCTGCGCCCGGCCGAGTACGCCGGCCACGGCCGCACCGCGCCGGCGGTCGCCGGGCAGGTGACGGCGTGAACCCGCTGGCCGAGCTCGCCGGGTTCGCCGTCGTGCTGGCGCTCGTCTTCGGCGCCGCCGCGTTGGCCGGCAGCCAGCTCGACGTTCATCCCGGCAAGCCGGCGGCCAGGCGCGGCATGGACAAGATGACCGCCGCCGGTGACGGCCACGGCTCCGCGAAGTCGGCGCCGCAGGCGGTGCGCGGCCTCGCGGTCACGATGAGCACGACCTCGATCGAGCGCGTCGAGCTGCCGATCACCGGCATGACGTGCGCTTCCTGCGCGCGCGACGCTGCGCACGATCACGCAGAACCTCGGGTGGGCGTTCGGCTACGACGTCGCCGCGATCCCGCTGGCGGCGATCGGACTGCTCAAACCCGGTCATCGCGAGCCTCGCGATGGTCTTCTCCAGCATCTCGGTCGCAACGCGCTGCGGCTGCGCCGCTTCGAGGCGCGGCGCAGGCCACGGCGGCGGCCCCGCGAGTCGCGTCAGCCGCCGGCGGTGAACTCCGATCTCGACGCGCGCCGGCGCGCGGCCCCGCCACGAGGTTGTCAGCCCGCGGCCGCCAGCGGTGATCGCCGGCCGCTGGCTAGCAGCTCCTCGGCCTCGACGAGCGCCTTCTCGACCTGGCCGATCTCGGCGTGGATCTGGGCCCGCCGGCTGCGGACGGCGGCGAGATCGGTCGCGGCGCTCGGGGCCGCGCTGAGCGCGCGAAGATCCTCGTGCAGGCGGTCGAGCTGGTCGCGGAGCCGATGTGCCGCAGCGGTGTCGAGCTGGTAGACGCCGGCCTGCGTGCTCTTGCGGATCACCGGCGAGCGGCTGATCTGGGTCAGGAAGACGGCCAGCGGGTCCTTGCCCTCCACTTCGAAGCCGGCCGCGCGCACCGCGTCGTACCAGTCGCGGTAGTGCAGGGCCTCGGGGCGCTCGGGAAGCGCCAGAAGCGCCTCCACCGCGGCGCGGCGGATGGCCGGCCCCCGCAGCCTCGTCGCGGCGCGACCGGGGCGGCCGTCGCCGGCCGCCGCGGTGCCCCGCGGGCGACCGCCGCCCGCGCTCGCCTGGTCAGGCCCCGGCGCGGCGAGCCGCTCGAGCAGCCGCGTGCGCTCGTCGAGCTCGTGCAGCGAGGCTTCGATGCCGGCCAGCTCCTTGCGCAGCTCGTCGCGCGCGGCGAGCAGCCGTGCCCGGTGCCGGCCGAGCTCCTCGCGCTCGGCGGCGGCTGCGCGGAGGAGGCGAGCGGATGGGCTGGGTGGCGACGGGACCATGTGGTTGGCGGGTTGTATCGGGAGCCTGGGACTCCACGCCAGCGTGGCCTGTGCAATGGATGTTCATATGCATAGCTGTGTGGTGTATTCGCGCCACGTGGCTGTGGAGAACCCTGTTCGTAACTTCACAAAGTCGGCGCAAAGACCGGCGAAGTTGCCGCCACGTCGCGTGTTATGCCGATCGCGGGGCATGCCGCGGCGCGCGCCGTCCGCCGTTCCGTCCGACGGGCTCCGCACAATCCCGCCATACGGACATTCGCGTAGCGATACAGGAGCAGTCATGAAGCCCACTTCCCCGCATCCCGCCCGCACGCCCGGCGGTCCACGTCGCCGTCGCCCGAGCCCCGCGCTCGGCCTCTTCGACGTCGTCCCCGAGCACAGACCCGCGCCGCCGCCCGACGACGGCGCCGAGCAACTGATGAACGACCTCGTCGAGCTGATCGACGCCGGCCTCGTCGTGCCGGTCGAGATCGACGGCGAGACGCACTACGCGGCCGCGCCGCTGGAGCTCGAGGACCCCGGTCCATGAGGTGGAGCCGCGAGCGGGCGTCGGCGCCCATCGCCCGCCCACGCTCGCCGGCGATGGCTTGAACCTGGCCAGCCTGCCGCACGCGCGGATACCGTTCCCCCATGCACGAGGCCGACATCGAAGACACAGAGACGGGTCGTGCGCCCGCGGGCGACGGCTGGTTCATCCTCAACCTCGGGGAGCTGAGCTGGGAGACGGTGCCCGGCGGCGGGACGTGGTGCCTGTTCGAGTCGCCCGGCGCGCCGTCGCCGACGCTCGGCATCGGCGTGCACGTGCTGGCGCCGGGCGAGCCCGCGGCGATGTACCACGCGGAGAGCGACCAGGAGGGCTTCCTGGTCCTGGCGGGCGAGTGCCTGGCGATCGTCGAGGGCGAGGAGCGGCACATGCGGACGTGGGACTACCTGCACTGCCCGCCGGGGACCGCCCACATCACGATCGGTGCAGGCAGCGGCCCATGCGCGATCCTCATGGTCGGCACGCGGTCACCGGGCGCGACGGTGCACTATCCGGCTGACCCCGCCGCGGCCCGGCACGGCGCGGCGGTGGCCGTCGCCACCGACTCGCCGCGCGAGGCCTACGCGGAGCGACCGCCCGTCGCACGGACGCGGTCGCCCTGGCCGTTGACGACCTGACGGACGTCGGCGCCCTCAGATCGGCCCGGTGAGATATCGCTGGATCGTCGGCCCGATGGCCGCGACGACCTCCTCGCGATCGGCGTCCGAAGGGCGGCGATGCGGACGATGTAGCGCGCCATCGCCGGCCCGACGATCTGCGAGCCCGCGACGCTCGCGCGGAGCGCGGGCCGGTCGGGCGCCGCGATCGCGGCGATCCTCCCGAGCACCTCGCGGGTCAGGAACTCCCGCAGCATCGTCGCGGCGGCCTCGCTGCCGACCGCGCCGCGGACGAGCGCGAGGAACGGCGCGAAGCTGCCCGGCGTGTCCCACAGCGTCAGCAGGGTGCGGACGAGCCGCTCGCCGACGCCGTCCACGCCGCCGGCGAGGATGGCCGCGACGAGCGCGACCGGCGCGACCGGCAGCTCCATCGCCGCGACGAACAGCTGCTCCTTGGAGCCGAAGAAGCGGTGCACGAGGGCGGGCTCGACGCCCGCGTCGCGCGCGACCGAGCGGACGCTCACGGCGTCGTAGCCGCGCGCCGCGTTCGCGGCGCGCGCGGCGTCGCGGATCGCGCCGCGCGTCCGGGTCGGCGCCGGCCGCCGGCCGGTGCGCCTCGGGGTCGCCCCGGCCACGCGTCGCTAGCCCTCGTCGAGGAGCAGCCTGACCGCCTCGGCCGCGGCGCGCCGCGCCGCCTCGTCGGGCTCGGGGTGGCGCGGGTCCATGAGCTCGAGGTGGTGCACGACGATCCGCGCAACCGCGGTGCGGGCCATCCACTTGTGGTCGCCCGGGATCGCATACCACGGCGCGTCGCGGGTGCTCGTGGCGCGCAGCGCGGCATCGTAGGCCTTGGCGTAGTCATCCCAGCGCGTGCGCTCGGCCACGTCGCGCGCGGTGAACTTCCACTGCTTCTCGGGGTCGTTCGCGCGCGCGAGCAGCCGCTTGCGCTGCTCCTCCTTGGAGATGTGCAGGAAGAACTTCACAACGCGCGTGTCGCAGGCGACGAGATGACGTTCCCACGCCTCGATCGTCTTCATCCGCACCTTCCAGAAGCGCTCGTCGTGCCCGCGCTGCGGGTCGACGCCCTCGGCGGCCAGGTACTCCTCGTGCACCCGCACCGCGGTCACCTCCTCGTAGTGCGAGCGGTCGAAGATGCCGATGTGCCCGCGCTCGGGCAGGACGAGGACGCAGCGCCAGAGCCAGTCGTGGGCCAGCTCCGGCGGGCTGGGCTCCTTGAACGCCGTCGCGCGAACTCCGAGCGGGCTCATGCCGCTCATGACGTGGTCGATCGTCCCGTCCTTGCCGGAGGCGTCGACTCCCTGCAGGACGATCAGCAGCGAGCGGCGGTGCTCGGCGTAGAGGCGCGCCTGCAGCGACCGCAGCCGCTCGAGGTCGGCGGCCCGCAGCGTGCGCGCGCGCTCGCGGTCCAGGCCGGCCGTGTCGGCCGGATCGTGGTCGGCGAGCCGGAAGCGGCTCGGCCGGACGCGATAGCGCGACTCGAGATCGGGCGCGGTCATGGAAGTCAGTGCACGATGACTTCGTGCGTGAGCGGATAGAGGTACAGGACGCTGCGACCGGGGCCGAGCCGGTGCAGCGCGACCGTCTGGCCGTTCGTCGCCGGGACCGTGAGCGGCGGCAGCTCGAGGCCCGGCAAGTGGTCGGCGCCGCCGTCGTCGACCGGCACCGGCAGATCGTCGGGCAGCGCGCCGGGGCCGGTCACCGACGGCTACTCCTCGGCCGGGGCCAGCCCTCGCTGCTGGCGGCACAGCACGCAGAGCACCTCGACGTCCTCGGGACGCTCGGCGTCGTGGTCGAGGTACTCGTGGCGGCGCTCGCCGGCAAACCAGATGTGGCCGCAGTCCGCGCACGGCCGGTCGTTCGGATGCGGCCAGTCGGCGGGGTGGCGGTCGTCGTCGTCGGTCATCGGCTCGAGCCCGCACGGGCCGCGCCCTGGCGCGCGGAGAGGTCGCCGCTTGCGACCTTGAAGGCGATCGTGTCGAGGTAGTCGCGACGGCCGTCGCGCGTGCGCTTGGAGGCCTGCCCGGGCGTGACGGCGAGGTGGGCGAGGTCGCGCGCCGCCTGCGGATCGAAGCAGCGCGCTTCGAGCCACTTCGCGGTCTGCTCGTCGTCGAAGCCGGCGGCCGTCCACGCCTTCGCGGCAACCTTGGGATCCTCGCCTCGATCGGCGAGCTCGCCGAAGCGGCTGATCGTCTCAGCCTTCGTTCTCGACTGCGACCACTGATGCATCGTGCCTCCCGACTCGCTGCTCGCGTTGTACCCCATCCGGGCGTGCAGCGCCGCTACGCGAGCACGGCCATCGCCGCGTTGCGCCCGGGGATCGCGCTCACGCCGCCGCCGCGGCGGGCGCCCGTACCGCAGAGCAGGATCGCCGGGTCGTCGGTCTCGACGCCCCAGCGGCCGACCTCGCCGGGATCCTCCGCGAACGGCCAGGCGAGATCGCGGTGGAAGATGTGGCCGCCCGGCAGCCGCAGCTCGCGCTCGAGGTCCAGCGGGGTGCGGACCTCGATGCACGGCGCTCCGCCGGGTCCGTGCAGCAGGCAGTCCTCGACCGGCTCGGCGAGGACGGCGTTCAGCGAGCGCAGCGTCGCGTCGAGCGCCCGCTCGCGGGCGCGCTGCTCGTCGGCGACGAAGAGCCGCGCCGGCATGTGCAGGCCGAAGAGCGTGAGCGTCTGAGCGCCGGCGGCGCCGAGCTGCGGCCCGAGGATGCTGCGATCGGTGAGCGTGTGGCAGTAGGCCTCGCAGGGTGCCAGCGCGGGGATGCTCCCGGCGGCCGCCTCGTCGTGCGCGTTCTGCAGCTGCGACGCGGTCTCGTTGACATGGAACGTCCCCGCGAAGGCGCGCTCGGGATCGACCGCGGAGTCGCGCAGGCGCGGCAGGCGCGCGAGCAGGAGGTTGACCTTGAGCTGCGCGCCTTCCGGCGCCGGCGCCGCGGAGACACGGCCGCGCAGGCGGTCGAGCTCGGCGGGCGCGACGGCGGCGAGGATCCGCCGCGCGCCGACCGAGCGCTCGGCGCCGTCGCCGGCGGCGGCGAAGCGCACCTCGCCGTCGCCGACCCCGACGACCTCCGCGCTCGTGCACAGCTCGGCGCCGGCGGTGAGCGCGGCATCGCGCAGCGCGTCCGTCACGGCGCCCATCCCGCCGACCGGCACGAGCCACTCGCCGGTTCCGCGGCCGATGACGTGGTAGAGGAAGCAGCGGTTCTGGCGCAGGTCGCGGTCACCAGCCGCCGCGAAGGTCCCGACGAGGGCGTCGGTCAGCACGACGCCGCGCACGAGGTCGTCGGCGAACGCAGCCTCGATCCACTCGCCGAGCGGCGCCTCGACGAGCGCCTCCCAGACGGCG
>DASWQM010000014.1:0-13511 GCA_036403675.1 Solirubrobacteraceae bacterium | reverse complement strand
CATGCCGACGGACGCCCCGGGGGCCAGGCGGGCCTCGCCCGTGTAGTCGTGGTCGGTGCCCGCCATGATGCGCAGCACGGTGGACTTGCCGGCGCCGTTGTAGCCCAGGACGCCGATCTTCGCGCCCGGCAGGAACGCGAGCGTGACGTCCTTGAGCACCTGCTTGTCGGGCGGGTAGGCCTTCGAAAGGCGGTGCATCGTGTAGACGTACTGGGTCGACATCGCTTCTCAGCGTAGCTAGCTCCGGGCTGGCGGCTCCTGCACGGCCCAGCCGTTGCCGTCCGGATCGCTGAAGAAGACGAACGAGCCCCACGGGAGGTGCTGGACCTCGCTGACGTCCACGCCGCGCGCGGCGAGCTCGTCGTGGGCCGCCGCGACATCCGCGACGACGAGCTGCAGCCCGCGCGCCGAGCCCGGCTCGGCATCGGACACGGGCACCGCCACGAGCTCGAGCTCGTAGTCCATCGACTGTCGTCCTCTCCGTTCGATGAATTTCGCGCCGGACGGCGGTCCTAGCAGGCGTGACTAGCCTTCCACACATGCCCGAGGTCGCCATCCGCCTGCGTGCGGTCGTCAAGCACTTCGGCCGGATCGTCGCGGTCGACGGCCTTGACCTCGACGTTCCCGCGGGAACCTGCGTCGGCCTGCTCGGTCCCAACGGCGCGGGGAAGTCGACGACGATGAAGATGCTGACGGCGCAGGTCATCCCGAACGCCGGCGAGATCGAGGTGCTCGGCTACAAGCTGCCCGCCGAGTCGAAGGTCGCGCGCGCCGAGATGGGCGTCGTCCCGCAGCTCGACAACCTCGACACGACGCTGACCGTCGAGCAGAACCTGCGCGTCTTCGCCCACCTGTACCGCCTCGGCCGCGCCGAGCGCGGCGAGGCGATCGAGCGCGCGCTGCAGATCGCCAACCTCACCGACCGCCGGACGGCGAAGGTCGAAGAGCTGTCGGGCGGGATGCGGCGCCGGCTGCTCATCGCGCGCGGGCTCGTCCACCGGCCGCGGCTGCTGCTGCTCGACGAGCCGACGGTCGGCCTCGATCCGCAGGTGCGCCAGGAGCTGTGGGCGCTGATCGACGCGCTGCGCAGCGAGGGCACGTCGATCCTCATGTCGACGCACTACATCGAGGAGGCGCAGCGGCTCGCCGACACGGTGACGATCATGTCGCACGGGCGGGCGATCGCGACCGGGCCGCCCGCGGCGCTCGTCGTGCAGCACGCCGGCCACGAGGTGCTCGAGGTCTACGGTCCGCCCGCGCGCCTGGCCGAGGTCGAGCGGGAGGCCGCCGCCGTGGGCGTCCCCACGCGGCGGACGGGCACGAGCATCGCGCTCATGGGCATCGAGAAGCGCAACGGCGACCTGCCCCAAGGCGTCCGTCGCGCGGCCAACCTCGAGGACGTCTTCGTGCTGCTCACCGGCGAGGAGGTGGCGTGATGGCCAGCGTCCGCGCCCGCCGCGTCGGCCGGCTCGACCGCCCCGCGATCGCCGGCGTACTCGTCCGCGAGATCACGAACTTCGGCTCGTACTGGCGGTCGACGACGTTCTCGTCGACGATCGACCCGACGATCTACCTGCTCGCGTTCGGCTTCGGCTTCGGGTCGCTCGTGTCGAAGGTCGGCGGCTACGACTACGTCGACTTCGTCGGCACCGGCACGGTCGCGACGGCGGTGCTCTTCTCGTCGGTCTTCCCGTCCATGTTCGGGACGTTCGTGAAGTACTCGTTCCAGCACACGTACGACGCGATCCTCGCCGCGCCGGTCGACACCGAGGAGATCGTCACCGGCGAGGCGCTGTGGATCTCGATCCGCGCCGGGACGTACGGCTGCGTCCCAATGCTCGTCGCGATCGCCTTCGGCCTGGAGCCGCGCGTCGACATGCTCGTCGTGCCGTTCATCGCCTTCGTGAGCGGCTTCGGCTGGTCGTCGTTCGGGATCATGATCGCCGGCCTGCTGAAGTCGATCGACAACTTCAACTACGTGACGAGCACCGTCATCACGCCGACGTTCCTCGTCGCCGGGACGTTCTTCCCGCTCAGCGGGCTGCCGCAGTGGGCGCAGGTCCTCGGCAACTTCAACCCGCTGCACCACACCGTCGAGCTCGTGCGCCACGCGGCATTCGGCTGGGCCGGCTGGGCCGATCTCGGGCACCTCGGGGCGCTCCTGCTGTTCGGGCTCATCATGTGGCGGCTCGCGATCTGGGCACTGGAGCGCAAGCTCATCACGTGAAACAAGATTCGCCGCGGGGACAGCCGGGAAAGCGGCGGCAGTCGACATCCGACCGCAGGAGGAGCCCCCCATGTCTCGTCGCATGCTTCCGCCGGCCGCAGCAATCCTCGCCCTCTGCCTCGCGCTGACCGGCGCGATCGCGATCGCGAGCGCCCGCGCCCCCAGCACGCACCCGGCGTTCTCCGCCTGGGACGAGCAATGGCTCACGACGGCGATCGAGGGCGACCGCTTCGAGGTCACCGGCGCCACGCTCGCCGCGGGCCACGCGACGAACGCGCAGGTCAGCGCGCTCGGCGCGCGGCTGCTGAAGGACCACTCCGCGTCGCTGAAGGACGCGACGCGCCTGGCCCGCCGGCTCGGCATCTCCGTGCCGGCCTCGCCCTCGCCGTCGCAGCGCTGGGAGCTGAAGACCGTGGCCGGCTTCACGGGCGCCGACTTCGACCGCAGCTACGCCGACCTGGAGGTCCTCGATCACGAGCAGGACATCCAGGAGGCAAAGGACGAGATCCAGAAGGGCGTCAACCAGGCGGTCCGTCACCTCGCCCGCACCGAGATGCCCACGCTGGTCGAGCACCTGAAGCTCTCGCGCGAGGCGCTGCATGCGGCCGGCGGTTGAACGAGACGCGTCCGGCGACGTGTCGCCGGACGCTACCCTCGTGGGCTGATGCCGAACGTCCTGGATCTCGAACAGGCCCTTCTGCTGCTGGAGATCACGCCGCCCTTCGACAAGCGCGCGGTCCAGATCGCGCGCCGCCGGATGGCGAAGATCTGGCACCCCGACATCGCGCCCCCGGGCAAGCAGTTCGAGCACGAGCGTCACCTCAAGGCGATCAACGAGGCCGCCGACCAGCTCGAGTCCCTGGCCGAGGGCTCGCGCGGCGGCACCGTCTCCCGCAATGCCGTCAAGGTCAGCGCCGCCGCGGCGCGCGCCGCGCGCGCCGAGGACGGGCGGCGCGCCTACGAAGCGGCGGAGCGCGCCCGCGCGCACGCCGCCGAGCGGCGGGCGAACGACCCCTTCGGCAGCCAGGTCCCCGACCACTCCGTCGTCCACCGCTACGCGCGCTGCGTCACGTATCCCGAGTGGGGCGTCGGCAACGTCACCGGCATCTACTTCACCGGCGACGGCGACGACATCCAGCAGTGGGCGCGCGTGCGCTTCCAGCCGGGCGTGCGCACCGTTCCCGCGGGGTCGTTGCAGTTCGTCGACTTCTCCAAGCCCGATCCGGCGGCCGACCGCGTCGCGCGCTACGTGACCGCGGCGCAGCACGCGACGCTCGAGGGCGACTACGAGCTCGCCGCGCAGCGCCTCGTCTACGCCCGCGACGCCGAGCCCGACAACACGACGGTGCTGCGGCTGCTGACGCTTGCCTTCTGGCAGGCCGGCAACCTGCCCGCCGCCGGGCGCGCGGTCCGCGACTGGGCGCGCGTGGATCCCGAACGGCCCACCGCGCATCGCTTCGCCGCGCGGATCTACGAGGACATGGGCGCGATCGACCTCGCCGCCGAGGCCGCCGAGCGCGCGGTCGCCCGCGGCCGCGAGGACGCCGACGCCTGGGAGCGGCTCGGCCGCCTGCGGCTGCGGCTGATGGACCGCCCGGGCGCGATCGAGGCGCTGGAGCGCGCCCGCGAGCTCGAGCCGTCGGTCGACGGCCTGCTCGACCTGGCGCTCGCGTTCCACCTCGCGGGCGACCTCGGCGCCGAGGTGACGGCCTGCGAGCAGGCGACGCTGCTGGACGCCGAGAGCGGCGACGCGTGGGCCCGGCTGGCCCACGCTCTCGCGCGCACCGACCGCGTCAGCGACGCGATCGACGCCTGCGATCGCGCGCTGCGGCTGCGCGCCGACGACGAAGTCGCCAACCTCGTCGAGCGCCTCCGGGCGCAGCTGCCGCGCGTGCTGCCGGCGGCGTAGGCGCCGGTCAGGCGGCCGCGAAGGCCTCGCGCGCGGCGAGCCGGTGGTGGACGCGCAGGCCCTTGAGCTGCGCCTCCGCGCGGATGATCAGCCGGGCGAGCTCCTCCTGGTCGAGGCGGTGGTCGAACGGCGCCACCTCCATGAGGGCGTCCCACAGGCAGAGCTTGCCCTGGACGCCGGAGCGCAGCCCCTCGAACTCGAGCACGCGGCTGAGCGGAGAGTAGCCCGTCAGCTCCTCGTTGGGCTTCAGCCGGCTGAGCGTCTCCCCGACCTTGGCGACCGCCACCTTCAGCGCCGGGCGGTCGACGTCGAAGCGGTCCATGATCTGCTCGAGGACCATGACGTCCTCCTCGATCTCCTCCGCGAGGTGGGCGCAGAACTCCTCGTACTGCGTGCCCTTGTTCTGCTCGTACAGGCGCCGGGCGAGGTCGCTGCCGCCCTCCGCGCCGGCGCGGTGATCCTGGAGGTAGGTCGAGAGGTAGTCGGTCATCGTCGTCATCTGAAAGAGGGCTCCCTGGTCGCTTCCCAGCGGGCTACCCCGTGGCCGCGTGACGACACGCCGATCGACGGTCCGGCGGGGACGGTACGGTGCGCGGCGATGCGCCTCATCGTCGCCCGCTGCGAGGTCCGCTACAGCGGCCGCCTGAACGCGGTCCTGCCGCACGCGCTGCGGCTGCTCATGCTCAAGGCCGACGGCTCGGTGCTCGTCCACGCCGATACGGGCGGCTACAAGCCGAGCAACTGGATGACGGCTCCCACCGTCATCGAGGAGACGCCCGGCCGGATCGTCGTGCGCAAGCACGCCAACGGCACCGAGGACCGGCTCGAGATCGAGATCGCCGAGGTCGTCAGCGATATGCACCACGACATGGGCGAGGCGGCCGCGCTGGAGAAGGACGGCGTCGAGCGCGACCTCCAGGAGGCGCTCGCCGCGGCGCCCTCGCACTGCGGCGAGGGCTTCCGGCTCGTGCGGCGCGAGTGGCCGACGGACATCGGTCCCGTCGATCTCATGTGTCGCGACGGCGACGACGAGTGGATCGCCGTGGAGATCAAGCGCGTCGCGACGATCGACGCCGTCGAGCAGCTGTCGCGCTACCTCGAGCGCATCCGCCGCGACCCCGCGATGGCGCGCTGCCGCGGGGTGCTGGCGGCGCAGGCGATCAAGCCGCAGGCGCGCGTGCTCGCGGACGCCCGCGGGCTGGACTGCGTCGAGGTCGACCTCGCGATGTTGCGCGGCGAGCGCGAGCCGGATCTCACGCTGTTCGCGGCGTAGCCGCCCGTCCGGCGCGCTCGACATCCGGTCCATGCCTGCTGGACGAACTGCGCAAATCTCAGCGGCTTCGAACTATGCGTCATATGCTCGGCCGATGGACCGGCGTCCGCAGATCGTCGCGTTCGGAGGCGGCGGGTTCTCGATGGAGGCCGGCAATGCGCTGCTCGACGAATACGTGCTCGGCCTCACCGGCGTGAAGCGGCCGAAGGTCTGCTTCCTGCCGTCGGCCTCGGGTGACGCCGACCACTACATCGTCCGCTTCTACCGCGCCTTCTCGACCGGGCGCTGCGAGCCGTCGCACGTCTCGCTCTTCCGCCGCGACAGGGGCGCAGGACTTGGGGCCGACATCGCCGCGCATCTGCTCGCCCAGGACCTCATCTACGTCGGCGGCGGGAGCGTGATCTCGCTGCTCGGCGTGTGGGGCGCGCACGGCATCGACGACGTGCTGCGCCGGTGCTGGGAGCTCGGCATCGTCCTGTGCGGGCTCAGCGCCGGCTCGCTGTGCTGGTTCGGCGAGGCCGTGACCGCCTTCCACGGTGCGCCCCAGCGGGTGACCGGGCTGGGGCTGCTGCCGTACTCCAACTGCGTCCACTACGACGGTGAGCCGGCGCGGCGCGCGGCCTACCACGAGTTCCTCCGCGCCGGCATGGCGCCCGGGTACGCGGCGAGCGACGGCGCGGCGCTGCACTTCTGCGGTAAGTCGCTGGCGCGGGTCGTGGGTTCCCGTCCCAACGCGGCGGCCTATTGGGTGGAGGAGGCCGGTCGGAGCATCTCGGAGGTCGCCCTCCAGGTCCGCTGGCTCGGCCAGTCGCGCACCTTATCCGCAGCGTAGGCTCATCGGAGTGACCCGGACGATCTTCGCCATGGGCGGCGGCGGCTTCACCGCCGACCCCTCAAACCCCGCACTGGACGACTACATCCTCTCGCTCGCGCGCCGCCGCGAGCCGCGGATCCTCTTCCTGCCGACCGCCAGCGGCGACCCGAACGCGCAGATCGCCGCCTTTCGCTCCGCCTTCGCAGGCGGCGCCTGCCGGCCCCGGCACCTGTCGCTCTTTCGCCTCGAGGACGAGCCGGAGGACCTGCGCGCGCTCATCCTCGGCCAGGACATCGTCTACGTGGGCGGCGGCTCGATGCGCAACATGCTCGCGATCTGGCGCGAGCACGGCCTCGACCTCATCCTGCGCGAGGCGTGGGACGCGGGCGTCGTGCTCGCCGGCCTGAGCGCCGGCGGGATGTGCTGGTTCGAGCACGGGATCACGCGCTCGACCGGCCGGCCGGCGCCGGTCCGCGGGCTCGGCTTCCTCCCCGGGAGCTTCAGCGTCCACTACGACGGCGACCCGACGCGCCGCCCGGTCTTCCTCGACGCCGTCGCGCGCGGCGCGATACCGGACGGCTTCGGCGCCGACGACGGCGTCGGGCTGCTGTTCGAGGACCGCAGGCTCGTGCGGATCGTCAGCGCACGACCCGACGGGCAGGCGTACCGCGTGGCGGCCAGCGCCGACGCCCAGGTCGACGAGCGCACGCTGGCGCCAGAGCTGCTCGACCGCGGCGCGATCGGCGCGCGGCGCAGCGTTCCGACCGACATCCGCGAGTACCGCGCCGAGCGCTACGGGCGGCGCTGAGCGCGCTGAGCAGCTACTCGCCCGCCAGCGTGACGAGCAGCGAGCGTGGCCCACCGCGGTCGCGGTGCTCGCAGAGGTAGATGCCCTGCCACGTGCCGAGCGCGAGCCGCCCGCCGGCGATCGGCAGGCTCAGCGACGCGCCCATGAGCGATGCCTTGACGTGCGCCGGCATGTCGTCGGACCCCTCGAGCGTGTGCGTCCACGCGAAGTCCTCGGGCACAGCCACGTTCAGCCAGCTCTCGAAGTCGCGCCGCACGTCGGGCGAGGCGTTCTCGTTGAGCGTCAGCGACGCCGACGTGTGGCGCAGGAAGAGGTGCGCGAGGCCGATCCGCAGGTCCTTGAGCTCCGGCAGCGCCTCCTCGACCTCCGACGTCACGAGGTGGACGCCGCGGGAGCGCGGCCGCAGCGTGATCTCGTGCTGGCTCCAGCTCACGGCGCGGACCCTACGCGAGCGCCGCGACGGCCGCCGGATACGTGTCGATCGGCGCACTCCGGGTAGTTCCAACGACATGTCAATTCAGCCAGGAACTCACAAGATCGGGCCCGACAACGGGACGGTCACGATCAAGACGGGCCGCGAGGGTGCGGCCGCCAAGGCGGGTCACGACCTCACGCTCGAAGCGACTTCTTGGGAGGGAACCCTGGAGCTCGGTGACAACCCATCGGTGAAGCTCAGCATCGACCCCGCGAGCATCGAGGTGCGCAAAGGCGAGGGCGGCGCGAAGGCGCTCGACGACGACGACAAGGACGACATCAAGAAGAGCATGAAGAAGGACATCCTGGGCTCCGACCCGATCAGCTTCGAGTCCAGCGACGTCAAGGTCGACAACGGCTCCATGAACGTCAGCGGCAACCTCAGCGTGGCCGGCAACAGCGACTCGATCAACGTGCCGCTCACCGTCGGCGACGACGGCACCGTGCACTGCTCGGTGACGCTGAACCAGAGCCAGTTCGGGATCAAGCAGTTCAAGGCGCTCATGGGCGCGCTGAAGGTGAAGGACACCGTCGAGGTGCAGATCGAGGCGAAGCTGCCAACCGGCTGAGCCGGCGCCTCGAGCGCCGTAGGATCGCGGCGTGAGTCGTGATCCTACGGTGCTCTGGCAGCCCGACCCCGCCTTCGCCGAGCGTACGCGCCTGCGTGCGTACATGCGCTGGCTCGCGGAGAAGCGCGGCGTCGGCATCGCGACGTACGACGAGCTGTGGCGCTGGTCGGTCGACGACCTCGAGGGCTTCTGGGCCTCGATCTCCGAGTACTTCGACGTCCGCTTCCACACGCCGCCGCGGGCGGTGCTCGGCCGCCGCGAGATGCCGGGCGCGGAGTGGTTCGTCGGCGCGACGCTGTCCTATCCGGAGCACGTGCTGCGCGGCCGCGACGACGCCGCGGTGGCGATCCGCCACGCCTCCGAGCTGCGCCCGCTCGGCGAGCTGACGTGGGGCGAGCTGCGCGCGCTGTCGGCGCGCATCCAGGCCGGGCTGCGCGACCTCGGTGTCGGCCGCGGCGACCGCGTCGCCGCCTACATGCCGAACATCCCCGAGACGATCGCGGCGTTCCTCGCGGTCGCCGGCCTGGGTGCGACCTGGTCGAGCTGCTCGCCGGACTTCGGTGCGCGCTCGGTCGTCGACCGCTTCGCCCAGATCGAGCCCAAGGTGCTGCTCGCGGTCGACGGCTACCGCTACGGCGGGCGCGACTACGACCGCGGCGCCGTCGTCGACGAGATCCACGCGCAGGTCGGCGGCGCGCTGGTGCGCCTCGGCTACCTCGACGCCGGCGGCTTCCAGGAGGGCTTCCTCGGGTCCGAGGACGCCGAGCTCGAGCTCGCCGCGGTGCCCTTCGACCACCCGCTGTGGGTCCTGTACTCGAGCGGGACGACGGGGTTGCCGAAGGCGATCGTCCACGGCCACGGCGGCATCCTGCTCGAGCAGCTCAAGAAGCTGAACCTCCACCTCGACGTGCACGACGACGACCGCGTCTTCTGGTTCACGACCACCGGCTGGATGATGTGGAACTTCCTCGCCGGCGTGCTGCTGACGCCCGCCTCGATCGTGCTCTACGACGGCAGCCCGGGCGGGTCCTCGTCACCGTCGCTGGACCGGCTGTGGGAGCTCGCCGCCGAGACGGGCGTGACGTGCTTCGGCACGAGCGCCGCGTTCATCGCCGGCTGCATGAAGGCGGGCGTGCGGCCCGCCGCCGGGCGCGACCTGTCGGCGCTGCGCAGCGTCGGCGCGACCGGCTCGCCACTGTCGCCGGAGGGCTTTCGCTGGGTCTACGACGAGCTCGGGTCCGACACCTGGCTGTTCTCGACGAGCGGCGGCACCGACGTCTGCACGGCGTTCGTCGGCGGCGTCGCGCTGGAGCCCGTCTACGAGGGCGAGCTGCAGGGCCGCTCGCTCGGCTGCGACGTGCAGGCCTTCGACGACGAGGGGCGGCCGCTCGTCGACGAGGTCGGCGAGCTCGTCATCACCCAGCCGATGCCGTCGATGCCGCTGTACTTCTGGAACGACCCCGACGGCGAGCGGCTGCGCGAGGCGTACTTCGAGATGTACCCGGGCATCTGGCGCCACGGCGACTGGGTCGAGATCACGTCGCGCGGGACGGCGATCATCTACGGGCGCAGCGACTCGACGATCAACCGCGGCGGCGTGCGGATGGGCACGAGCGAGATCTACCGCGCGGTGCTCGCGCTCGACGAGATCGTCGACGCGCTCGTCGTCGACGTCCCGCGCGACGGGATGGAGAGCTGGATGGCGCTCTTCGTCGTCCTGCGCGACGGCGCGCAGCTCGACGACGAGCTGCGTGCCGCGATCGCCCGGCGCGTGCGCGAGGACTGCTCGCCGCGCCACGTGCCCGACGACGTCCTCGCGGTCGCCGAGGTGCCGCGCACGCTGTCGGGCAAGGTGCTCGAGGTGCCGGTGAAGCGGATCCTCGCGGGCGTCGCGCCGGAGCTCGCGGCCAGCCGCGACTCGCTCGCCAACCCGGCGGCGCTGGACTGGTTCGTCGACTTCGCGCGCGGCGGCGTGCCGAGATGAGCAAGCAGCGCGCGAAGAAGAAGCAGCGCCGCCGGGCCCGCACCGGCGCCGCGGCTCCGGCCGCCGCCGCGACGGCGCCCGCCGAGCGGGCTCGGCGCAGCGAGGAGGGACGCGCGGCGCCGCGCCACCCGTCGCGCCTGGAGGTGCGCGACGGGATCACGCGCCCGGACGCGATCTGGGCGCCGTTCCCACTGACCGAGCTCGGGATGGCCGTCGGCATCGTCGTCTTCCTCGCGGGCTTCGCGACCGGCGGCGCGCGCGGCGCGTGGCTGCTGGCGATCGGCGTCGTCATGCTCGCCGTCGTCGTCGCCGAGCTGTGCCTGCGCGAGCACTTCGGCGGCTTTCGCTCGCACAGCCTGCTCCTCGGCCTGCTGGCGGTGACGGCCGTCCACACCGGAGTCGTCCTGCTCGTCACGAGCGCCTGGCACGGGCCGCTCGTGCTCGTCGTCGACCTCGCGGTGGCGGGCGGCGTCGCGTGGTGGCTGCAGGGACGCTTCCGGGCGGCGCAGGAGCGCGCACGGCGGCGCGGCGCGCTCAGCGTCCCATGAAGAACAGGACGAGCGCCACGATCGCCAGCGCGAAGAGGATCGGATGGACGATCGCGCCACCCGCGATGGCGATGATGAGCAGGATGATCCCGACGATGAGCAGCACGGCAGCCTCCTTGTGACGTTGCGTTGTTTGCAACGTACCCGCGATGCGCCGATTCGTGGCGCACCGGGCGCTCAACCGTCTTTTTCCGGACGCTGGAGGACTACCGCTCGCCGGGCGTCTTCACCGGATACAGCGACACCGGGATCGACCGGTCGAGCGCGGTCTCGATGATCCGCGACTGCTCGGCGACGTGGGCGGCCGGATAGCCCTCGCCCGGGCTCGCGCGCTCGGGGCGGCCGATGTAACCGAAGCGCAGGCGCTCGGGGAGGATCTGCATGAGGCGCGGGAACATGTGCGCCCGTGCGCCCATGTTGCGCGGCTCCTCCTGGACCCAGACGACCTCGGTCAGGTTCGGATAGGTCTCGATGAGCTCGAGGATCTGCGACTGCGGGAAGGGATAGAGCAGCTCGACGCGGCCGATCGCGGTGGCCTCGTTGCCCTCGCGCATCGGATGGCCGACGAGGTCGTAGTAGATCTTGCCGGTGCAGAGCACGAGTCGCTTGACCTTCTCGACCGGCACGCGCGGCTCGCCGAGGACAGGGAAGAAGCGCGTCTCGGAGAGATGCTGGATGCGGTTGGTGGCCTGCGGCAGGCGCAGCAGCGACTTCGGCGTCATGAGGATGAGCGGGCGCTGCTTGGCGACGCGCGCCTGACGGCGGAGGAGGTGAAAGTACTGCGCCGGCGTCGTGACGTTCGCGACGCGCATGTTGCCCTCGCTGGCGAGCGTCAGGAAGCGCTCGAGGCGGGCGCTGGAGTGCTCGGGCCCCGATCCCTCGTAGCCGTGCGGCAGCAGCAGCACAAGCCGTGAGGTCTGGCCCCACTTCGCCAGGCCGCTGGCGATGAACTGGTCGATGATGACCTGCGCAGCGTTGACGAAGTCGCCGAACTGCGCCTCCCAGAGCACGAGCGTCTCGGGCGCCTCCTGGCTGTAGCCGTACTCGAAGCCCAGGCAGGCGACCTCGCTCAGCGGCGAGTTGTGCAGCTCGAATGGCGCCAGGGCGCCCGGCAGCGACTGGATCGGGCAGATCGTCTGGCCGGTCTTCGCGTCGTGCAGGACCATGTGGCGCTGGGAGAACGTGCCGCGCTCGACGTCCTGGCCGGTGAGGCGGATCGGCGTCCCCTCCGTCAGCAGCGACGCGAACGCAAGCTGCTCGGCGTGCGCCCAGTCGATCCCGCCCTCGGCGCCGAGCGCGTCGCGCCGGCGCTCGAGCTGCTTGATGAGCTTCGGATGGACCGTGAAGCCCTCGGGGACGCGCAGCAGCTCGTCGTTGAGGATGCGCAGCCGCTCCTCGCTGACGGCCGTCTTGACCTCCGGCGACGGCGTACGGTCGAGCTGGTACTCGCCCGTCGGCTGCTCGACCTGGCCGACCTCCTCGGCGCGCTTGATCTGCTCCTTGAGCTGCTGGTGCAGGCGCGTGAGCTCGCTCCAGACCTCGTCCTTCTGGCGCTCGACCTCCTGCGCCGTGATGACGCCCTGCGCGGCGAGCTGCTCGGCCCAGACGTCGGCGGCGCGCTTATGGTTCTTGATGCGCTGGTACATCTCCGGCTGCGTGTAGGCGGGCTCGTCGGCCTCGTTGTGGCCGAAGCGGCGGTAGCCGGTGAGGTCGATCAGCACGTCGTGGCCGAACTCGCTGCGGAACGCCCAGGCCAGGCGGACTGCCGCGATGCACGCGCTCACGTCGTCGGCGTTGACGTGGATGATCGGCACATCGAAGCCCTTCGCGACGTCCGACGCCCAGCGCGTCGAGCGCGCGTCGTCGGGGTCGGTCGTGAAGCCGACCTGGTTGTTCTGGACGAGGTGCAGCGTGCCGCCGACCGAGTAGCCGTCGAGGCCCTGGAGGTTCAGCGTCTCGGGGACGACGCCCTGCGCCGGGAGCGCGGCGTCGCCGTGCAGGACGATCGGCACGGCGGAGTCCGTGTCGCGGTGGGCGTGGGGGCCCTGGCGCGTGGTCTGTGCGGCGCGCGACGCGCCCGTCACGACCGGGCCGACGAACTCCAGGTGCGACGGGTTGGACTCGAGGTTCACGAGGATCGAAGAGCCGTCGGGGAGCTGGTAGGAACCCTGCGCGCCGTGGTGGTACTTCACGTCGCCGGTGCCGCCCTGTGGGATCGTCGTGACCGCTTCGAGCGTCGATGCGCCCTCGAACTCGGCGAAGATCGTGTCGTACGGGCGGCCGAGGTTGTGGGCGAGGACGTTGAGCCGGCCGCGGTGCGCCATGCCGAGCACGACCTCGCGGCCGCCGTTGGCGGCGGCGAGCTGGATGAGCTCGTCGAGCATCGGGACCGTCATGTCCAGGCCCTCGATCGAGAACTGCTTCTGGCCGAGGTAGGCCTTGTGCATGAAGCGCTCGAGCGCGTCGACCTCGATGAGGCGCTTGAGCAGCGCCTTCTGCTCGTCGGGGCTCAGCGGCATCCGGTAGGCGCCGGACTCGATCTTCTCGCGCAGCCACGTGCGCTGGCGATGCGAGGCGATGTGCTCGATCTCGTAGGCGATCGTGCCGCAGTAGGTCTCGCGCAGATGCGGCAGCGCGTCGGCCAGCGTCGCGCCCGGCACGTGCATGCGCAGGATCTTCGCCGGGATCCGGCCCATGAGCTCGGGCGTCAGGCCGACGGTCGCCGGGTCGAGCGCGGGATCGCCCTCGGGCTCGCGGCCGAGCGGGTCCAGCCGCGCGGCGAGGTGGCCGTGCGTGCGGTGGGCCTTCAGCAGGGAGACCGCGGCCTGGACCGCGGCGAGGAGCTCCTCGTCGGGCGTGGCGGCCGGAGCGGCCGGCGTGGACGTCGTGGCCGCGGCGGGCTCGG
>DASWQM010000013.1:0-4434 GCA_036403675.1 Solirubrobacteraceae bacterium | reverse complement strand
GGTGCAGGTCGTTGCGCTTGAGGATCTCGCGCAGCAGCCACTCCGTCGCGCCGAGGATGGCCTGGGCGTCGTTGCGGTCCACCGACGAGGCCCCGCGCAGAGCGAAGAGCCGCATAGGCCCGCGAGCTTAGTGCGCGGCCTGCAGGTCCGTCCGCGGCGCGGGCAGCAGCGTCTCGTCGGCCGCGCCGGCGACCCGGCCGAGCGGCGTTCCGCAGCCGAGGCCGCCCGAGACGCGGCCGACCCGCTCCGCAGCGCCCCCGGATCGCCTCCTGGGAGACGCGGATCATCGGTCCTCCCCTTCGTCGCGTGCTGTCCGACATGGGGTAGGCGGGCGCGCGCGGGGGGTCCTTCACCGTTCTACGAGTTGACCCCCCGGCGGAGGCCCTCGACCTCGGCATGCTTGAGTCGCCGGTGGGCGCCCTCTGGTAGGTCGTCGAGGCGCAGCGGCCCGAAGCGCACCCGCTGCAGCGTGCGGACGCGGTGGCCGACGGCCTCGCACATGCGCTTGACCTGGTGGTTGCGCCCCTCGTGGATCGTCAGCTCGAGCACGCCGGGCTTGAGCTGGCGAACCTTGGCGGGCGCCGTGCGGCCCTCCTCGAGGTCGACGCCCTCGCGCAGCGTGCGCAGCGCGCGCTCGCTCACCGGCGCCGGGCGCACGGTCGCCCGGTACGTCCGCGGCACCTCGAACGACGGGTGCGTCAGCCGCTGGGCGAGGTCGCCGTCGTTCGTGACGAGGATGAGCCCCGTGCTGTCGGCGTCCAGGCGCCCGACCGGGTACAGCCGCGCGCCGCGCCCGGGCACGAGGTCAACGACGGTGCGGCGCCCGTGCGTGTCCGCGGCGGTCGACAGCACGCCCGCCGGCTTGTTGACGACGAACACCATCCGCTCCTCGAGCCCCTCGAGAAAGCGCCCGTCGACGGCGACGCCGCTGTCGACGTCCACGTCACGCGCCGGATCGGTGACGGTCTTGCCCGCGACCGAGACGCGCCCGGCGCGAATGATCTCCTCGGCCGACCTGCGCGACGCGACCCCGGCGTGGGCGAGGAACTTGGCGAGGCGCATGCCTACGATGGTCGCATGGCCGAGGCGGCTCCCTTCTATCCGGAGATGACGCACTTCACGCTGCCGCTGCACGCGCTGCGCGAGGAGCTCATCGCGCTGGCCGCAGGGTGGGCCGACGAGCACGAGCTGCACGTCGCGCTCGAGCGCTTCTTCCCGACGTACGCGGCGGTCGCGATCTCCGGCGGCGACGGGCTCGACGCCGCCGTCGCGAACTTCGATCCGGTCCGGCGCATGTGCCTGCGGCGCGGGCCGTTCGACATCGCCCCGATCAACGCGCAGCAGTTCCTCGTGCGCAATCCCGACTGCCTCGTCATGGTCCTCGAGCCGGTCACCGACGACGGGCTCCGCGCCACCGCGATCACGTCCCTGATGGCTGACCTCGATCTGCTGCGCTGGTGGATCTCGCTCGTCCGCGGAGCGACGTACGAGATGCACCGCGGCGCCTGGGCGAGCGACCCGGGCAGCGGCGTGCGCCAGGCGGTCCCCGACCACGTCTACACCGAGGGCACGCGCGAGCTGTGGGCCGACGGGGTGCCGATGCTCGCCGCGAGCGGGCCCGCGGTCTTCGACTTCGGCGAGGGCAACTAGCAATGGACGTCGCGCTGCTGGAGCGCACGCTCGCCGAGGCGGGCCAGCCGGCCTTCCGCGCCCGCCAGGTGTGGGCGTGGGCGGCGCGCGGCGCCCCCGGCTACGAGGACATGACCGACGTGCCGGCGGCACTGCGCGCGCAGCTCGCCGAGGAGGTGCCGTTCTCGACGCTCACGCTCGCCGACGAGGCGCACGCCCGCGACGGCACCGTGAAGGCGCTCATGCACACCCGCGACGGGCGGCCCATCGAGGCGGTGCTCATGCGCTATCGCGACGGACGGCGCTCGCTGTGCCTGTCGTCGCAGTCGGGCTGCCCGCTGACCTGCACGTTCTGCGCGACCGGCGCGATGAAGTTCGGGCGCAACCTGACGGCCTCCGAGATCCTCGACCAGGCGCTGCATTTCCGCCGCATCGAGGAGGTCGACCATGTCGTCTTCATGGGCATGGGCGAGCCGATGATGAACCTCGACGCGGTGCTGGAGGCCTGCCGCCGGCTGCCGGACGTCGGCGTGACGCACCGCCGCACCGCGATCTCCACGGTCGGCTGGATCCCCGGCATCGACCGCCTCGCGCAGTCCGACATGCCGATCCGCCTCGCGCTCTCGCTGCACGCTGCCGACGACGCGCTGCGCAGCCAGATCATGCCGGTCAACGAGCGCTATCCGCTGGCCGACGTGCTCGACGCCTGCCGCCGCTTCCATGCCGCCAAGCGGCGGCTCGTCTTCGTCGAGTACGTCATGCTCGCCGGCGTCAACGACCGCTACGAGCAGGCCGTCGCGCTCGCGCAGATCCTCGATCCCAAGGTCTTCAAGGTCAACCTCATCCCGTACAACCCGACCGGTTCCTACGACGGCTCGGGCCCCGACGCGATCTCCGCCTTTCGCGCCGTGCTCGAGGAGCACGGCGTGCGTGCGACGGTGCGGCTGACGCGCGGCCGCGACATCGCGGCGGCCTGCGGGCAGCTCGCGGCAAGCTCGGCATAGTGGACCGTCCATACGAGCGCCCGCGCCGGGTCCATCTGCGAGCATCCGGGCGTGGAGGACGCCGTCGCACGCTACCGGGCCGCCTCGGAGGCGGGCGACGTCGACGCGGCGCTGGCCGCGCTGGCGCACGACGCAGAGCTGGTCTCGCCCATCTCGGGTCGCATGGTGTTCCGGGGGCACGACGACCTGCGTGTGCTGCTATCGGCGGTCTTCGCCAGCATCAGCGATCTGCACTGGCGCGACGAAACCGGCGACGAGCGCCTGCGCGTCGTCGTGGGCGAGGCCGCCATCGGGCCGCTGAGCCTTGGGGAGGCGCTGGTCCTCGACCTCGCCGACGACGGGCGCATCCGGCGCCTCAGGCCCTACATGCGCCCGTGGCCCGCGCTGACCCTCCTGGCGCTCAAGCTCGGACCGCGGGTCGGCCGCCACCCCGGCGTCGTGCGGCGCGCGCTGCGCCGGCCGTGAGCGCCGGATCCGAGGCGTGGCGCCGCGGCCCGCGGGGTATCGACGGCACGTGGAACATCCGCCATCACGCTCCGACGAGGAGGGCTTCGGCGAGGCGAGCCTCGGTGAGGCGCAATCCTCCAACCCGCCCGACGACCCCGACATGATCGAGCCGGACGCCGATCCGCTCGACACCGACGTCGAGGACGCCGACCTCTTCCTCGGCGAAGACGACGACTGATCGCCGGTGGGCTCAGCCGCGCCCGCGCGCGGTGCCGCCGTACGCGCCGAGGTCGCCGAGGAAGGCGAGCACGACGAAGAACCACTCGATGCCCGTCACGGCGTGCGTGCCGACGTCCCACATGACCGCGTAGGCCAGCGTCGTCCACGGCAGCACGAAGAACCCGATGAACGGCAGCAGCCAGCTGTCGAACGCCCGGCTGAGGATGTTGCTGAACAGCCACATCGCGACGATCGCGAGCCGCGGCGAGATCAACGCGAGGAGGAGTGCCAGGCAGGGCACGGACCCGAACGCTACGCGACCGCCGTGCGACGTGACGTGCCGCCGCCGGGTGTTGCCTGCGGCGCGAGCTAGGGTGACGTCGCGTGAGCGTCATCGACGACCTCGTCGCCAACAACGACGACTTCGCCGCCTCGCTGCCGCCGCAGCACCTCGACGTCCGCCCGCGCCGGCAGCTCGTCATCGTGACGTGCATGGACTCGCGCCTGGACGTCTTCGCGGCGCTCGGGCTGCACGAGGGTGAGGCGCACATCCTGCGCAACGCGGGCGGCGTGATCACCGACGACGTCATCCGCTCGCTGGCCGTCTCGCAGCGGCGCCTGGGCACGCGCGAGGTGATGCTCATCCACCACACCGACTGCGGCATGCAGTCGCTCACCGACGACGGCTTCCGCGCGGAGCTGCAGGAGGCCACCGGCGTGGCACCGGCCTTCGCGATCGAATCGTTCACCGACGTCGACGCGGACGTGCGCCAGTCGATCCTCCGCGTGCGCCGATCGCCGTTCCTGCTGCACCGCGACGTCGTGCGCGGCTTCGTCTACGACGTCGACACGCACCGGCTGCGCGAGGTCGGCGTCGGCGCCGGTTAGGCGCCGCCCGCGGGATCCGCGCGCTGCTCGCCCGCGCGCAGGAGGCGGTCGCGCAGCTCGGCCTCCTCCTCGGGCGTCGGGTCCCACTCCTCGACGCTGGGCAGCGCGTCGAGCGAGTCCAGCCCGAAGAGCTTGAGGAAGACGTCGGTCGTGCGGTAGAGGACCGCGCCGAACTGCGAGCGGCCCGCCTCCTCGATGAAGCCGCGCTCCTCGAGCGTCGCGGTCGCGGACTCCGCCGCCACCCCGC
>DASWQM010000012.1:0-4417 GCA_036403675.1 Solirubrobacteraceae bacterium | reverse complement strand
ACCCAGCGGTTGCGCAGCGCGCCCGTGGTCGGGTCGACGTCCTGCATGTAGATGTCGACGGGGGTCTTGACGTCGGTCGTCTCGGACTCCAGGAAGATCCGGTCCTGGGTCTCCTGGCCCGCGCCGTTGACCGCGGTCGCGTTGGGGTCGGCTGTGCCGACGCCGAACTCGCCGATCGCCAGGTAGCTGGGCTGCGTGCCCGGCTGCGTGTAGATGCCGACGTTGGCCTCGATCGTGTGCGCCGAGACATACGCGCCGTTGGGCCCGTCGACCAGCGTGCCGCTGTACTGGATGTAGTCACCGACCTCGAACGGCGCCTGCTGCGTCGGGTCCGCGCCGGTCGCGCTCCCGGGATCCGGCATCACGAACTGGCTGCAGTACTGCTGCCCGGCCGGCGCGGGGGTCAGCTCTCCGCTGACGGGCGGAGCGACACCCGCGCCGCTGAAGTTGCGACACGACGGCTTCGGGCGGTTGGCCTGCGGGCACAGCGGATCGTCCTCGGTCGTGAGCGGCAGCGTCGGATCGGTATGTACCCGCGGCACGCACATCGGATATCCGGTCGCCGCATGGATCGTCGGGTTGGCGTCGTCGACGCTGAGGCGCGCGTCCGGGGACTGCGGACGACCGAAGCGCCCCTTCGGGTCGTTGATCACGACCGTCGCCGGATTCGCCGGATCGCCCGTGTCGATATGCAGCTCACCGGTCGTGTAGTCGATGCTGCGAATCACGCCGCTGCCACCGTTCACCGACTGCTGGGACACGAACGCCAGGCCCGCGATCCACGTGCCGTCGACGACATTGCCCACGGCGCGGATCTCAAACGACGGATAGCCGTTCCCCAGCGACACGTCGCCGCCGTGCACGAAGTCCGCCCACGTGAACGTGTTGGCCGGCATCTGCACCACGAGGTTGCACGGGATCGTGATCGTCTGGTTGTTGAGCGTCACGGTGCCGCCGAAGCGGCTGGGATCGGTCTCGTCCGGACAACCGGCGTTCGTCGTGTTCGCCTTCATGTCCTGGATGAACCCGGTCACGTCAAAGCCATGGATCGACGCCCGGTCGACCGAGAACGCCGGATCCGGCAACGTCGGCGTGACGAACGGCGAGACGGCACCGGGAGGCGGCTTTGCGGTCCCCCCTGCGGCCTGCGCCCCTGTCGCGCAACGTCCTAGACCCGCGATCGCGAGCGCCGTGACCAGCCCCGCCATCATCCACCGTGGTACCTCGATGCCCATCCTCAGCTCCTTGCCGTCGGTCTGCCCCCGAACCCGACGGACGGTAAGCGGGCGGCAGGGGCCGGCTAAGAGCGGTCCGCGTGCAACACCGCGACCTTTAGCGCAGATCGCGTGGTCCGCCAGCGGACACGCCGATCGCCAGACGGATGACATCGGGCGGCGCCACGAACGCGCAGACGCACCCGGGGCGGAGCCGGCGGCCGCCGTTCTACGGCGCCGAACCCTGCGACTGGTTCTCGCTCCCGGGCGAGGTCGCGATACGCCAACCGCCGCCCTCGCGGACGAGCCGGTACGTCGACGTGCCCGGAGCCTGGCCGACAGCGACCCCGCGCACCCGCGCGAGCGCCTGGTTGCCGTTGACCTCGACCCCGATGACGGTCAGCGTCGGGTTCTTCGTGTTTTGGAGGCCGGTGCGTAGCGCGACCTCGCATGGCAGGCCGACGCTGCGGAGCCGGTCGACGATCTCCGACGACAGCAGGTCGTCGCAGAGCGTCTGGTAGTCCTTGGCGCGCGACGCCTGCGCGTAGCGGTCGAGCGTCTGGCGGACCTCCTTGTCGGTGTTGGGGCCCGGACGCAGCGAGAGCACGAGGATGATGATCACCACGGCGAGGGCGCCGGCGACGACGATCCGCTGCCAGCCGCGAAGCCCCGCGAGCTTCGCGAATGCCGCGCGGAGCAGCCGCACGAGCAGCCCCGCGAGCCGGCGCAGGAAGCGCACCGGCGGCGTGATGATTGAGACGACTCTCTTACGCATGGGCGCGCAGACTAGTGGTTGCCGCCGTACGTACACGGCAGCTACGTACGGCGGCGACCACCAGTGAACCGACGGCCACCAACGTCACGCAAGCGTAAGCCGCGGATGCGACAACACCGGGTGCACGGATGATCGTCCTCCTGCTCTTCGCGCTGCTGGCCGGAGCCGCCACTGCGGTCACGCCCTGCGTGCTGCCGGTGCTGCCGGCGCTGTTGTCGGCGAGCGGCACGGGCGGCCGCCGGCGGCCGCTGGGGATCGTCGCCGGGCTGACGCTCACGCACACGATCACGATCGTCGGCATCGCCTCCGTCGTCGACGGCGTGGGCCTCGCCGACGGCACGTTGCGAACCGCCGCGATCGTCGTGCTCGCGCTCTTCGGGACGACGCTGCTCGTGCCGCGCGCGGGCCACTGGATCGCGGAGCGGCTGTCGGGCATCGCGGCCCTGAGCCCGCGGCCGCGCAGCGGCGGCGAGGGCTTCTGGTCGGGGTTGCCGGTCGGCGGCGCGCTGGGCTTCGTCTACGCGCCCTGCGCCGGGCCGATCCTCGCCGCCGTCATATCGGTCAGCGCGTCGCAGGGTACGACCGCGCGGCTCGCCGCCGTCGGCGTCGCCTACGGCCTCGGCTCTGCGATCGTGCTGCTCGGCCTCGCGCTCGGCGGCCGCCGCGTCATCGACCGCGTGCGCCGCGGTGGGCGCGGGCCGGTGCTGCAGCGCGGCTTCGGTGCCGTGATGGTCCTCACCGCCGTGCTCATGCTCACGAGCGTCGACCTGCGCTTCCAGACCGCGCTCGCCAGCCACTTCCCGAGCTTCCTGACGAACCCCACGCACGGCCTCGAGCGCTCGCACGCCGTCGAGAGCCGGCTGGCGTCGCTGCGCGGGAGGTCCAAGTTCGATGCCGTCGCCGTCAGCACGAAGCTGCCCGTGCTCGGTCAGGCGCCGGACTTCACGAAGGCCCAGCGGTGGTTCAACTCCACGCCGCTGAAGGTGGCCGCGCTGCGCGGGCGCGTCGTGCTCGTCGACTTCTGGACGTACACGTGCATCAACTGCATCGCGACGCTGCCGTATGTCAGGGCGTGGGACGAGCGCTACCGCGGCGCGGGGCTGACGGTCGTCGGCGTCCACACGCCGGAGTTCGCGTTCGAGAAGTCGGCCGCGAACGTCGCGAGCGCCATCCGCCGGGACGGGCTGCGCTATCCGGTCGTCCAGGACAACGACTTCGGAACCTGGAACGCCTTCGGCAACCAGTTCTGGCCGGCGAAGTACCTCATCGACGCCACCGGGCAGGTCCGCTACACGCACTTCGGCGAGGGCGGCTACGCGGAGACCGAGACGGCGATCCGCTCGCTGCTCGCCGAGGCCGGCCACCGCCGGCTCGGCGCGGCCGCGCGGGCCCGCGGCGAACTCTTGACGCCGGGGCACGAGTCGACGCAGGAGACGTACCTCGGCGCCGCGCGCGCCTGGGGCTTCTCCCCCACGGGCCCGCGCCCGGGCACGCACGACTACGCGCTCGCGACGGCGCGCTCGCTGCCGCGCAACGTCTTCTCGCTCGGCGGGCGCTGGGCGATCGACGACGAGTCGGCACGCGCCGTCCGCGGCGCGAAGCTGCGGGCGCGCGTCGTCGCGAAGGGCGTCTTTCTCGTGCTCTCCTCGAGCGGCGGACGGTCCCGTCGCGTCCACGTGTCGCTCGACGGCAAGCCACTGGGCGCGGCCCAGGCAGGGGGGGACGTGCACCGCGGCGCGGCGGTCGTGCGCCGCCAGCGGCTCTACCACCTCGTGCGGCTGCGAGGCACGCAGGAGCACGTGCTCACGCTGCGCCTGGACCCCGGCGTCAGCGGCTACGCCTTCACGTTCCGCTGATCCGGCGATCGCCGGAGGCCGCTTGTCCAGTGCCGACGGGCGAGGGACCTAAGATGGGCTGCATGGAAGCCTCCGAAGCACGCTCCTGGCTGCGCTGCTACCGCTGTTGGTCGACCGACCTCGAGGTCCAGGTCCATTACGAGGGGATCCACAAGATCGACCCGGAGACGGGCGAGCGCGCGGACGCGGTCGACGAGCTGCAGGAGGCCGTGGTGCAGTGCCTGGAGTGCATGCACGACCAGCCGCACCTCGGCTTCCACAACGGGCGCGTCGAGCCGATCGAGGACCGCTGGGAGCGGATGATCGCCGGCACGCCGTGGGTCGCATCCTGCACGGTGACGGTCGACGCCGACGACGTCGACACGTGCTCGGGACCCGAGGCCGGCGACGCGCTGTCCTACGCCGCCTTCGGCGATCACGGCACGCGCGAGTTCTTCACGCACGTGCGCTTCCACAAGCACGACAACGACACGATCGTCGTGCACCTGCTCGTCGAGCTCTACGCCCGCTCGGCCGAGGAGGCCACGACCGTGCTGGAGGAGGCCGCCCGCGGCCAGCTCGCGATCACCTCG
>DASWQM010000011.1:0-4416 GCA_036403675.1 Solirubrobacteraceae bacterium | reverse complement strand
CCTCGGCGCGATCGAGTTCAAGCAGATGGGCGTCGGGCTCGCCGTCGCGGTGCTCATCGACGCGACGATCGTGCGGGCGGTGCTGCTGCCCGCGACGATGAAGCTCCTCGGCGACTGGAACTGGTACCTGCCGCGCGGGCTGTCGTGGCTGCCGCGCGCCAGGGGCGAGGCGGCGGCGCAGCGCGCGTGAAACCGCGGCGGGTGCCCGGCCCCCCCGGTCGGGCACCCGCTGCCAGGTGCCAGCCTTGGCCTTGGACCGTTCAACGCGCACGCGGCTGCGGTTCGCCGGTACACCCTGCGTCGCGGCGAGGCCGACGATGCCGATGACGTCGGACTATGAGACCTGGTTGGAGGCAGTCTGGACACCGCCCTGAGTGACGGCGAGCTGGTGGTCGATGGTCCTGCAGCGACGGCTCGTCCGCGGACGCAGCGGTGGCCGACGCGCAGCCGCCGGCCGCGATCGCTGTTTCGGTTTTGTGAGGTCAATCCCTTAGAGCGTCCGTCCCGGGAGTTGTGACCTCGACGCGCCCGCGCGCGCCGCCGCCTACGCCGTCGCGAAGCGCCCGAGCGTGCGCTCGGGACGGACCCCCGGGAGGTACTCGGCGAAGATCCGGTGATAGGCGAGCTCTTCGCGCGTCCGCAGCGGCGGATCGACGACGGCTCGCTCGAGCTCGAAGTCGGCGTCGCTGACCTGCTCCTCGAGGCGTCGGGTGAGGACGTCGGCGGCACCGCTGCCGTCGCCGAACTGCGCCTTCACGCGCCACAGGATCTCGTCGGGCAGCCAGCCCGCGAACGCGCGGCGCAGCAGGCGCTTCTCCAACTCACCGGGTGCCGACAGCTTCCACGCCATCGGCAGGCCGAACGCGAAGGCGATGACCTGGCGGTCGAGGAACGGCACGCGCGCCTCGAGCCCGTGCGCCATCGTGACGCGGTCGCAGCGCTGGAGGTTGAGGTTGTGCAGGCTGTGGACGGTCCGCATGAGCTCGCCCTGCAGCGACACCGCGTCCTCGAAGCCGCGCAGGTAGTCGTAGCCGGCGAACAGCTCGTCCGCGCCCTCGCCGGTCAGCACGACCTTCACGTGCTCCGCCGTCATCTCGGCGAGCAGGAAGTTCGGCACCGCGCTGCGCACGAGCGAGGGGTCGAAGTGCTCGATGGCGCGCACGACCGCCGGCACCGCGCGTACCGCCTCGCCGGAGTCGTACACGCGCTCGCGGTGCTCGGTGCCGAGGTGACGCGCCACGACGCGGGCGGCGAGCAGGTCGGCGCTGCCCTCGGTGCCGACGGCGAACGTCTGCAGCCGCTCGCCCTGCTCCTCGAGGTGGCGCGCGGCGATCGCGGCGATGATCGCCGAGTCCAGCCCGCCCGACAGGAAGACGCCGACCGGGACGTCGCCCATCATCTGGCGCCGCACGGACTCGACGAGGATCTCGCGCGTCGCGGTGAGCGCCTCGTCAGGCGGCTCGGAGGAGTCGGTCCAGACCGCCCGGGCGGCGGGTGCGCCCTCGCCGGTGTCGGGCACCGCGCTGGCGAAGCGCTCCAGGCCGCCGTCCGGAGTCCAGTGACAGCCCGGCGGGAAGGCCTCGACATGCGGCAGCCAGTCGGGCGCGAACGCCGCGATCTCCGACGCGAAGCGCACGCGGTCGTCGCGCCGCGCCCAGTACAGCGGCTTGATGCCGACGGCGTCGCGGGCGGCGACGAAGCGGCCGTCGTCTCCGGCCACGATGAACGCGAACATGCCCTCGAGCTCGGCCAGCGCCGCAGGGCCGCGCTCGTCGACGAGATGCAGTGCGACCTCGTTGTCGGAGCGCGTCGCGAAGCGGTCCGGCAGGAGCGTCGCGCGCACCTGCTCGTGGTTGTAGACCTCGCCGTTGCCGACGAGCCAGACGTCGCCGGCCGCGTTGGCGAGCGGCTGGTGCCCGCCGCTCACGTCGACGATCGACAGCCGCCGGTGGCCGAGCCAGGCGTCGCCGACGCGGATCTCGCCCTCGTCGTCGGGCCCGCGGTGGACGAGCCGGTCGAGCATCCGCTCCGGCTCGCCCGTGGGATGTGGGCCGTACAGCGCGGCGATCCCGCACATCGCTGTGCGATCACCCCGCGGCGTACGCCAGCGGGCGCCGGTCGTCGAGGTAGGAGAGGCGATCGCGGGCGGCAGCCACGACGCGCGGAGCATCGACGTGCGCCAGCGCGGCACCGGCCCGTGTGCCCGTCTTCGCGAGCACGCGCCCGCGCGGGTCGACGACCTTCGCCTGGCCGGGGAAGCGCAGCCGCCCGAAGCGGCCGACCTGGTTGGAGGAGACCCACACGACCTGGTTCTCGAGGGCGCGCGTCTGGTCGAGCAGGTTGAAGTGGCGCACCTGCAGGTCGCGGCGCATCCAGGCAGCGGGTTCGACGCGGCACACGGGCCACGCGGACAGCGAGGCGATCAGGCCGGCGCCGCCGAGCGCGAGCTGGCGCGCGGCCTCGGGGAAGATCTTGTCGTAGCAGACGAGCATCCCGATGCGCCCGATCGGGGTGTCGAACGCGGCGAAGCCCGCGCCCGCGCCGAACACCGCGCGCTCGCTCGGCGGCACGTGGACCTTGCGATGGTGGCCGAGGATGCCGTCGCCGTTCACGCACACGGCGCTCGAGTACGGGCCGCCGGGAGCGTCCTCCGTGTAGCCGATGCAGACGATGACGTCACCGGCAAGCCGGATCACCCGGGCGATCTCCTCGCCGTCGCGGCGCAGCGCGGGCGGCGGCGCGCACGGTATCGGCGCCCCCGCGACGAGCGGCTCGTAGAGGTAGCCGCCCAGCGCCGACTCGGGGAGGACGACGAGCGCCGCGCCGCGCTCGCGGGCCTGCTCGAGGATCCGCTCGACCTGCTCCAGGCAGAGCCGCAGGTCGCGGCCGAAGCGCGCGCTGACCGCCATGACGGCGGGCGTCCTGCGCAAGCGTCTCGTTGGGATCACGCCCATCAGGGTGGGCCGGGCGTGCTCGTCGTCGTATAGCCGTTGGTCCAGAGATCGCGTGGGGTGGCTGGACATCGCGTCCAGGCATACCCGCTCAGCCGCCTGTCAACAGCTCCTGCAGACAGCGGGCGGTCGACGGCGCAAGTCCGTCGAAGCGCACGCCGTAGATGTCCGGGCGCTGCTGGCAGCTGACGCGCGCACGGCCGCGGATGCGCAGTGCAGCGAGACGGCGCGCCGGGCGATCACCGGCTGCGTCGTCATACCGCGATCGTGAGCTGCCGATCGGCGTCCGTGCGATCCAGCAGCCGCCGTACGACGCCCGTGCCCGGAACGACGACGAGCCGGCAGCCGCTGGCGCGCGCCCGGCCGTCGGCCTCCAGCAGCGTGCGGAGCCCGCCGGAGCCGAAGAAGCCGACCGACGAGAGGTCGATGACGATCGTCTCGGGCTCCTGCGCCAGCGCGTCGCTGATCTCGTCCGCGAGCGCGTCGACCGTCCCGACATCGATCTGTCCCGTCACGAGCAGCACGCGCGTCGACCCCTGCGTTCGTGACGCGACATGCAGGTTGCCGGGCGGCCTCATGTGGGTCCTCTCGTCTTCGTCGTCGGTGCCTACGAGGTGAGCTGACGGGCTCGCGCTGGCGCGCTACGCCGCATGTGCGACGATTCGCCCCGGAGCCGCACCGCGCGGCTCGTTTGGGTCCCCCGTTCGCGGCGCCCGGAGGCGTCGCGATTCGGCGTATGACAACCGAGAACCTAGCACAGGAATCCGGGGCTCAGCCAGTCGCCGCGGCGGCCAGCGTGAGGCATACCGCGACCTCCCCGAGCGCCACCGTCGCACCAAGCGTGTCGCCGGTCCGCCCGCCGAGCGCGCGCCGCGCCCAGACGCTCATGAGCGCCGCCGCGACGACTCCTGCCAACAGGGCCACGAGCGCCCGCAGCGGCGGGTTGACGAGCAGCGCCACGGCGATCGTCGCGAGCGTCGCCACGGCCAGCGCTGCCGGCGTGACCGCGAAGCCGGCGCCGAGCCCGTCGCGGCGCGCCGGCGGCGCGGCGACCGCGTGCAGCAGCGCGCTCCAGCGGCCGATCGCGGCGGCGCTGACGAGCGTGAGCAGCGCGTCGGTCCGCCCGAGCCGCACGAGCGATCCGATCACGAGCAGCGCCCATCCGAGCAGCGCGAGCGTTCCGAAGACCCCGACGGCGGGATCGCGCATGACGGCGAGGCGGCGCTCGGTCCCGCCGCGGGCGCCGAGCGCGTCGGCGCAGTCGGCGAGGCCGTCGGCGTGCAGCGCGCCGGTCAGCGCGACGAGCGCAGCGACCGCGAGCGTCGCGGCGACCTGCATGCCGACGAGCGGCTCGGCGGCTACGAGCAGCCCGCCGGCGAGCGCGCCCGCGAGCGCGCCGACGACCGCAAACCACGGCGCCGCCGCCGCGAGATCGCCCGGCGGGTGACGGCGCAGCGGCAGGACC
>DASWQM010000010.1:0-14321 GCA_036403675.1 Solirubrobacteraceae bacterium | reverse complement strand
GATCGCGTCGACGGTCGACTCGGCGAGCGCGTCGAGCGCCTGCTGACCGTCCACGGCGAGCTCGACGTCGTGGCGCTCGAGCGCGAGCGCGCGCTGCAGCGCGGCGCGGACCGCGGGCTCGTCATCGACGACCAGGACCTTCACACCGAAAGTCTCCTCATGCTCCGTAAGAGCCTACGAAGTGCCGCGGCGCCGCTACTCGACGTTGGTTCCGCCGGAATGCAGCTTCTTCACGGTCAGCACATCCCTGCGCGAGCAGCGATCGCCGCCGGGCAGGCCGGGCTTGAGATGAAAGAGCTGATAGCGGTCGAGCGTCATGATCGCTGGGCCGGCGGCGTCGAACGGCTTGCGCCAGTCCTTGTCGACGAGCACGTAGTCGGCCGCCCGCGACACCGGGACGTGCGGGTAGCTCGTCTCCATGACCGGGCGCTGCGAGCACAGCGGCTGGCCGGACAGGATGATCCCCGCCCACAGCATGCGCCCGTCGGCGGGCATGTCGAGTCGCACCGATGCGCCCGGCGGCAGCCGCGCGTCGACCGTCCTGAGCTCCAGCATGCTCTTCGGGAGCTGGTCGAAGGTGGCCCCGATCTGCGCCGCGGCGCCGTCGCGCGTGGCGCCGATGAGGAAGATGAGCGCCAGCGCGCTGACCCACATCCACTTCAGGCGCGCCAGCCCGACCGCTGCGGCGGTGATCGCCACCGGGGCGACGAACGCCAGCGCCTTGAAATGGAAGTACCAGCCGTACTCGCGCGGGCGGAAGTAGAGCGCGGCCAGGACCCCGAACGCCAGGACGGCGGTGAGCCCCCAGCGGATGTCGCGCGGCGCGCGGCGCAGCGCGACCACGAGGCCGGTGCCGAGCAGCAGCACGCCGATGGCGCCCATGCCGGCGTCGTCGAAGCCGAGGAAGAAGCGCTCCGGGAAGAAGCCGGTCAGATCGCCGCCCCAGTTGACGAGCGAGTAGCCGGGCGCGAGCACGCGCGTCGACGAGGCGGTCTTCTCGAGCACCCCCTGCAGCGGGATGAGCAGCAGCAGGAACAGCGGCACGACCCAGACGAGCTGCCGCTTGCTGCGCAGCCGCGGGATGCGCAGCAGCGAGCGGCCCTGGCGGCGGCGCTCGAAGCCCCAGAACACGAGCGTCGCGATGAGCGGGATCGGCATCGCGAGCGGGTAGGCGAACGTGAGCACGCCGAGGAAGGCGGCGAACAGCAGCAGGCCGCCGGCCGTGCGCTGTCGCACGACGTGCCGGGCGAGCACGATCGCGAACGGCATCGCCATGTAGCCCCAGGTCTGGTTGAAGTACGGGTGCATCCCGGTGAACAGCTCGATCCGGTTCAGGCCGACGAGCCCCATCGCGGCGCCCGCCGCCCACGGGCCCGCGCCGAGCAGCTCGCGGGCCAGCAGCCAGAAGCCGAGCGCCGCGAGCGCGACGAGCGCCGCCTGCAGCGTCGCGATGACGGCGTAGGGCTCCATGCCCGCGAGCCGCGCGACGGCGCCGAAGGCCAGGTAGATCGGGGGCTTGGAGCGCCACACGAGCGGGACCCGGTCGACCGGCTCGTCCGGCGCGACGTCGGTCGGGTGGTGACTCTGCAGGAACTCGGCGGTGCCGACGGCGAGGTGCGCGTCCGAGCCGTTGCCGATGACCGTCACGAAGCCGCCGCGGAACATCGGCACGAGCGCGATCGCCCCGATGAGCGCCGCGAGATAGAGCGGCACGAGCAGCCTGCGCCACGACGTGCGCTCGCCCGCCTCGGCGGCCGACCGCGCGAGCGGCAGGCCCGGGTCGCGCCGCCATGCGTAGACGCCGAGCGCGACGCTGCCGGCGAGCACGATCGCCAGGGCGACGTCGAACGGGACGAACGCGTAGGCCAGCAGCGCGAGCTCGAGCGCCGTCGCGACCGCCCCGACCGGCAGGACCCAGAGGAGCTCGTGGCGCCGCAGGCGCGGCGGCAGCCACAGGCGCGTCGCGCCGAAGCCGGCAGTCCCGAAGAGCACGACGCACGCAACCGTGACGTGCAGGGCGTCGGCGACCCCGCCGCGGCCGACGACGCCGGCCGAGGTCGCCAGGCCCAGCGCGAGCGCGGCCGCTCCCGCGACCGCGAGCCAGGCGAGGTTGCGCTCGGCGCGCGCGGTCAGCTGTGGCGAGCGTGGCGCCGGCGAGCCTGGGAGAGGACCCGGCCCAGGAACACCGGGTTGCCCACCAGGTAGCGCCTCCACATCCGCTGCGGCTCGATCGCCAGTCTGAAGATCCATTCCAGTCCATTGTCGGACAACGAGGCCGGCGCACGCGGCACGCGCCCGGAGACGAAATCGAACAGCGCGCCGACGCTCCAGAGCACGCTGCAGTCGAGGCGGTCGACGCTGCGCTGCGCCCAGATCTCCTGCTTCGGCGTGCCCATGCCCACGAGCAGGATGTCCGGGCAGCAGGCGTTGACGTCCTCGATGACGCGGTCGTCGTGGCCCGAGCCCATCTGGAAGTAGCCGTGGTGCGTGCCGACGACCCGCAGCCCAGGGTGCGTGCGGCGCAGGCGCTGCCCGGCCTGCGCGGCGACACCGGGATCGCCGCCCAGCAGGTAGACCGACGCGTCGCGTTCCTCGCAGCGGGCGGCGAGGTCCCAGATCCAGTCGGCGCCGGTCATGCGGTGCGGGATCTCCGTGCTCAGCGCCTTGGCGGCCAGCCGCACCCCGTAGCCGTCGCAGTAGACGAGGTCGGCATCCATGAGGGCGGCGCGCAGCGCGGGATCCTCGCGCGACTCGTTGAGCACGTGCGCGTTGACGTACATGACGCGCTTCGTCGGGCCGCGTTCGCCGACCCAGCCGATGATCCGCGCCAGCAGCTCGTCGGGGTGCCCAAGCTCGATCGGGAGCTCGAAGATCCTCGACTGGCGCGGCGCCGACCGCGCCATGAGAGCTTGCGTAGCCTCGGGCAAGACGCGCGGATGCTACCGCGCAGCCTTCCGCCACACGTACAGGTGGCCGCGCGCCTCGCCCTGCAGCCCGAGCTCCCGCACGGCCGCGGTGACGCCGGGGTAGTCGTCGTCGTCGTAGTCGTGGAAGGCGACGACGCCGCCGGGCGACAGCGCCGGCTCCCACGTGCGGAACGTCGCCACGGTCTCCTCGAGCTCGTGAGAGGAGTCGATGAAGACGGCGTCGACGGGCGGCGGCTCGGCCGGGCCGAGGCCGCCGGGGCGGTCGTGGAGGTGGACGCGGGCGCGGTCCGCGGCGCCGATGAGCGCGAGGTAGCGGTCGCGCTCGGGATGCGCCTCGACGTCCCAGCTGTGGATCTCGCGGCCGGGCCGGGCCAGCGCGATGGCGGCCGTCGTCCACGCGGCCGCGGTCCCGATCTCCGCGACCCGCGGCGCGTCGCCGAGCACGTCGAGCAGGACGCGCAGCTCGGCGGGACGGCAGGCCACGTCGATGCTCCAGGTGTCGCGGTCGGCCTGCGCACGGCGCAGCGCCCGCGTCCAGAACGCCGCCACCGGCAGCGGCAGCCGGGCGAGGTGCCACGACTGCAGCGCCAGGCGCCCGGCCCGCTCCAGGGTCGAGCGGCTGTCGCCGGTGCGGAAGAGGTGGGGAATCCCGCGGGCCATGCGGCGAGGGAACCTAGTGGACCTGAGGGCGTGAGAAGGTTCCCCGGTGCCGATCGTCGCCATCGACGCGCGCGACGCGTTCGCGCCCGAGCTGCGCGGCTGGGGGCGCTATACGCGCGAGCTCATCGACGCGCTGCCCCCGCGCCCGGGGCTGGTGTACGAGGTCATCTCCGAGGGCGCGCGCGGCCCGGAGATGCTCTTCGAGCAGGTCGTGCTCCCGATGCGGCTGCGCCGCGGCGAGGCCGACCTCGTCCACGCGCCGAACTGCTTCCTCCCGCTGGCGCGCCCGTGCATGGGCGTCGTGACGATCCACGACCTCGCGTTCGAGGTCTTCCCGGACGACTTCTCCAAGCGCACCGGCTGGAAGTACCGGACGTTCACCAGCCGCGCGGCGCGCTCGGCGCAGCGGGTCATCTGCGTGTCGGGCTACACGGCCGACGACGTCATCCGCCGCTACGACGTCGATCCCGCGCGCGTGCGGGTCATCCCCAACGCGCCGTCGCTGCCGGTCGGCGACGAGCCCGTGCCCGACGACGGCCCCTACCTGCTGGCGGTCGGGGACCTGCGCCCGAAGAAGAACCTCCTGCGGCTCGTGGAGGCGTTCCGCGCGCTGCGCCGCGAGGGCCTCGAGCACCGGCTCGTCCTGGCGGGCGTCGACGGCGGCGAGGGCGCGGTCGTCCGCGCGGCGGCCGGCGGTGAGCCGGTGCGGCTGACCGGCTACCTCTCGGACGCCCGGCTGGACGCGCTCATGCGCGGCGCCGACGCGCTCGTGCACCCGTCGCTGTACGAGGGCTTCGGGCTCGTGCTCGTCGAGGCGATGGCGCGGGGGGTGCCGGTCGCCGCGGCGCGGGCGACCGCGCTGCCGGAGACGGGCGGTGACGCGGCGGAGTACTTCGATCCGCTCGACGTCGGCGACATGGCGGCGGCGATCCGCCGCGTCGTCGGCGATCGCGCGCACCACGAGGAGCTGGCGCGGCGCGGGCGCGCGCGGGCCGGGCAGCTGTCGTGGGCCGACAGCGCGGCGTTGACGGCCGCGGTCTACGAAGAGCTGCTGTGAGCCGTACGACGATCCTCATGCTCAGCGTCGACGAGGCGCCGCTGCTCGAGCGCTCGCTGCCCGCCGCCGTCGCGCAGCCGGACGCCGACGTGCTCGTCGTCGACAACGCGTCGCGCGATGCGACGCGCGCGGTCGCGGAGCGCATCGGTGCGCGTGTGCTCGGGCTGCGCGAGCGCGCCTCCTACGCGGCGGCGATCAACGCCGGCATCCGTGCGGCCGAGGGCGACCCAGTCCTGCTGCTGAACGCCGACTGCGTCCTGGACGCCGGCTTCCTCGCGGCCGCGCGCCCGCGCCTGGACCAGCTCGGCGTCGGGTCGGTCGCGCCGCGGCTCGTGCGCGCGACGGGAATGGAGCCGGCCGACCGACTCGACGTCCTCGACGCCGCCGGCATGGTCGTCGACCGCCGGCGCAAGAACACGCTCGTGGGCCACAACGAGCCGGCGACGGCGTACGCCCGCGCGGCCGAGGTCTTCGGCGGAGACGGCGCCTGCGTGCTCTACCGCCGCGAGGTGCTCGACGCCTGCGCCGTCGGCGGCGAGGTGCTCGACGAGAACCTCGAGCTGTGGGCGTCCGACGTCGACCTCGCGTGGCGCGCCCGGCTGCTCGGCTGGCGCTGCATGTACGAGCCGCGCGCGATCGCCTGGCACATGCGCTTCTACTCGCCGACGACCCGCGACGGGCTGTCCGAGGCGCACCGGCGGCTGCAGTTCCGCAACCGCCTGCTCATGATGGCCAAGAACGACTCCTGGTCCGACGTCCGCCGCGACCTGCACCGGATCGCGTTCTACGAGCTGCTGGCGATCGGCCACGTCCTGCTGCGCGAGCGCCACCTCCTGCGCGCCTACGGCGACGCGCTGCGCGCGCTGCCGGCCGCGCGCCGGCGGCGCGCGGCCGTGCAGGCCGCGCGCCGTGCCGGCGCACGGCCGCCGTTCGGGCTACGCGCGCCGCGCTGAGGGTCATCCCTCCTGCTCGGTCGGGCGGATGAGCAGCTCGTTGACCGCGACCCGCCGCGGGCGCGTGACGATGTAGGCGATCGCGTCGGCGATGTCCGCGGGCTCGAGCCGCTCGATGGCGGCGACGCGGCTCATCATCTGGTCGCGGATCTCGTCGCGGATGTGGTCGGGCAGCTCGGTGTCGACCGCGCCGGGCTCGACGAGCGACACGCGCACGTGGTGCCCGGTCACCTCTTGGCGCAGCGACTCGCTGAACGCGCCGGCGCCGTGCTTCGTGAGGTTGTAGACGCCGGAGTTGCGGCGCGCGACGCGCCCGGCGACGGAGCTGATGTTCACGAGGTCGGCGACGTGGCGGGGCTCGGTGTCGGCCGCCTGCAGCAGGTGCGGGAGCGTGGCGTCGGCGACGTAGAGCAGCCCCTTGATGTTCAGGTCGATCATGCGCACCCACTCCTCGGTGGGCGCGTCCACGATCGGCCCCAGCAGCATGACGCCGGCATTGTTGATGACCGTGTCCAGCCGTCCCAGCCGGTCGACGGTCTGTGCGACGAGTTGGCGTACCTGCGCCTGGTCGGTGACGTCGCCCTCGATCGCCACGGCGCTGCCGCCCGCCTGCTCGATGTCCTGCGCGAGCGCGTCGAGGCGATCCTTCCGGCGCGCCGCGATCGCGACGGCCGCGCCACGGCGCGCGAGCTCGCGCGCGGTCGCGTCGCCGATCCCGCTGCTGGCGCCGGTCACGAGCGCCACGGTCCCATCCAGTCGTTCGGTCATCGGCCCCTGATGCCCGCTGCGGGAGCGGGCGAACCGGCGAGCCACGGCACGGCCTCGTCGCCCGCCGCGCTGCGAGGCATGATCGTCGCCCGCACTTCACGGCACAGAATCGGATCCGGCGACCACAAATAGGTGTTAGGGCCAGTACAGGTGAATCTCGTCAGTCGCTGACAGCAGCGGACAGCGCGTCGAGCTCGTCGTAGAGCGCTTGGAGGCGTGGACGACCGAGCTGTCCCACGACCGAGTGCTGTACTGCCTGCAAGAGCTCCAGCGCGCCGGCCAGCACGCGCGATCCCTCGGGCGTGAGCGACAACGTCGGCGCGCGTGTGTCCTCCTCGCGCTCGGCGATGCGGATCAGCCCACGGTCCTCGAGCACCTTGAGGTCGCGTCCGAGTGCCGAGTCGTCGACCGACAGCGCCTCGGCCAGCATCCTGACGGACACGTCACCGTCCGCACCGAGGACCACGAGGATCGGCAGCTGCGTCGCCCTCACCCCGCTCGGCGCGGTCCGGAAGGGCCGGGTGAGCGGCCGCGCCGCGCGCCGCCGCTGCTCGAACGCGCACATCGCGCGTATAGCTGAAGCGCATCGACCGCCGGCAGGCCCACACAAGTGTAGTTACACCGGTAACGTCACGTTGTCAAGCGCATTATGTGTTCAAGGCCGTTTTGACAAACGATCAGTTTGCGGACTGTCGTCAAACCATCTTAAAATCCGCGAATGACGCTCCGCCGGGCACGGGCGCTCGTGGCGCGGGGGGCTGCCGTGGCGCCGGGCGATCGGGCGCCCACGCGCGGCGATTTCGTGGATCCATGCCCGACGAAGTCGCCACTGCGCGCGCCCGCTACCCCGCCCTCACGCGCTCGCGCGCCGCGGCGAAGATCTCCGCCACGGACGGATCCATGTAGTAGTCGGTCCCGCCGTCGTCGCGGCCGGCGGTCGCGATGGGGAGCTCGCGGGCGAGCATGCGCGCGTAGCGCCCCGGCCAGGCGAGCACGCCCGCGACGCCGTGGGCGCCCTTCTCGAGGCCGAGGCGCGCGGCGATCTCGTTGCCGGCGTGGCGCTCGCCGGGCCCGTCGATCAGCACGTCGAACAGCTCCCGCGCCGGCACCGCGAGCTTGCCGTAGAGCCACACCGCCCGGTCGGCGTCTGCTGCCGACCACGCGCTCGGCTCCGCGAAGGCGTGGCGCCCACCGCGGCCGCGGCGGGCACGCCATGGCGGCCCGCCGGGCTCGGATGCGAGGAAGTTCGCAAACCAGACGTAGAACTCCGGCACGCGCTCCTCGGGGACCGCCACGGTGATCTGCTTGTCGGCCATCAGACCGTCTGCGTCTCGCCCTCGGTCGTCGGACGCTGCTGCTGCTCCTCCTCGCCGCGGTGCGGACCGCAGCGGTGGCCGCGGCCGTGGCCGCGACGCCGGGGAAAGCCGGCGAGGAAGCGCCCGTAGAACGCGTAGAACTCCGCGACGCGGTCCTCCGGCACCGCGATCGTTATCTGCTTGTCCTGCTTGCTGGGCTCGGCAGTCATGGCCGGCCTCCTTTCGGTTGTTCTCAAGTACCACTGTATACCAGTAGATACTTAAGTAAGCAAGCGAACGGGCAGAGCTACCACGAGTGCGTCAGCGCACCGTCGACGAGCACCGACTGGCCCGTCACGTAGCTCGCCCGCTCCGAGCACAGGAAGGCCGCCGCGCCCGCGACCTCCTTCGGCGTGCCGAGTCGCCCGGCGGGCACCTCGCGGCGCGCCGCGGCCTGGGCCGCGTCGAGGCTGCCGTAGGCCTCGACGAGCCGGTCGGTCGCGATCCGCCCCGGGAGCACCGCGTTGAACGTCACGCCGTGGGCGGCGTTCTCGCGCGCCAGGAGCTTGAACGCCGCCAGCAGGCCGGGCCGATTGGCGTTCGAGAGCTGCAGCCCCGGCAACGGCTCGCGCGCCGTGGTCGAGGAGACGGCCAGCACGCGCCCGAAGCCGCGTTCGCGCATCCCCGGCACGATCCGCTTGAGGATGAGCATCGGCGTGACGACGAGCGTGCGGTGCGCGGTCTCCCACTGCTCGGCGGTGAACGCCAGCGGGTCGTGGCTGCGCGGCGGGCCGCCGGTGTTGGCGACGAAGATGTCGACCGGCCCCAGGTCGGCCTCGACGGCGTCGAGGAGCGGATCGACGGTGCCCACGTCGGCGCTGTCGAAGACGTAGGGCGAGCTGCGCGACGCGCGCGCCACGCGCGCCCCCTCGGCCTCGAGCACGTCCGCGATCGCGTGCCCGATCCCGCGCGACGCGCCGGTGACGAGCGCGACCCGGCCCGCGAGCCCGAGGTCCACCGGCTCAGCCGCCCTCGGGCGCGCGCGCGATGACCGCCATGCGATCGCGGAAGTCCGGCGCCCACATGCGGTCGGCGACGCGTGCCGCTCGCGCGGCACGCACGAGCGCCCGCGCGAGCGGCGGCGAGTAGCCGCCGAGGCGCTCGAGGTAGTAGCGCACGGTGAAGGCCTTCGGGGAGGTGCCGATCGCCAGCACCGTCCAGCCCTGGCGTTCGAGCAGCGTGCGGATCGAGCCGCGGGTGAAGAACTGGACGTGCGTGGGGATGACCGACCACCAGCGCGCGCGCAGCCCGCGCGCGACGAGGCTGCCGGCGTCGGGCAGCGCGATCCACACGATCCCGCCGGGGCGCAGCAGCTCCGCGATCTGCTCGAGCGCCTCGGCCGGGCGCGGCAGGTGCTCGATGACGTCGCCCATGACGATCGCGTCGAACTGACCCGACGGCAGCGGCGTCGTGAGCAGCTCGCCGGTCCGCACGTCGAGGCCGAGCCGCTCGCGGGCATAGGCGGAGGCGAACTCCGACGGCTCGACGCCGACCGCGTCCCACCCGCGCTCGACGGCCTCCGCGAGCAGGAAGCCGACCCAGCAGCCGAGATCGAGCAGCGCCCGGTGTCGCGGGCCGCCGTTGTCGGCGATCGGCACCGGCGCGAGGAACTGCTCGATGCACGCCAGCGCGCGCCGCGCCGTCTCGCGCTGACCCGCCTCCTCGCCGATGTAGTCCTCCGAGGCGGCTCCGGCGTAGGCGTTGGCGAGCACCGCGTCGGCCGGCATCGGCTCGGTCTGACGATGGTCGCAGCGGGGGCAGCGGACGAGGTCCGCGAGCGCGGTGCCGAAGCGGTCGGTCGTCGGGATGAGGCCGTCCGGGCCGGCGTCGCCGGCCACCTTGAGGTGCGGGACGAGCCCGGCGCCGCCGCAGGCGCTGCAGCGCGTCATGGCCGCAGCGTATTGGCCGCGCGGGTCACGACGGCGCGACGCCGTCTACGATCACCCGGTGGCGGAACGGCATCTGGGTCTGCTGAGCATCGTTGCGCCGATGCTCAACGAAGAGGGCACTGCGCAGGCCTTCTGCGATCGAGTGCGCTCGGCGCTCGACGGGCTGCCGTGGGAGCTCGTCATCGTCGACGACGGCTCCACGGACGCGACGCCGCAGATCCTCGCCCGCAATGCGCGCGCCGACGAGCGCGTGAAGGTCGTGACGCTGTCGCGCAACTTCGGTCACCAGATGGCGATCACGGCCGGGCTGGACCATGCGACCGGCGACGTCGTCGTGATGATCGACGCCGATCTGCAGGACCCGCCCGAAGTCATCCCGACGATGGTCGAGCACTGGCGCGCGGGCTCGGACGTCGTGTACGCCACGCGCACCGACCGCACCGGCGAGTCGCACTTCAAGCTCGCGACCGCCCGCTGGTTCTACCGGATCATGGGCAAGGTCTCCGACGTCCCGCTCGCGCAGAACTCGGGCGACTTCCGGCTCCTGGACCGGCGGGCGCTCGATGCCCTGCTCGAGATGCGTGAGCGCAACCGCTACCTGCGCGGGATGACCTCGTGGGTCGGGTTCACGCAGACGGCGCTGCCCTACAGCCGCGACGCGCGCTTCGCCGGCGAGACGAAGTACCCGCTGCGCAAGATGATCCGCTTCGCGCTGGATGCGATCGCGTCCTTCTCGCACGCGCCGCTGCAGCTCGCGACGGTCGCCGGCTTCCTCTTCGCGGCGCTCGCCTTCCTCGCGATCCCGGTCGCCATCGTCTTCCGGATCTTCGGCGCCTTCGTGCCCGGCGTGACGACGACCGTCGTCGCCGTGCTGGGGCTCGGCGGCATCCAGCTCATGGCGATCGGGATGATCGGCGAGTACGTCGGCCGCATCTACGACGAGGTCAAGCGGCGGCCGCTGTACGTCGTCCGCGACCGGGCGAACGTGCCGGACGCGACCGAGGATGAACACGAGCGGACCCCCGCGTAGCGCATGAACGTCGCGGTCCTAGGTGCCGGCGTGGCCGGCCTCGTCTGCGCCTTCCGGCTGTCGCAGGCCGGTCACGCCTGCGACGTCTACGAGCGCTGGCCCGGTCTTGGCGGCCAGGCCGCGACGCTCGATGTCGGCGGCGGCCACATGCTCGAGCGCTACTACCACCACCTCTTCACGAGCGACCGCCACATCGCCGCCCTCTACGAGGAGCTCGGGCTGCCGGACGAGCTGCAGTGGAAGCCGTCGTCGATGGCGTTCTTCGTCGACGGCCGTCAGTGGCCGTTCACGACGCCGCTGGACCTCCTGCGCTTCGGCCCGCTGTCGCCGCCGGCGCGGCTGCGGATGGGCCTCGCGGTCCTGCTCCTGCAGAAGCGCGCCCGCGAGGTCGGGCCGTTCGAGTCGATCACGGCGCGGGCCTGGATCGAGCAGCGGATGGGACGCGCGCCGTGGAACAAGGTCTGGGGCCCGCTGCTGCGCGGCAAGTTCGGCGAGCGCGCCGAGGAGATCTCGATGGCGTGGCTGTGGAGCAAGCTGACGCTGCGCCGCCAGCTCGAGGGCGAGGAGGCGCGCCAGGAGCAGCTCGGCTACCCGGCGCATTCCTGGGAGCTGCTCTTCGAGGCGCTGCGCGACGCGATCGTCGCCGGCGGCGGCCGGGTCCTCGTCGACCGCCCGGCCGCGGCGCTGCGGCGGGCGCCCGACGGCGAGCTCATCGTGGAGCCCGGCGCCGGCGGCTCGTTTCGCCGGGGCCACGACCCGCGGACGTTCCCGCGCGACGGCGCCGCCGAGCGCTACGACGCGGTCGTGGCGACGGTGCCCAGCGACGTCTTCGCGGGGCTGCTCGACGACGATCTCGCCGCTGCCGTCGGGCCGGGCTACCTCGGCCGCCTGCGGGCGACCGAGTACCACACCGCACTCTGCCTGCTGCTCGAGCTCGACCGCCGGTTCTCGCCCTACTACTGGACCAACGTCGCCGATCCCGAGCTGCCGTTCGTCGGCCTCGTCGAGCACACGAACTTCATCGATCCGGAGCGCTACGACGGCAGGCGCTTCCTCTACGTCGCCAACTACGTCGCGCCCGGCGACCCGCTGCTGGCGCTGGACGCCGAGCAGCTCCTGCAGGCCTACCTGCCGGGGCTGCGCAAGATCAGGCCGGACTTCTCACCACGCTGGATCCGCGCGCGCTGGGTGCACCGCGAGCCGGCGGCGCAGCCGATCGTCACGGTCGGCTACCACGAGCGCATCCCGCCGCTGCAGACGGGCGTGCCGGGGCTGTTGCTGGCCAACACGACCCAGATCTATCCCGAGGACCGCGGGACGAACTACTCGGTGCGCCTCGGCACGGACGCCGCGCAAGCGCTGCTCGCGAACCTCCCCGCCGGCGCGGCGGCGCTGCGCTCCGGCGGGTGACCGGGCCGCAGCCGCTGGTGGCAACGCGCCATCGCGCGCAATGTTTCCGCGTGCGGCGCGGCGACTGCCCTACCATTTTCGATCAGCGGGCCAAACCCACGACAGGGGAATCGCATGGATGCCTTTGCACTACCACTCGTCGCCTTCACCGCCTTCATGATCGCGTTGTTGGTGGCGCTGTTCTGGGGCACGTTCGACGATCCGGTCCCGCAGCGTGCGGCCTTCACGTGGGCCGTGAGCTGCCCCGTCGCCGGGCTGCTGTGTGCCAGCGGCCTCGCGCCGTTGGGGCTCGTCACGGCAGCGGTGAGCGTGCTCGCGCTCGGCTCGCTGGGGTACTGGTTCCTGGCGATCGAGCCCGACGACACCGACGACGATGCCGAGGAGCCGGTGGAGCCCGACCCGGGGCCGAGCGACGACAACGTCGTGCAGCTCCCGACGTCGGCCGACAGCGAGCTCGCGATGGACTGGGCCGCGTTCGATCGCGCCCGCGCCGATTGGGAGCAGGAGCTCGCGCCGTCCGAGCCTGAGCGGCTACCCAACGGCGTCTGAGTAGACCCGCCACGTCGCCCGCGCCGCATCCGTCCAGGTCCAGGGCGGCGGCGCGGGCGCCGGGCGCCGCGCGGCGGCGCCGGCCGCGAGCAGGCCCTCGAGGTCGCCGGACTCCACGAAGGTCGCGCGGTCGCCGAGGACCTCGCGCAGCACAGGCAGGTCGGTCGCGACGACCGGCGTCCCGCAGGCGAGCGCCTCGATCGTCGGCAGCCCGAAGCCCTCGTCGTCGGACGGGAAGACGAGCGCTCGCGCGCCCGAGTAGATCGCCGCCAGATCGTCGTCGGAGACACGGCCGGTGAGCGTCACGTCCGGCAGCTCGTGGGCCCACGGATTCGTGGCGCCGACGAGCACGAGCGGCAGCTCGCGTGGCGTCCTCGCGAGCGCGGCGACACGCTTGCGCGGATCGGGCGTCTGCAGCCCGCCCACCCAGAGGAGGTACTCCTCGGGCAACCGATAGCGCTTGCGCGCCGCGGCGACCTCCTTGGGACCGCGGGCGTGCAGCACCGGCGCGGGCGCCTCGCCGATGACGGCGATCCGCTCGGGCTCGAGCCCGAGGTGCTCGACGACCTCCGCCGCGACGGTCTTCGTCGGCACGATGACGCGCGCCGCGCGCTCCACGGCGAGGTAGCGCAGCCGGAAGCGGATCCCGGTGCGCAGGTACTCGCTGCGGCGCTTCAGCGGGACGACGTCGTGGAGCGTCACGACCTGCGGGCAGGGCGGGCGCAGGAGCGCGCCGTCGATCCACGGCGCGTGGAAGACGTCGGCGCCGCGAGGGCGATGGGTCTCGTGGACCTCGCGCTCGCCGGCCGTCTCACGCAGTGCCGCCAGCAGGCAGCTCGTGTAGCGACCGATCCCGCGCGGATCGGCCGCCGGCCGGCTGTCGTAGGCGACCCTCACCGGCCCGCCGCCCGCAGCAGGATCGCCTCGACGCGGTCGGCGTAGGCGTCGGCGCCGAAGCGCTGGGCGCGCTCGCGCGCCGCGGCACCCATCTGCGCCCGCCGCCCGAGCACTTCCAGCACGGCGGAGGCGATCTCGTCGGGCCGGCCCGGCGTGACGAGGCGGCCGGTCTCGCCGTCGGCGACGACCTCGGCCAGCCCGCCGACGCGCGTCGCGACGACCGGCGTGCCGGCCGCCATCGCCTCCGCCAGGACGGTGCCGAAGGGCTCCTGGCGCGACGGGGCGACGAGGACGTCGAGGTGGCGCATGACGGCCGCGCCGTCGGCGACCCACGGGACGTGCTCGACGCCCTCCGCCGCGCGGACGCGCTCGACGTACCCCGGCGCGCTGTCGTACGGGTCGTCGCCGATGAGGACGATCCGCGCGCCCGGAGCGCCGGCACGGATCGCCGGCGCCGCGCGGGCGAGGTCGAGCGGGCCCTTGCGCGGCTCCAGCCGGCCGACGAAGCCGACGACGGGGCCGTTCGTGCCGGCCGGCGCGGCGGGCCACGGCGCCGGCACGTCCGGGACGTCGAGCTCGACCGGGCAGTAGACGACGTGGGCGCCGAGGCCCGGGAGCCGGTCGGCCACCGCGTGCGAGTCGGCGAGCACGGCGTCGGCGAGCGACCAGAAGCGCGGCACGCGCTCGACGATGTCGTGGACGTGCAGGACCGTGCGGCGGCCGGCGAGCCCCGGCAGCAGGCGCCCGCTGACGGTCCCGTTGAGGTAGACGAGGTCTGCGTCGCGGGCCAGCCGCCGCACGCGCGGCCAGCTCAGGACGGCGCGCG
>DASWQM010000009.1:0-9722 GCA_036403675.1 Solirubrobacteraceae bacterium | reverse complement strand
GAGCGCCGAGCCGTCGAACACGGTCGCCACGTCGATCTCGCGCGGCCCTCCGTAGGCATCGGCGTGGTAGTCGAGCGTCCGTCGCCACTTGTCGGCGCTCATCGTCCCCAGCTCGGTCGCCTCGGCGTCGAAGATGAGCGGCGCGCCGGCCTCCCAGCCGGCGAGCACGAGCACGGGATCGGCGCTCGGCACGTGGTCGATGAGCGCCTCGAGGCCGAGCACCGGATCGTCCTGGCTGGCGAGCAGCGCCTCGCGGAACGCCGCCACCGCGGCGCGCACGCTGTCCGGGCGCTCGCGCAGCAGGCGCGTGCTCGTGACGAGGCCGCTGCCGCGCGCTCACGGAAGCGAGCGGGAGGGCAGGTTCAACCGAACGTTGCGATCGCGGCGGCGGGCCTGCAGGTGGCGTGGCCGGCCGCCCTGGACGTCGAGGTAGCCGAGCTCGCGGGCGATGCCTGCGAGGCCGCGACCGTCGTGGTCGACGACCCAGGTCTCGAGCGCTCTGCCTCCGCCGCGGGTGCGAACGAGGCGGATCATGCGCACCTGTTGGGGATGATCGGCCAGCGAGGCGGTCTCGATGATCCAGTACCCGCCTGAGGCGGTGCGGTGGGGGGTGATCCGATGGCGGTGGGTGTGCCCGGAGACGAGTGCGACGACCGCTGGGCTGGAGTCGAGTGCGCGCAGCGCCGCGGCCCCGCCGCGCGAGGTCTGCAGCGGCTCGTGACAGGTCACGATCACCGCCCGGCCTGTGGAGCGGGCCAGCTGCCGGCGCAGCCAGGCGATCTGGGCTGGACGCACGACGCCGTCGGAGCCGCCCGCCCGGTTGACGATGTCGAGGGCGATCACGCGCACATGCGGTCCGATGTCGGCCATGTAGTCCAGCGTCGAACCGCGGCCGGGCAGCCCGCCGGCCGCCCGCAGGCGCGCGGTGACCTGGGTCGGCGTGAGCTCCCGGCGGCGCGGGTCGGCCGTGACGTGCCGGCTGGGCCCCAGCGCAGGGCCCTCCAGCAGCGCCCGGATCGCGCCGACGCGCTGCGCGGCGGGGGCCGAGGCGGCGGGCAGCACGGGGCGCCGGGTGAGGCCCACGGTCGCGCGGTCGCCGGTGGCGATCGCCTGGGTGCGGGCGTCGGGCGGGAGCTCGCCCTGGACGAGCAGGTCGTGGTTGCCCATCACCGGCAGCATGCGCGTGCCGAGGCCGCGGGCGCGGAACGGGCGCTGCGCGGCGTCGAGCATGCCGGGGTGGCGGGGGGCATCCACGTCGGGTCGGTAGTAGAGCGGGTCGGCATCGCTCGCGAGCTGTACGCCGTCGTAGCGGGGAGCGCCGCTGTCCGGGCGCGCCACGCCGCCTCGCAGGACGGTGAGCGCGAGCCCGAGCTCGTTGTCTTGGGCGTTGTCGGCGAGGTCGCCGGTGACCAGCACCGCGTCGGGCCGCTGCGATCGCACGGCGCGGACGGCGGCGTCCAGGACCTGCGCGGAGAGCGCCTCCTGTGGGCGGAACGTCGAGTCCAGGGGAGCGCCGAAGCGGTCGAGGAACGGCACGCGCGCGGGCGACTCCTCGTCGCGAACGTGGGCGTCGGAGATGACGCCGAGCGTGGTGATCGTCCGCTCCGAGGGTCCGGGGCGCCCGAGATCGGTGCGGTCCAGCAGCGGCTCGGCCGCGCCGCGTTCCAGCTGGCCGTCGCCGTTGGCGTCGACGAGCGTGGAGCGCGGCGTCGATCCGGGGACAAGGGGTCGTGCGGAGCCGCAGCCTGCTGCCAGGAGCGCGAGCGCGAGTATCCCGAGCGCGACGGCCGCGACACGTCCGCGAACCGTCATCAGTCCTCGCGCTCGAGGCCCGCGGCCACCGGCTCGCGCCCCGCCGAACGGGTGACCACAAGCACAGCGACCGCGCCGACCAACACCGCGCCGGCACCGACGCCGAGCGCCTCGCCGGCTCCCACTCCCAGCGGGAGCACGGCGTAGTCGGCTGCGAGTCGGGCGACGGCGGGGCCGAGGACGAGGCGCTCCAGGGCCACCGCGATGACCAGCGCGGGCAGCAGCAGGGCGCCTGCCGCGCCGGCCAACACAGCGCTGAGCGCCCGTCGCGACGCACCCGCGGCACGCAGCACGGCCAGCGCCCGGCGCCGGTCGCGCGTCGTGAGCGCGAGCGTCTGCGCGACGGCGGCCAGGCACACGAGCCCGATCGCCATCGCGACCGTGCGCAGGACCGCGGCCAGCACACCCAAGAACGACCGATCGTGAGGCGTCGCGGCGCCGGCGACCCGGCCGCCGAAGCCGGCCTGTGCAAGCCGCCGCGCGACCTGCGCCCGATCCGCCCCTGGGGCGAGACGGATCGCGATCGGCCCGCCAAGACCCGGATCGTCACGCCGGAACGGCGCGCTGCGTGCATACACCACACGGCCATCGTTCTCCAGTGCGCGAACGATGCCGACCACCTGGAAGCGCAGCTCGCGACCCGTTGCGGGCTGCAGGGCGAGCTGACCTCCCGGCCGTAGGCCCAGCGTGTCGGCCAGGAAGGTGCCGACCTCGACCTCGCGAGCCGAACGCAGCCGCCGTCCGCTCGCCAGCGGCGGCGACTCGAACGGCACGTGGTCTGCGCCGTAGGCGATCACGCGCATCGGCTCGGTCAGCGCGAACGAGTCGGCGGCCTCGATCGTCGAGCGCTGGTCGGCGCCGGCCACCCCGCGCACGGCCCGGACCGCGGGTAGATCACTGGCATCGCCCGCCACTGTCAGTGCGTAGCGACGGCCAAGCGTGCCGGGATCGTCACGCAGGGACACGAGCAGGCCGGCGACCGCGAGGACCAGCAGGACCGCGGCGCCCGCCACCCCGAGAACGGCCACGGAGCTCAGCCAGCGCCCGCGCCTGGCTGTCGCGAAGCGCGCCCCGAGCAGCGCGAGCCCCGGCCGGCCCCGAGTTCGGCGCCGCGTCGGAGGCGGGATGAGGTCCCCGCTGCGCAACAGAGTCGAGACGGGCCTGCGGTTCAGCCGCCACGCGGGCCAGCCGGCGCCGGCCGCGACGACCGCGACCAGCCCTACCAGCGCGCCCGCCAGCGGCCCGAGCAGGTCCGCGCCGGGCGCGGTCTCGTTGAGGAAGCCCAAGAGCGCCAGCGTGGGGCCGGCGGCGACCAGCGCGCCCAGCGTGAGTCCGAGCGCCGCGGCGGGGGCAGCCACGAACACCGTGCCGAGGACCTGCTCAGCCACCACCCGCCGCCGCGAGGCGCCCAGCGCCCGCTGCACGCCCAGCAGGGGAGCTCGTCGGCGCACGTCGGCGCCGGCGGCGGCCGCCAGGATGGCGCCCGCGCAAGCTGCGGCGACGAGGCCGAAGACAGCCAGCAGCGCGATGACGATCCCTGCCGCCTGATCGATCGTCTGGCGCACGCCGCGGCGCGTGAGCAGCTGCTCCGTGCGCAGGCCGAAGACCGCGGGTCGTGCCGCGGCCAGCGTCACGTCCAGGCGATTCGGGTCGGCCAGCCACAGCAACCCGAGGTTGACCGCCGGATCGCGCTCGCGGCCGAAGCGCCGCTGGATCTCCCGCTCGGTGACATAGACGCGCGGCACCGTCGCCAGCGGGAAGGCGACGTTGTCGACGGCCAGCGCCACGCCCGCGATCCGCAGCGTCCCGAGCCGCCCGACGCGGATCTCGTCTCCAGCGCGCAGGTTCCACGCGCGCGCGACGCCGCGGTCCACGAGCGCCTCACCCGGCCCGCTGCCAAGATCGTGCCCGGCCATGATCGCGTAGCCGCGCCGTCCGTCTTCGACGACGTCCACGGCCGCGTTGCCTCTGACGTGCCCGCCGGCCGCAAGGCCGACCCCGCTGACCTCGAGCCGGTAGGAGATCCGCTGCACATTGGGTAGGCGACGCAGCCGCTCGTCGAGCACGGACCTGCGCTGGGGGGCGAAGCGGACGATCACATCGGGCTGGTCGGCGCGCTCGGCAGCGCGAGCGAAGCCCGTGGCCAGCGCGTAGCCGACGCTGCCGGCCGCCCCCACCGCGAGGGCGGCCGCGAAGATCACCACGGCCGACCCCAACGTGCGCCGTCGCCCGCGTCGTACTCGCGCGAGCGCACGCCTCACCGCAGATGACCGTCGCTCAGCGCGAGGACGCGGTCGGCGCTTGTGGTGACCGCCGGGTCGTGTGTGACCACGAGCACGCCGCGGCCGTGCCGCGTCGCAGCGCGCAGCAGGCTCAGGACGAGCGCGCCGCTCTCGGCGTCGAGATTGCCGGTCGGCTCGTCGGCGAGAACGAGCACGGGATCGTTGACGAGCGCGCGCGCGACCGCGAAGCGCCGCTGCTCGCCGCCGGACAGCTGGGCGGGATGGGACCCGGCGACCGCGCGCAGGCCCATCGCGTCGATGAGCTCCGCTGCGCGGGCTCGTGCCTGCGTCCGGGTTCGCCCGAAGCGCGCCGCGAGGCGGACGTTCTCCTCACCCGACAGCTCGGGCACGAGGTGGAAGGCCTGAAAGACGAAGCCGAGATGACGAGCGCGTAGCCGGGCAAGGGCAGTATCCGAGCGGCCGCGCAACCGCGTGCCCGCGATCTCCACGTCCCCCGCGTCGGGCTCATCGAGGCCCCCGGCGAGGTGCAGCAAGGTGGACTTGCCCGAACCGGACGGCCCCACGACGGCGACCAGCTCGCCGGCGGCGACGTCCACGTCCACGCCGTCGAGCACGCACCGCGCCACCCGCCCCGCACCGACGGTCTTCGTCAAACCTCGCACGCGCAGCAGACAGGTCATGACTCAGCCGATGCTGACACGACACCTGTGCCCGCGAGCCGGCTGCCGTCGAGGAGGACGATCGGTAGTTGCGGACCGTATCCTCCGGCCCCCTCAAGCTCCTTTCGCCAGGCGTACGGAAAGGTCACAACGGGGAGCGCGAGTCGGACGAGCGAGCCGCGCGAGGCTCTCGAACGCCTCGTCGACGAGCAGGCTGCGCTGCGGCGCGTCGCGACGTTGTCTCGCAAGGGATGCCGCCGGCGAAGGTCTTCTCGGCCATCTGCGATGAGGTGAACCGGCTCGTCGACGCGCAAACGACGACGATCGGCCGGCTCGAGCCGGATGGGAAAGTCATCGTTGTCGCCATCACCGGCGCTGTCGCCGACACGTCAGCGCGCGCCAGCCCGGTCGGCGGCGGCACGCTGTTGGCCGTCAGGCTGCCGCTGCCAACGGGCCAGCCGTGCTTTGACACGCTCGCGTGGCGTTGCCCCAAGGCCTCACTCAGACGACCCCGATCCGCTCCTGCGCGCGCACCTCGAAGCCCATCAGCTTCAGAGGCCCGAACGACGTCATCAAGGCGACATCGATCGCGTCGCGGCCGCGGCCCACCACGACGCGTCCCGTCCGCGGGGTGTTGTTGCGCGCGTCGAACGTGTACCAGCGACCGTCGAGGTAGGCCTCGAACCAGGCCGCGAAGTCCATCGGCTCGGTCAGCGGCGGGCAGTCGATCTCCGGGATGTAGCCAAAGACGTAGCGGGCGGGGATGTTCAGGGCGCGGCAGAACGTGATCGCGAGGTGGGCGAAGTCGCGACAGACGCCCTGGCCGGCGCGGTAGGCGTCGACGGCGGTCGTCCATGGGTTCGACGCCCCGGAGACCCACTCGAGGTGTCCGTGGACGAAGTCGACGATCGCCTGCACGCGCCCCCAACCCGGCTCGAGTGAGCCGAAGCGCTGCCACGCCTCGTGGCCCAGCTCGTCGGGCAGGCAGAACCTGCTCGGCATGACGAAGCTGATCGTCTCGTCGGGCAGCAGCTCGACGGGCGTCTCGCGCGCTTCCGGCGCGATGACGTCGGCCGGTGAGCTGACCAGCACCTGCGCCTCGTAGGCGACGCGCGAGCGGCCTGCGGGAACGCTCAGCCGCTCGCAGCGGTTGCCGTAGTGGTCGAGGTAGCTGTGATGCTGCGAGCCGACCTCCCAGCGCTCCTGCTGCATCTGCACGCGCGGATCGGGCGCCGGAGCGACCTGCATGATCGCGGCGAGCGAGAAGGCGCTTTCGAGCTCGAATGCACAGCCGACCGTGAGCGCGCGCCCATGTTCGAGGAGGTTGGAGATCTCCTCACCATCGCAGCCCGTCGGCGAGAATCAATGGACGACCGTCCATACCTCGGGCTCTGGCGGTGGTACCAGGGCGGCCAGGGCGGGGTTCTCGATGCCGGCCGCGAGTACCTGGGCGGCCGCGAGCGCGGAGTCGTCGCCGTGGCGCCCGCGGTGCAGGTATGCGCGGACGGCGAGCTCGCGCATCCCGGTGCGCGCGGCGAGCGCGGCGAGCTCCTCGATCCAGCCGGGGGTTTCGCGGATGTCGTTGGTCACTCCGAGGTCGCAGAGCGCATCGAGGATGTAGCCGTCGACCCAGCGGTAGGCGTCGGGGAGCCGCGTCGTCCGCGTTCGCGCCTCCAGAAACCACGTGAGCGCCTTTTCCGGGTCATCGCGGGTCGCCGCGACGCGGCCAAGCCCGCGCGCCGCGATTCCCTCCCAGCACGGATCGCCCAGCTGGCAGCCGAGGGCGAACGAGTGCTCGTAGCGTTCGGCGGCCGCATCGACGTCGCCGTGAGCGAGCTCGACGTCGGCGAGCAGCGATGCCGGCCACGGCGTGAACGCAGTCCAGTGCTCGCGGTGCGACGCCTCCAGCGATTCCTCGAGCACGGCCTTGGCGATGTCGAGCTCGTCGCGCAGCAGATGCACGCGGCCGAGCATCGAGAGCGTGTAGGCGGCTTGGCGGCCGTCGCCCGCGGCGCGATTGAGCGCGAGCGCCTCGCCCAGGTGCTGCATGGCCGCGCCGTATTCGGCGGTGTCGGTGAGGACAGAGCCCAGGACGCACGCGATCCTGCCCTGCTCGGCGGCATCGTCGCCCGCGAGCTCTGCGGCGCGGCGCAACCATTCCTTGGCCCGGCCGTAGCGGCCCTGAAGGAACTCGACGTAGCCGAGCTCGCGAGAGGCGGCCGCCGCGGACGCCGCCATCGCGGGTGTCCCGGCGATCGCCAGCGCTTCATGCAGCGCGGCGGCGGCCTCTTCGTCGCGCCCGCGCGCCGCGTGCACCAGCGCGTAGCCGAGCGCGACCAGCGCTTGGGCGTGGAGCCGGCTGTCGCCGGCGCCACGGGCGTCGGCGATGGCACGACGCAGGCATTGAAGCCCGGCGTCGAGCACGCCGGCGCGGATCGCGGCCTCGCCCGCCTCCAGCTGCGCGCGAGCCCCCGCGGCCCCGCCCACCGGCGCCGCGGTCGGTGCGGCGGTGACCGTCCGTGCGGCGGCGGCGAGAGCCGGGCTGGGGTCGATCCCGAGCTCGCGCCGGAAGAGCTCGGTGCAGCGCGCCACCTGGCGCGCCGCCCCGATGCCGTCTCCGGCCGCCGCCAGGCTGCGCACCAGCAGCGTCTGGAAGTTCTCGTCGAACGGATTCATCCCCACCAGGCGTCCCGCGAGATCGGCGGCGGCGCCGGCGTCGCCCTCGCCGAGGCGCGCGAGCGCGGCTTCGCGCAGGACTGCCTCGGCGGCGGCTCCCAGGTGCCGCCGCGCGGCCTCGAGCCATATCTCGAAGGCCGGCGAGGACCCGAACGCCATGCCCTCGAGGAGCTCCCGCTCCATGTCGCCGAGCCGGAGAGCGCCGGCAGCGGCGCCCGACATGAGCGTCGCGACATCGACGAGCGTCCCCGGCGGGAGGCGCAGCGCGACCGGGTCGCCGCCCAGCTCGGCATCCGGGAGCAGCCGCCGCAGCGCACTCAGATTCCAGCGCAGTGCGGCCAGCGGGTCGTCGGCTTCGCCGAACAGCAGGCCGACGAGCCGCGCGCGAGTCGGCTGGGAGTCCGCCAGCAGCAGGTACGCGAGCAGTGCCCAGGCCTTGTATCCGCGAGGCCCGGGCACGGCTTCACCGTCGCGAACGATGCGGGGCGTTCCGAGCAGGTGGACGGAGAGCGCCACGTCGCGCAATCGTGGTCGCTGGCGCGGCGCAGCGCAACCAGGCTCAGACGCTCGCCGGCAGCTCTGCCGTGGTGGGGTCGATCACGGTCGTGACGCGCTCGACGCTGTCGGCGGGAAACCCGCCCAGACGAGCGTGCTCGCGCACGAGCTCCTCGTCGACCGCGGTGTAGACGCAGTAGAGCTTGTCGGCGGTCACGTAGCTCTGGACCCACTGCACATCCGGTCCGAGCTCCTGCAGCACTCCGCGCGACTTCTCGGAGATGGCCTGCAGCTCCTCGGACGACGCCTGGCCGATTCCGGGCACTCCGCGCTCGATGACGAACTTGGGCATGTCTGCTCCTTTGATCGGGTGGGGGTACACGACCCTGGCAGGGCGGTGTGTGACCGCACGTGTGACCGATGGAGGCGATCGCGGGTGAGATCGAGCCGCGGGCAGCGTGGTTCGGCGAACTGGAATGCCCCGGGCCTCGCTCTGACCGGCACCGTCGCCGCGTGGAGTCAGACCGTGCCGGATGCGTCGAACTACTCCGAGTTGATGACGCTCGCGTGCAAGAACGCGCTGCTCGGCCCGGGCGACGAAGTGCAGACGCTCGCGGCGCGGGAGGGCAGGCCCGGCGGCCCCAAGGGCGCATCGGCCGTCCGCGATCGCGCCGCCCGCCGGCGATGGTCCGAAGTGCTGACCGACGCCGAGCTCATCTGACGCTTCGCGGCGCCGACGAGCTCGTAGCCGCTGTCGGCCGGACGAAGGATTGCGCGGAGCGCAGTCGGACCGGGGGTTTGCGCGAGTTCGCATGCACGTGTGCGGCGCGTGCTCATGTGGTGCGGCTGTTGGCAACGCATCCTTGGCGTCGCAATCCAACGGCTGGGCGCGGCCGGAATCGAAACGGAGATGGAGAATGGCCAGGGACGACAAGATTCGGCTGACGCGCCGGGACATGCTGCGCTTGAGCGCGGGCGGCGCCGGCATGTTCGCACTCACTGCCTCGGGGTTCGCGGTCCCCAAGGGGCTCTCCAAGGGGACCGGCGCGGTCTACATCGAGGCGTTCCCGACGAGCCCGCTCATCACCAAGCCGTTCAACGACGAGCTCAACATCCCCAAGGCGCTGAGGCCGCTCGATCCGACCCGGTGGGAATCCACGGGCGCTCTTCCCGAGCCGGCCAAGTCGGACTGCCTCCCGGCAAGCCCGAACAACGTCTACAAGAACAAGTACAACCAGACGCTCGGGACCCATCAGTGCTGGCCGGGTGAAGGGGAGACGGCGAAGTACCCGTGGTTGAGCACCACCCCGCTCGTCTACCAGCTCAAGGTGCAGGTGGCCGGCCACCGCTTCACGTCGTCGCCGGTGCAGCCGATCGACAGCTTCGGCAAGAACATCACCCCTCCGGGTAGCAGCAACGCCAACCCGAAGAACCTGCCGGACAGCACGATCTACGGCTTCAACGGCACCTTCCCGGGGCCGCGGATCAATGCCGAGTACGGGCGCGCGTCGCTCGTGCGCTTCGAGAACCACCTGGACGTCTCCAACGGCTTCGAGCGCCAGGACTTCGGGGCGCCCAACTACTCGTTCCTGACGCACCTGCACAACGGCCACACGGCCCCGGAGTCCGACGGCAACCCGCATTACGCCCACCATCGCTTCAGCCCCTTCGGCCGGCTCACGCACGAGGCCGCCTGGGAGCCCGGCGAGTGGGTCGACCACATGTACCTCGGCTACCCGGCCGGCGGTGACGATCGCGAGAAGCAGTCGTTCTTCTGGTTCCACGACCACGTGCACGGCCACACCGGCGCCAACGTGTACAAGGGCATGGTCGGCCT
>DASWQM010000008.1:0-10958 GCA_036403675.1 Solirubrobacteraceae bacterium | reverse complement strand
CTCGACAGGCGCCATTCCGGGGGCATGATGGCGCACCGGCAGGACGGGGCGGAGCTTGTGTGCGCAGACCCACACTCGGCGCGGGCCCAGCGGACGGCGACCGCGGCGCGCTCCTCAGGCCACCAGCTCGCGCTCCAGCGGCGTGCGAAAGCGCGGCGTCACGCGGATGTCGCCGAGCCACGCGCGCAACCGCTCCGCCTCGGCGCCCACGGCACCGGCCGCATCCGCGCCCGCGTCCTCGAGCAGCCGCACGACGACCTCTCCGTCCCTGCGCTGGGCCCAGCCGCCGACGATCCGCCCCTCCCACCAGACCGTCGGGCCGATGTTGCCGCTGCGATCGAAGAGCGCGGCGCGGTGCTCGCCGAGGTACCAGTCGCGCTCCTTCCACGCCATCGCGGTCGGATCGAGCGCGGGCAGCAGCGCCGCCCACGGCGCCGGCGGCGCATCCGGCTCGTCGTCGCCCGCGAGCACGAGCCCGACGCCGCCGCCGGCGAGCGCGACCTCGGTCGTCTCCAGGCGGGCGAGCGCGCGCCTGAGCAGGCCCATCGTCCAGCCGGTCCACCACTTCAGGTCCGCAGGCGTCCCGGGCCCGTACGCCGCCAGCCAGCGGCTCACGAGCTCGGCCGCGGCGTCGTCGGTGCGCAGGCCCTCGATCCCGTCCGGCAGCCACGTCGACATCGGCGCCCAGCGGTACAGGCTGCTCGTCCACGAGCCCAGCGGCCGCCCGCGCGCGATGTGGCCGCCGGCGGCGAGCAGGAAGAGGACGCGGGTCGAGACGCCCTGGATCGCCCCGTAGGGCTTGTCCTGCGCGACCGCGATCTTCGCGCGCAGCGCCGGGACGTCCTCCGACAGCTCCGCGGCCGTCGCCTCGCCGCGCGCCGCGAGCGCGGCAAGCGTCGCCTGTTCGGTCTCCAGCAGCCAGCGCTCGCCGTCGTCCGCGACCCCGCCGCTCTCCAGCTGCGTTACGAAGCGCTTGCGCTCACCGGGCAGCAGCGCGCGCGTGCACGACGCCTGGACGACCGGCGCCAGCTCGACCGGCACGACGAACATCGTCCGCCGCATCCCGAGGATCCGCACGATGGACCGCTCGACGTACAGCGCGTCCTCGATCGCCTGGAGGTCCGGCGACTCCAGGCGGGCCCGCGCGGCGAGCACGACCGACGCCGGATCGGTCGCATGCAGCCCGGCGAGATCGCCCGCGAGCGCCGCCACGTCGCGCGCCCGGCCGCTGGGCGCGAGGTGGTGGCGGAGCGCCAGCCGCGCCCGGCGCCCGTCGTCGTCGAAGCGCTGCACGCCGGGAGGCTAACGCCGGAATGCGGTACGACCCGCGCGCAAGCGGGTAACGCGCGCCGCATGGCCGACGACACATTCCACGAGCAGCTCACGAAGTACCTCACCGACGCGCACTCGATCGAGGTTCAGGCACTCGAGCAGATGAAGCGGGCGCCCGGCCTCGCCGGCGATCCCGGCCTCGCCGAGATCTTCACCATGCACGAGCGCGAGACGCGCGAGCACGAGCGGCTCGTGCGCGAGGCGCTCGAGCAGCGCGACGCCTCGCCCTCGACGCTCAAGGACGCGGCCGGCCGGCTCGGCGCGTGGGGGATGGTGCTGTTCGCGAAGCTCAACCCCGACACCCCTGGCAAGCTTGCGATGCACGCCTATTCCTATGAGCACATGGAGCTCGCCGCCTACGAGTTGCTGCGCCGCATCGCCGAACGCGGCGGGGACGAGCCGGTCCGCGATCTCGCCGCGCGGATCGGCGCGCAGGAGCGCGCGATGGCGCAGCGCATCGGCGAGCGCTGGGACGCGGCGGTCGAGGCGTCGCTGCGCGAGAAGGACGCCGAGGACGTGCGCGAGGAGGTCGTGAAGTACCTGCGCGACGCGCACGCGCTCGAGGGCCAGGCGCTGCAGCTGCTCGAGGCGGGCCCGGAGATCGCCGAGTTCGACGAGCTGAGGAGCGTCTTCGAGCGCCACGTCGAGCAGACGCGCGAGCATCAGCGGCTCGTCGACGAGCGCCTCGAGGAGCTCGGCAGCGCGCCGAGCCGCGTCCAGGCCGCCGCGATGCGCGCGAGCGCGCTGAACCTCGGCGGGTTCTTCAAGGCGCAGCCGGACACGCCCGTCAAGCTCGCCGGCTTCGCGTACGCCTTCGAGGCGCTGGAGGCGGGCGCCTACGAGCTGCTCGCGCGCACCGCCCGCCGCGCCGGCGACCAGCAGACCGTCGCGCTCGCCGAGCGGATCCTCGGCGACGAGAACGCGGCCGCCGAGCAGATCGCGGGAACCTGGGACGCGGCCGTCGACGCGGCGCTCGAGAAGCAGCTCGCATGAGCCGCCCGCGCTCCCGAGCCGTCGTCGAGGCGATCGCCTCGCTGTCCGCGCTCGACGGCCCCGCCGCCGCGCTCGCCAAGCAGATTCGCACGATCCTCAAGCCGGGCCCGGTGAAGGACGCCGTCAGCGGGACGTGGCTCGGCCACCCGCTGCACCCGCCGCTCACCGACGTCCCGATCGGGACCTGGACGAGCGCCACGCTGCTCGACCTCCTCGGCGGCAAGGCGAGCCGCCCGGCGGCGCAGCGGCTCATCGGCCTCGGGCTGCTGGCCGCCGGGCCGACCGCGTGGAGCGGCTGGTCGGAGTGGGCCGACAGCGAGACGGGCAACGACCACGTGCGCCGCGTCGGGATCGTGCACGCAAGCGTCAACGGCATCGCGGCGGCGCTCTACGGCGCGTCGCTCCTCGCGCGCAGGCGCGGTGCGCACACGACCGGCGTGCTGCTCGGCCTCGCCGGCTTCGGGACCGTCGGTGCGGGCGGCTGGCTCGGCGGCGACCTCGCGTTCGCCCGCGGCACCGGCGTCGACGTGACGGCCTTCGAGCACGGGCCTGAGGACTGGACGCCCGTGCTCGACGCAAGCATGCTCGCCGACGACCGCCCGGCGACCGCGACCGCCGGCGACGTCGCGATCGTCATCGTTCGGCGCAACGGGACGATCCATGCGCTGGCCGACCACTGCAGCCACCGCGGCGGACCGCTGCACGAGGGCGACCTCGTCGGCGACTGCATCGAATGCCCGTGGCACGGCAGCCGCTTCCGGCTCGGCGACGGGTCGGTGGAGCGCGGTCCGGCCGCCTACCCGCAGCCGCTCTTCGAGGCGCGCGAGCACGACGGGCGGATCGAGGTCCGCGCCGCGGGCTGACGCGCACGCGAACCCGTCCGGGACCGCAGCCCGCATTCGCAGTCGCGGCCACCTATCTTGTGCGCCATGGGGGCAGGCTCAACCACGGCGCCGCTGCGCCGCGAGCTCGAGGCGGCGCTGCCGGAGCGACCGTTCGAGCTGCATTTCTGGGACGGCAGCGCGCTGCCCGCGACCGCCGGCAACGGTGCCCGGCCGGTCTTCAGCGCCCGCTCGCCGCGCGCCGTCGCGCACGCCCTGCTGGCGCCCGGACAGCTCGGGCTGAGCCGAGCGTACGTCTCCGGCGAGCTCGAGATCGACGATCTCGACGCGGTGCTCGAGCTCCTGCGCGACTGGACGCCGCCGCCGATCGACGCTGCCGGCAAGCGCCGGCTGCTGCTCGCCGCCGCGCGAGCGGTCGGCGTCATGCGCCCGCCCCGGCCACCCGCGGTCGAGCTGCGACCGCGCGGCCGGCGCCACAGCATCGGGCGCGACGCGCGCGCGGTCCGCCACCACTACGACGTCTCCAACGACTTCTTCGCGCTCTTCCTCGATGCCTCGATGACGTACAGCTGCGCCGTGTTCGCCGACCCGGCGCGCGACGACGAGCCGCTCGAGCACGCGCAGCGGCGCAAGCTCGAGATGGTCTGCACGAAGCTGGCCCTGCGACCGGGTGACCGCGTCCTCGACGTCGGCTGCGGCTGGGGCAGCTTCCCCGTCCACGCCGCCCGCGAGCACGGCGCGCACGTCGTCGGCATCACGCTCTCGGAGCCGCAGGCGCAGCGTGCGCGCGAGCGCGCCGGCGCCGAGGGCGTCGGCGACCGGGTCGAGATCCGCGTCATGGACTACCGCGAGCTGCGCGGCGAGCGCTTCGATGCGATCGCCAGCATCGGCATGGTCGAGCACGTCGGCGCGCGCAACATCGACGTGTACGCGCGCCAGCTCGCGGACCTGCTCGAGCCGGGCGGGCGGCTGCTGAACCACGGGATCGCGAGGCTGCGCCACGGCGAGCCCGAGGCCGGCGGCTTCTCCGAGCGCTACGTCTTCCCCGACGCCGCCCCGCTGCACCTCTCGCGGGTGCAGTTCGCGCTCGAGGCGGCGGGCTTCGAGACCGAGCACGTCGAGGGCTTCCGCGCGCACTACGCCCGCACGCTGACGCACTGGCTCACCCGCCTGGACGCCAACGCCGAGGAGGCCGAGCGGCTGGCCGGTCCGGAGCGGATGCGCGTCTGGCGGCTGTATCTGCGTGCCGCCCGCAGCGGCTTTCAGTCGGGCTTCACGTCGATCTACCAGGTGCGGTGCCGGCGGGCCTGAGCCCGCCGGCACCGTTGACCTGCGAGGTTCCTGGCGCTAGGCGGCCTCGGTGCAGACCTGCGTCCCGACGGGCTCGGCCGGCGCGGCGTGCCGACCGGGCTGCTGCTGGGGCTCGAGGACGAGCAGGGTCACGGCGATCGCCGCGGCGACGAGCCCGGCCGCGATGAGGAACGCCAGGTGGTACCCCGACGTCAGCGCCGCGGCAGCGGAGTGGCCGCCGGCCACGAGGTCGCCGGTACGCGAGGCCGACACGGTCGCGAGGACGGCGAGCCCGATCGCGCCACCGATCTGCGCCGACGTGTTGACGACGCCGGAGGCCAGGCCCGCGTCCTGTGGTGCAGCGCCCGCCATCGCCAGCGCGATGAGCGGCGCGATCGAGATCCCGATGCCGATCGAGATGATGACCTGGCTCGGGAACACGTCGGCGAGGTAGGACCCGTCGACGGGGGCGCGGGCGAACAGCAGCAGGCCGACCGCCACGAGCGCGAGCCCCGGCACGAGCACCCGCCGCGCGCCGAAGCGCATCATGAGCGGCTCGGCGAAGCGCAGCGACAGCGTGCCCATGATCAGCGTGCCCGGCAGGAACGCCAGCCCGATCTGCAGCGCGTCGTAGCCGAGGACGCGCTGGAGGTACAGCGAGCCGAGGAAGAACATCCCGAACATCCCGGCCACCGTCAGCGCCTGCACGAGGTTTGCGCCCGAGAGGGTGCGCGAGCGGAAGATCCGCAACGGAACGAGCGGCCTGGACGTCCGCGACTCGCGGACGATGAACGCGACGAGCAGCGCCAGCGACACGGCAAGCCCGCCGAGCGCCTGGGCCGAGCCCCAGCCGTCCTGGGCTGCGGGCTTGACGATCGTGTACACGGTCAGCATGAGGCAGGCGGTGATGAGCACCGCGCCCGCGACGTCGGCGCCCTGGCGGATGCCGATGCCCTCGTCGCGCGGCACGAGGCGCTGCGCCAGCAGCGCCGTGATGATCCCGATCGGGACGTTGACGAAGAAGATCCAGTGGTAGTTGATCGACTGCGTGAGCACGCCGCCGGCCAGCAGCCCGATCGAGCCGCCCGCGGAGGCGACGAAGCCGTAGACGCCGATCGCCTTGGCCTGCTCCCGCGGCTCGGGGAACATCGTGAAGATCATCCCGAGGATGACGGCCGAGGTCATCGCGCCGCCGACGCCCTGGATGAAGCGGGCCGCGACGAGCGTCTCCTGGCTCCAGGCCACGCCGCACAGCAACGATGCCAGCGTGAAGACGCCGAGGCCGGCCATGAGCACGCTCTTGCGGCCGAGCAGGTCGCCGAAGCGCCCCGACAGCAGCAGCAGCCCGCCGAAGGCGATGAGGTAGGCGTTGACGACCCAGGCGAGGCTCGATTGCGAGAAGCCGAGGTCGTCCTGGATCGACGGTAGAGCGACGTTCACGACGGTGACGTCGAGGACGATCATGAGCATCCCCGCGCACAGCACGTAGAGGGCGATCCAGCGGTTGCGGTCGGTGTTCGTCTTCGCGGTCATGGGTCCCTTTCCGGTGTCGGGTGCCGGTTTGTCATGAAGACCGCCGGCCGGCCGCAAACTCATCGGTCGGCGCCGCGCTGGCGCGCCCCGTCTACGCTCCCGAGCCAGATGGCGGGTTCGCTGATACAGGAGCGCGAGCTGCTCGAGGCGGCGCGAGGCGGCGACGAGCGCGCGTTCCAGAGCCTCGTCGAACCGCGCCACGGCGAGCTGCACGCCCACTGCTACCGGATGCTGGGGTCGGTGCACGACGCCGAGGACGCCCTCCAGGAGGCGCTTCTGCGCGCCTGGCGCGGCATGCGACGCTTCGAGGGCCGCAGCTCGCTGCGCTCCTGGCTGTACCGGATCGCGACGAACGCGTGCCTGGACGCGATCGGGCGGCGGCCACGGCGCGTGCTGCCGATGGACCACGGGCCCGGCGCCGAGCCCGGCGATGCGCCCGGCATGCCGCTCGCCGAGTCGGTCTGGATCGAGCCCTACCCCGACGAGCTGCTGCCCGCCGGCGACGCGTTCGCCTCACCCGAGGCGACCTACGAGCAGCGCGAGAGCGTCGAGCTGGCGTTCATCGCGGCGCTGCAGCACCTGCCCGCACGCCAGCGCGCGGTGTTGATCCTGCGGGCGGTCCTGGGCTTCTCGGCGGCCGAGGTCGCCGACGCGCTCGACACGAGCGTCGCCTCGGTCAACAGCACGCTGCAGCGCGCCCGCCGGACCGTCGACGAGCGGCTGCCCGACCACAGCCAGCAGGCGACGCTGCGGACGCTCGGCGACGAGCGCCTGCGCGAGATCGTCGAGCGCTACATGGATGCGATCCAGTCGGGCGACGTCGACGCGGTCGTGGCGCTGCTCACCGCGGATCCGACGTGGTCGATGCCGCCGATGCCGCTCTGGTACCGCGGCCGGGAGGCCGTCGGAGCCTTCCTCACCGACCACCCGCTGGCCGAGCGCTGGCGCCACGTACCGACGCGCGCCAACGGCCAGCTCGCGGTCGGCTGCTACATGTGGGACGACGAGCGCGAAAGCTTCGTCGCGGGCGTGCTCGACGTCCTCACGCTGCGCGACGACCGCATCGACGAGGTGACGGCGTTCGTCGCGCCGTGGGTCTACGAGCGCTTCGGCGACGTCGCGGGCGTCATGACGCCGGGGATGTTCCGGCGCTTCGGGCTGGCCGACGAGCTGCCGGCGTAAGGAGCGGCGCGTGCGGTGGTCTCCGATCCTCACGGGACCGGGCTTTACGCTGCGCCCTGGCGCCGGAGCGACGCGCCCGTGCTCGAGCCGGCGTGCGCGGACGGCGACATCAGCCGCTTCACCTGGGTGCCGCCCGCGTACTCGCCGCAGGAGGCCGAGGCGTGGGTCGCGCACCAGCACGAACGCCTGCGCGAGGGTCAGGCCCTCATCCTCGCCATCGAGATCGCGGAGCGCGACCTGCCCGTCGGCATGGTCGGCCTCTTCGCGCTCGACGAGCCGCGACCGCGCATCGGCTACTGGATCATCGAGGGCTTCCGCGGGCGGGGGCTGGCCCGCGAGGCGGCGCGGCGCCTCATGACGTGGACGTTCGCGGAGCTCGCGCCGGACGCCGTGCAGCTCGACATCGAGCCGCACAACGTGGCATCGCAACGCGTCGCGCGGCAGCTCGGAGGCAGGCCGACCGGACGCGTCGCCAGGACCGAGGCCGGTCGCCGCGTCGTGTTCGAGCGCTACACGATCGAGCCGGGCGCGGACTCGGGGCGCTAATGGACGTGGCCGGACGCGTCCACTGGCCGGAGCGGCCGGGCTCCGAGGAGCCCGGCCGGGCCCGTGGTCTACGCCGTGCAGGGGTTGCCGGAGTAGTCGGCGATGACCTCGCCGATGACGACGTCGGGCAGGATCGCGTTGTCGAGCCAGATGGCCCGGCGCGTGATCCGTCCCGGTTCGTTGATCGTGGCGTTGATCCGCAGCGTGGCGAGCACGAGCGGGATCGTCACCGGCTGCGTCAGGACGTCGTAGGCCTGACCGTTGACATGCAGGCCGACGACCTTCGACGAGCTCGTGAGCGTCGGGACGCCCGAGCTCGTGCACTCCGCCGAGGCGTCGGCGGCCGTCGACGTCGCGGCGATCGCGCTCACGCTGATGCTCGCGTCGCTCGTGTCGGCGTGCGCCGTCGCCCTGTCGCCGATCGCCGGAGCTGCCGACTGGAGGTCGTCGGGCGTCTGGTCGGTCCGTGCGTTCGGCGCCTTGAGGTTCGCCGTCAGCGTCCCCCCGATGAGCCCGACCTGGAGCGTCGTGCTGGAGTCGTCGCGGCACGGTGCGTTGGGCCGGTTGGCGGCGACTGGTTCGAGCAGGCCGGTCAGCCGCAGCGCGCTCGCCCGGCACGAGAACGCGCCGTTGCGGTCGTCGTCGATGATCGTCCCGACGCCGGTGTCGTCGGCGAACGCGGCGTTCGTCGGCTGTGACAGCTTGACGGTGAACGTCTCGTTGGGCTCGTCGATCGTGTCGCCGCGAACCTGCACGACGACGGCCTTGCTCGTCTCACCGGGAGCGAACGTCACCGTGCCGCTCGTCGTGCCGTAGTCGGCGGGCGCCGTCGCGGTCCCGTCGGCCGTCGCGTACTGGACGGTGATCGTCTTCGAGCTGCTGTGAGAGAGGGTGACGTTGAACGTCGCCGGCGTCGTCCCCGCGTCTCCTTCGGTCACCGTGACGTCGTTGATCGAGATGCGCGCGTCGTTGTCGATGATCGTGCCGACACCACGATCGTCGGCGATCGTCGCACCGAGCGGGCCGGAGAGGCCGACGAAGAAGTTCTCGTCGTTCTCCGCGATCGAGTCGTCGACGATCGGGACGGTGATCGTCTTGGTGTCCTCGCCGGGTGCGAACGTCAGCGTCCCATTGGTCGACCCGTAGTCCGCGGGGGCCGTAGCGCTGCCGTTCGCGGTGGCGAACTTCAGGCTGACGGGATCCGGGCAGGGACCGTTGACGGCATGTGACAGCTTCACGGTGAACGTCGCCGTTCCCGCGCTCTCGTCAACCGTCACGTCGTCGATCGACGCCGCGGGTGGCGGCGGGATCTCGACGATCCCGACCGGCGCGAACGTCACGTGCTCCCACTGCGTCACCTGCGCGAGGTTTGTCGTGACGAACTGCGTTCCGCTCCAGTGGACGTCCCACAGGACGCCGGATTCCTGCGCCGACACGACGTCGCCGCGGATGTTGCAGAACTCCGATGCGGGTGCCCCCATCAGCTGGCTGCCCCCGAAGTTCACGCCGAAGAAGTTCTCGTTCGGCGGGACGATGTCGACGTCCTCCGGGTTGACGCCGAGACTGTAGGACGTCGCGGCGCCGGTGGTCGGGTCGATCGTCCAGAAGAGGCCCTCGTTCTCGGCCCCGGTGAGGATCTTGCCGGCCCACGGACCGTACTTGGCGGGGTCGTCCGGGATGGTGGTGACGCCCTCGAGGTGCACGCCCAGGCTGGCGAGCTGCCGCGCGGACCCGTCGCTCTTGATCCGCCACACTCCACCGGCGGTCGTGACGATGATGAGGTCGCCGCCCGCGACGCAGAAGCGATCCTGGAACAGACCGCCGCGCATGAGCCCCGGATCGGCCAGCGTCACCCACGGATCCTGGATCGTCGAGCCGTCCGGAGACACCCGCACGACCTCACCCGGCTTGCCGTTGCCTGTGAACAGCTCCCCGGTGGCGAAGCCGCCCTGACAGGGCCCGCTTCGCACCGTTGCGAGCTTCAGCTCGTCGGTCAGTCCGTGGATCGCCGAGAACTGGGTGCGACCGCCGTCGGCGGCCACCAGTTCGAAGTTGTACGGCTGGCCCGTTGGATAGTTCACCGACATGATGACCTTCTTGCTCGGCTCGTGGTAATCGATGCCGACCGGGCTGTTGAAGCCGGTTGAAAGCGGTGTTAACGTCACCGCGCTCGCGGTTCCGGCCGTCGCTGCCAGGCCGAACACGACCGCGACTGCGCCTGCCGCCGCGCGCGCCCTCCCGCGCACGACACGTGCACAACTCATGTACCTGCCCCCTTACGGACCGAGGTCCGCCGCCGATGTGGGCTCCCCAGGCCCTGCGGCGGCAAGCTACGCGGCCGAACCGGGTTGTGTCAAATCGGATTAACGACAAACTGGCACGAAAAACCAACGCTGCGGTTGAGTGAACGCGCGCGGTATGGCGCAGCGGAGGCCTGCGTCGCGGGCGCGGGTCCGCGCCGAGCGGCTACGTGCCGATCGGCCCGCCTGGCGCCGGCACGATCGCCACGTAGCGCTGCCCGCCCGCGAGCGGGCGCCGCCAGGGGCCGTCGCCGTCGAGCTCGCCGCCGCGGTCGAGCAGCAGCGCCGCGAGGCAGCGCGCATCGTCGAGCGGCTGCGCGGGCGAGCGGTAGCTGCGCTGCGCGCGGCCGGTGAGCTGGTCGCTGACGCGGTCGTCGACGACGACGAGGTACAGCGGCCCGAGCGTGAGCTCCAGCTGCTCCCCGCCGTCGCCGGGCTGCCCGAAGTGCATCGCGCCGCAACGCTACCGCTGCGGCGCGTGCGGGTCAGGCGGCTGCCGCGGACTCCGCGCGCTTCGCGCCCGCGAGCTTCTCGCGCTGGCGCTCGGGGGTGATGCGGACGACGTTCGTCGCCAGGCCGAGCTTCTCCAGCGACCAGATGAACATCGCCGAGATGTCGAGCTCCCAGCGCCCCAGGCCCTGCCGCGCCGAGCGCGGGAACGCGTGGTGGTTGTGGTGCCACGACTCGCCGAACGTCAGGAGCGCGAGCCAGGCCACGTTCGTCGACTTGTCCTCGATGTCGAAGCGCCGGCGCCCGAAGAAGTGGCAGACGGAGTTGATCGACCAGGTGACGTGGTGGATGAAGAAGATCCGCACGAAGCCCGCCCACAGCAGCGTCCACAGCGCGGCGGTCAGCGAGAAGCCGTGGAGGACGAAGCCCAGGACGAACGGGATGAGCAGGCCGATGGCGACGAAGAGCAGGAAGTTGCGGCTGATCCAGC
>DASWQM010000007.1:0-2783 GCA_036403675.1 Solirubrobacteraceae bacterium | reverse complement strand
CGAGCACGCTCAGGCGCGCGCGTCCCGCGCCGTCGAACGCGCCGACCAGCAGGTCGACGGCGGCGGCCCACGCCATGCGCAGCGGGCCGCCGGGCGCTCGCAGGACATCGAGCGATGCGTCTGGCGCCGCGCAGCGAAATGCCACTCCGGCGGCGCCGTCACGATGCAGGAGCGCGGTCCACGACCGGCCCGCGCGCAGCGTGGTCCAGGCGTGGGCCTCCTGGTTGACGAAGCCCAGCGGCTGCGTCCTACCGGTCTGTCCGTGCGGCAGCCCGTCGGCGACACGCTGGAGCAGCTCGCCGGCCCCCTCGCGAAACGGGCGCAGCCGCGCGTCGTTGGGCGGTTCGGTGCAGGACACGCCGATCGCGAAGACCGGCGGATGCCACGCGAGCGCGTGCGGACGCCGCGGGCGGGGATCGGCGAGATTGAGCAGTACGAGCGTGGCGCGCAGCGCCCGGGCGTGTGCCGCATCCCACGCGTCGCGCGTCTGGCCGGCGGGCGCGGGCGGCGGCCGTCGCTCCTGTTCGCCGCGGACCTTGCCCATCGACGGCGGCCGCGATTCGGTCGCCGAGGCCGGAGAGCCGCCATCGCCGGCGGCGAGTACGCGTCGCCGGCTAGCCATGTCCGCGTGAGAACCTGTCGACATCCGTGCGCAACTGCCGCCGCTCCGAGGCTGTGGGGTGGGGCCGCGCCGAGTGCCCGCGGGGGCATATTCGACACAACACTGGTGTGACCATATCCCGCGAGATCCCGTCACTCGTGACCCACGTGTTAACGCGTAATGTGGATCATTGAGCGCTGTCGGGGCAATCCGATGGCGATGACACTGGCAGTCGACATAGCACCTATGATCGTTGGAATGTCGGCCGACCGCTAACACGCCGGTTACGTCTGCTCCGGCACGCGAGCGTAGCGTTGCCCCGGCCGGCGGCGCGGAGCGGGCGACGATCGATGCGCGACGGCTGCTGCCCTGGCGTCGTGATCGACCCTCGAGTCCTCTCGGCCGATGTTGGTGCCCCAGCCGGCCGGGCCGCGACCGCCGGCCTCACCGTCTCAGGCTGATGCGAGCGGCGCGCAGACCCGAGCGCGCAGGCAGTGCCGTGTGCGCTCGTGCGCCAGCGTGAGGAGCTCCGAGCGACCCGGCGACGTGTCGTACTGGCTGAGGATCGCATCGGCGCAGGAGCGGATCTGCTCCGGGGAGCGCACGCCCTTGAACTCGTCGACGAGCACCGGCAGGAGCTGCATGAGGCGCAGCTGGTGCGGGTTGCGGTCGTCGAGAAGGTCTGGCAGGCGATCGTCGACCCGCGCGCGCGGCCTGCAGACCTCGGCGCGCAGGCAGTCCTGCGTGCGCTTGTGAGCGAGGGTGAGAAGGTCCGGGCGCCCGGGCGCAGCGTCGTACTGGCTGAGGATCGCGTCGGCGCAGGAGCGGATCTCCTCGGGCGAGCGCACGCCCTGGAACTCGTCCACGAGCACGGGCAGGAGCTGGATCAGGCGGGCCTGGTGCGTGCTGCGCTCGCCGACCAGCTCGGGCAGGCGGTCGCAGACGAGTGCGCGCACGAGCTGCTCGATGCGGTCGCGCATGGCGCGAACGCCGCCGAGGTCCAGGCCCGCGAGGTCGTCCACCTCCCAGTTCTCCACGCGGGCCGCCACGTACGGGCAGGCATCGCGGCAGCCGAGCGTGACCGCCAGGTCGGCGTGGAACTGCATCTCGACGAGCAGCCGCCGCGGCCGGCGGCCGGAGATGTCGAGGCCGAGCTCGCGCATCGCCTCGACGGCGAGTGGCTGGACCCGCTTCGGAGACCGGACGCCGGCGGACTCGGCACTGACACCTCTGGGCGCGTGGCGCTCGAAGAACGCCTGTGCCATCTGCGACAGACCGTCGTGCTCGTTGCAGACGAACAGCACGTGTCTCATAGCCGCGCAAGCGTATCGATTAACGGTGCTGCCCCTTCGTCGTTCTCCGAACGTTCACGACCTCATCGACAACGCGGTCCTATTTTCCAATTCGCACGTCTCGGAGGCTCGGAAAACCCCGCGGCCTCAGGTACAGTCGGCGCTCGATACTTCAGTCGAGGAGGGGGCCGCATGGAAGCTTATGACGAAGGTGTCGCCACCGCGATGGCTCGCGCCAACGAGGTGTTCGGGCGGTTGACCAACGCCGTCGAGGCCGCGGTGAGAGAGGCTCCGACCGAGCCGATCGACCTGCTCGGCATCTCCCGCGAAGCAGGACTCCAGCTCAACGAAGCAGTCCTCGAAGGTCTCGAGCTGCCCCGTCTCGTTTATCCGGTGACGTGGCTGCCCTGGTACGAGTGGTGGCCCTACGAGCCGCTGTGGTGCTGGTGGTGGAAGCAGAGCTACCCGTGGTACCGCTGCTGCCCGTACATGCTGGTGCGGCGTAGCCGCTGGCAGGCCGTGGCCGAAAACGCGGCGTAGCGGGCCGGAGTCGCGACGTGCCCGGCCGCGACGCGGTCGGGCTCGTGGCCTACCGCCACGATCGTCCCGCGAGCGCGATCGACGAGTACTCGCGTCATCTCGTGAGCGCCCTGCGCGAGGCTGGCGTTGCCGCCGGCTACGAGGACGGCGGCCTTGCGGCAGTGCTCGCACGAGGGACCCCGCCGCGCTGGATCCTCCTCCAGTACAACCCGCTCAGCTACGGGCGGTGGGGCTTCGCGCCGGGACTGGTGCGCGACGCGATCAGCGTGCGCCGGCGCTGGCCGCGGACCCGGCTCGTCGTGACGGTGCACGAGCCGTGGCTCGCAGTCCGCAACTGGCGCTCGGCGCTT
>DASWQM010000006.1:0-13510 GCA_036403675.1 Solirubrobacteraceae bacterium | reverse complement strand
CGTCGGCGCGCTTGAGCCGTGGCTGGACCTCACCGGCACGCCGTTCGTCTACCGCAGCGGGATCAACGCCAACGGCATTGCGAGCTTCGCCCGCGGCGCGCTGCTCGTGGTGGTGCAGTTCAACACCGGCAGGCTGTTTCGCATCGACACGCGGACGAAGGCGGTCAGCGAGATCGATCTCGGCGGCGAGACGGTGGCGGGCGGCGACGGTCTCGTCGCCGACGGCAGCCGCCTCTTCGTCGTCCGGCACGCCGGCGAGCGGGTCGTCGAGGTCAGGCTGCTGCGCGGCAGGCGCGAGGGCCGGATCGGCACGACGATCACGAGCGACGAGCTCAGGTACCCCACGACGGCGGCGCGCGACGGCGAGCGCCTGCTCGTCGTCAACTCGCAGTTCGACAAGCGCGGCGGCGCGCCCGCGCTGCCGTTCACGGTCGCCGCCGTGGCGCTGCCGCCGCGCGTCGCGTGGCGCCTGCCGTGGCATGTCGGGCGCGGCGGGCCGGGCGGTACGAAGTTGACGGCCGGTCGCCCGGAGTAGCAATGTTCTATTTTCAGGTTTGTCTTTGCAGCCGACCGAAAGGACTCAATGTCGCGCAGACCGCGCTGGATGCTGCTGGCTCTCCTTGCCGCCGTGCCGACGGTGGCGGGGACCGCCGCCACGTCCGGCAAGAGCAGGGACGACGGCAAGAGCGGCAAGACCGCGGACGACGGCAGGGCCGGCAGGAACCGCGACGATCGCAAGGGCGCCAAGAACCGCCCGAACGTCTACGAGATCCCGGGCGACGCCGTCTTTCCGGAGGGCATCGCGCTTGACGGTAGGACCTTCTTCGTCACCTCGACGACGGACGGCACGATCTTCAAGGGCGATGTCGGGCAGCCCGCGCCGGCGCCGTTCGCCGCCGGCGGCGCCGACGGACGGACGGCCGCGGTCGGCCTGAAGGCCGACGGCCGCGGGCGGCTGCTCGTCGCCGGTGGGCAGACGGGCAAGGCGTTCGTGCTCAGCACGACCGACGGCAGCACGCTGAAGGTTCTCGACAGCAGGCCAGGCGCGAGCCAGACGTTCATCAACGACGTCACGGTCGCCGGCGGCTTCGCGTACTTCACCGACTCGATGCGGCCGGTGATCCTGCGCGCCGCGACGAGCGGCGACAGCGTCGGCGACCTCGAACCGTGGCTCGACCTCACCGGCACGCCGTTCGTCTACAGGGACGGCTTCAACGCCAACGGCATCGTCAGCTATGACGGCGGCCGGCTGCTCGTGGTCGTGCAGTCCAACACGGGCAAGCTCTTCCGGATCGACACGCGCACGAAGGCCGTCAGCGAGATCGACCTCGGCGGCAAGACGCTGACCAACGGCGACGGCCTGGTCGCCGACGGCAGCCGGCTGTTCGTCGTCCGCAACGCGGACAACCAGATCGTCGAGGTCAAGCTCCGCCGCGGCAAGCGCGCGGGCCGCGTCGGCAAGGCGATCACGAGCGATCAGTTCAGGTTCCCGACGACGGCGGCGCTCGACGGCAAGCGCCTGCTCGTCGTCAACTCGCAGTTCGACAAGCGTGGCGGCACGCCGGTGCTGCCGTTCACGGTCGTGGCCGTGCGGCGCCCGTAAGGGCCGCCCGAGGCGCCCCGCCCGCGCGCTGTCCTCGCGCGTGCGGCGGGGTAGCCTCACGCCGGTGACGCTGGTCCCGGCGCGCGTGCCTCTGGGCCGTGGCCGTGGCCCGGCGCCCGTGAGGCACGGATCCGCGCGCCGGGAAACCCGTCGAACGCACGGACGGGTCCACTAGCGCTGGTCGCGCGCGCGTCGGATCTCGCCGCCGGGCGGCGGTCGCTCGCCGTCGTGCTCGGCGGCGTCGTCGAACGTGAGCTGCTCGGCGTCGGCGCGGGTGACCGCGCGGGCGCGCGGCGGCCGCGGTGACGAGGACACGACGTCGGTGGGCGCCTCCGAGGCAGGGACGACCTCGGTGCCCGCCTCGGAGGACGGCACGACGGCGGTGTCCGCGGCGGCGCGATCGGGCTCGCCGCGCGGCGCGGGCGGCTGCGGGCGGCCGGCGGGATCGGCCTTGCGGCGGGACGCCGGCGGCTCGGGCCGGCCGGCGGCGCGGATGCGCTGGCCCGCCGCGGCGAGCGCGCCCGCGGCCACGAACGCCGCGAAGAAGCCCCAGTAGATGCCGACCGTACCGCCCTCGCCGCTGATGTTGGGGACGTCGAAGACGCGGTAGAAGAGCAGCAGCGTCGCCCATGCGCCGGCGGCGAGAATGACCGTGCCGTCGCCGCCGGGCAGGTGGAACGCCCGCTCCTCGGCGCGGGCGAGCAGCAGCACGAGCACGCCCGCGGCGACGAGGAAGATCGCCGCCTCGACGAACGACACCGCGCCGAAGGCGCTGATCTGGTCGTGGACGAAGCCCTTGGTGCCGGGGATGACGACGGACTTGTCGTACCACGGCAGGAACATCGTCAGCAGCAGCGCCACCGCCGCGCCCCCCGCGAGGCGCTGGTCGCGGTCCAGCGCGCTGTAGGCCGCGCGCAGGCGCCGCGCGGTGCCCTTCACGATGGCGTGCCGTTCACACGCGCGTCCTCGTCCTACGCCGCGACGCCGGCCGCCGCCCGCATGCGCTCCATGAGCAGCGCGGCGTCCGCGTCGGAGACGGCGCGCAGCTGGCCCTGGAACGCCAGCTTCCAGTGCTCGGCCGGCCACTTGCGGATGTGCTCGAGGTCCTCCTTCAGCGATTCCGCGGGAACCCACGCGTCCTCGTCGAGCACGACCTCAGGCTCGGTCGGCAGGCGCCAGGGGTAGGCGTCGACCTTGCCGGGCTTGCCGGGCCAGATCGGCGTGCGGTCCTCGTACAGCTCGCCGGTGACGCGGATCACCGCGGCGAAACGCATGACCCCCGTGAGGTAGAGCACGATCCGATCACCGCGCTCCATCTGCAGCGCCTGGTTGCGCCGCCGCTCCTTGCAGCCGATGACGGTGTGCCCGCGCGCGGCCGTCGCCGCGTAGTTCTCGGGCGAGCCGGTCAGGATCCACGTGCGCGCGCCGTCGGTGGCCATCGAGCCGATTGTACGCGCGGGGTCGTGGGCGACGCCACGGCTCCGGCGGCGGCGGCGGGTGGGTTCGGTCACGGCGTCGTCTGGCCGGTGCCGGGGACGAGGCCGGCCTGGTAGGCCATGACGACGAGCTGCACGCGGTCGCGCGCGCCGAGCTTCATGAGGATGCGCGAGACGTGCGTCTTGGCCGTGAGCGGGCTCAGGTGCAGCGCCTGCGCGATCTCGCCGTTGTTCTGTCCCCGCGCGATGAGGCCGAGGACCTCATGCTCGCGGGGCGTGAGCTCGTCCAGCCCGTCTGGAGTCGTCTTCGCGTGCTCGGGCCGGGAGATGTAGGCCTCGATGAGGCGCTTGGTGACGCTCGGGGCCAGCAGGGACTCTCCCTCGGCAACGAGCCGGATCGCCGACAGCAGGTCGGCGGGTCGGCCGCCCTTGAGCAAGAAGCCGCTGGCGCCGGCGCGCAGCGCCCCGAAGACGTACTCGTCGAGCTCGAACGTCGTGAGCACGAGGACTCGGGTGCCGACCAAGGATGGATCGGAGCTGATCTGGCGTGTTGCCTCCAGACCGTCGAGCTCGGGCATGCGGATGTCCATGAGCACGAGTTGCGGGCGCAGCTTGCGCGCAAGCGCGACGGCCTGGCGTCCGTCGGCGGCCTCGCCTGCCACCTCGAGATCGGCTTGGGCGTCCAGCAGCGCGCGAAAGCCGGCGCGGACGATGGCCTGGTCCTCGGCGATCAGGACGCGGATCGGGAGACTCATGGTCGGCCGGCGGACTTCAGGGGCAGCCGCGCGTGAACGCACCAGCCGCCGTGCTTGGCGGGACCAGCCGTGACGCTGCCGCCCAACGCGGCGACGCGCTCACTCATGCCCCGCAGGCCGTGTCCCGCGCCGTGTCCGTTGACTGCCGACGCGCCGATGCCGTCATCGGCCACGTCGATGTGAACTGCGTCGTCGTCCACGGTCAGAACCACCATGGCGCGCGAGGCGTTCGCATGGCGCATGACGTTGGTGAGCGCCTCCTGCACGATTCGGAATCCGGCCTGCTCGACCAAGGAGGGAATGGCGTGGCCGCCGAGTCGCACGTCGGACTGCACCTCCAGCCCCGCGGAGCGCGCACGCTCGAGGAGCTGGTCCATCGACGTCAGCCCGCCGGGCGGGGCGGTCGGTGCCGGATCGTCGGTGTCGCGTAGCAGGCTGAGGGTCGCCCGCAGGTCGTTCAGCGCCTCCTCGGACGCGGCCATGATGTCGCTCAGGGCAGCGCCGGAGTCCTGGCCTGGGCCGAGGTGGGCAGCCACCCCGGCGCGGACGTTGATCGCGACGAGTGCGTGCGCGACGGTGTCGTGCAGATCCCGGGCGATCCGCAGGCGCTCGTCGGCGACGCGACGGCGGCTGTCCTGCTCGCGCTCGTGCGCGATCCGCCGCTCACGGTCGCGATCGGCCGCCCGCAGCTCCCGCCGGGAGCGCACGGTGTCGCCGACGACCAGGGCGCCGAACGCCAGGACGAGACGCAGGCCGATCTCCCGGAGCGTGTTGTGCTCCGGGGAGACGATCACGATGACCGTCACGAGGAACGCCGCCGTGGCTGCACCGACGAACAGGGAGCGATGGCGGTCGCCGAGCGCCGCCACGTTGTAGAGGGCGAGCATCAGGACGACGATCGACGAGTCGTACGGCTCGAAGACGGCGAGGCACGCGATCAATCCGACGACGACGGCGAGCAGGACGGCGAGTGGCGCACGACGGCGCCACGCCAACGGCAGGCACGCGGCGATCGCCAGCGCGACGACGATCGACGCCGGTGCCCGTCCGCGGTTGAGCCCGTCGACGATCAAGGCCCCGGCGCCGACGACCGCGGCCAGCAGATCCCACCGTCGAGGAACCGCCAGGTGCACCGCTCAGACGCTACACGCGGCGGCGCGCTGTGCCATCGGCCCGCAGGATGCTCTTGACGTGGTCGCATGGGGCGCGGCGTACCGCTCCAGGAGTAGGTCCCGGGACAGCAGGTGCGTCCGATCGGCCGACGACAGCGGGCGGTGCCCTCCGTAGCTTCGCCGCCATGAACTCCCTCACGCGCTCCGTGCTTCACCATCGGCGCCTCGTCGTCCTCGCCTGGCTGCTGTTGACCGTCGCCGGAGCGCTCGCGACGCCCTCGGCGACCTCGCGCCTCACGCATACATTCGTCACTCCAGGCACGCCGGGCTACGAGGCCAACCACGCGATCCAGCAGCGCTTCGGCATCGACGGCAACGAGCAGCCGACGATCGCCACGCTGCGACTCCCGGCGGGCCAGACCATGCGCGATGCCGCGGGACAGGCGGCCGCGGCGCGCACCTTCGCGGCTGCTTCGAACGCCGGGCACCTCGCCGTCGCCGACTACGCCACCACACACGACCCCAAGCTGATCTCGCCGGACGGGCGCACGACATGGGCGCTGATCAACATGCCAAATCCCGACATCCCGCTCGGCAGCGGCGTCATGCAACGGATCCCGCACGCGCTGCAGAGCGCCGCGCCGCGCGGGGCGACCGTGGGGGTGACGGGCTTCGAGCAGCTGCAGAGCGGTGGCGGCGCCAGCGGGCCGAGCGCGCTGGTGGAGACGCTCATCGGCATGGCCGGGGCGCTCATCATCCTGGCGCTCGTCTTCGGCTCGGCGCTCGCGCTGATCCCGCTGCTGATGGCGATCCCCGCGATCCTCACCTCGTTCCTGCTCGTAGGCGGGCTGACGCACCTCACCGACATCAGCTTCCTGGTGGAGTTCCTCGTCGCGTTGATCGGCCTGGGCGTGGCGATCGACTACTCGCTGCTGATCGTGACCCGCTGGCGCGAGGAGCGCGAGCCCGGTCTCGACAACGAGGACGCGATCCTCGCCGCCGGCAAGGCCGCCGGCCATGCCGTCGTGCTCAGCGGCCTGACGGTGGCGATCGGCCTGCTGTCGCTCGTGGCGCTGCCGGTGCCGTTCCTGCGCAGCGTCGGCTACGGCGGCATGCTCATCCCGCTCGTCGCGATGGCCGCGGCGACGACGCTGCTGCCGGTCACCCTCGCCGCCTGGGGCCCGGCGCTCGACCGCCGGCGGCTGCGCCGGTCCTCGACGAGCTTCAGTCCTGGATGGCATCGCTGGGGTCAGCTCGTCGTGCGGCAGCGCTGGATAGCCGGAGCCGCAGGGCTGGCGATCGTGCTCGCGCTCGCGCTACCCGCACTGTCGATGAACACCGGCCAGCCCAACACGAAGGCGTTCCCGACGACGACACCGGCCGCCAGGACACTTCAGGCGCTGCACCGCGACGGGGTTCCGACCGCGGTCGTCTTCCCGATGCAGGTCCTGACGCACGGTGGCGCGCAGGGCGCGAAGCGCATGGTCGACATCGCCAACACGACGCCCGGGGTCTACACCTCACTGGCCCCGGACACGCCGGCGTTCCGCCACGGCAACGATGTGTTCGTCAGCGTCATCCCCCGCCAGCAGGGCGACACCGCCGCGGGCAAGGCGCTCATCCCGCTCCTGCGGACCCGACTGGCGAGCGTTCCCGGCGGCGCCCAGGTCGGCGGCAACACCGCCCAGAACAAGGACTTCGTGACGGCCGTCTACGGCAACTTCCCGCTCATGCTCGGGCTCATCGCGATCGTCACGTTCCTGCTGCTCGCACGCGCGTTCCGCTCGGTCGTGCTCGCGGGCAAGGCCGTCGTGCTGAACATCGTCTCGCTCGGCGCCTCCTACGGGTTCCTCGTGCTCTTCTGGCAGCAGGGCCACGGCTCGAGCCTCGTCTACGGCGTTCCCGCCACAGGCTCGATCCGTGACTTCATCCCGATCATCGTCTTCGCGTTCCTGTTCGGCCTGTCGATGGACTACGAGGTCTTCCTCCTGGCGCGCATGCGCGAGGAATACGACCGTACCGGCACGACCGCCGGCGCGATCGTCGGCGCCCTCGGACGCACCGGCCGCCTGGTGACTTCCGCGGCGCTCATCCTGGGCGTCTCGTTCCTGTCGCTGTCGACCAACCCCGACCTGCCGGTCCGCGTCATCGCCACCGGCCTGTCGGTCGGCATCCTGCTCGACGCCTTCGTCGTGCGGACCCTGCTGGTGCCGGCGCTCGTCGCGCTCATGGGCCGCTGGAACTGGTGGATGCCGGCCGGCCTGACGCGACTGCTGCGCATCCCGCACCCGAAACCGGTACACGAGGCCGTCGACGTCCAAGCGCTTCCCACGGGTGCGCCGGGGTCGGCTTCCGCCCCGTGAGATGCGCCCGCTGCCGCGGTCCGTGGTGCTCATCCGATCGGATGAGACGCGTCCGAAATCACCCTCCGTCGACGGTCGCTCGGCGGACCTGAAGGCCGATGTGGGCCGGCTCTGCCGTGCCTACCGTCTGGGCTGCAACTCTGCACCCGCAAGACAAGGAATCGAAATGATCGAAGCTCAGAATCTGACGAAACGCTACGGCGAGAAGACGGCCGTCGACGATCTCACCTTTACGGTCAGGCCCGGGATCATCACCGGCTTCCTCGGTCCGAATGGATCGGGCAAGTCGACGACGATGCGACTGATCGTCGGGCTCGATGCTCCCAACGACGGGTCGGTGACCGTGGCTGGCAGGGCGTACCGGGACTATCCGGCGCCCCTTCACGAGGTCGGGGTGCTGCTCGAGGCCCGCTCGGTGCACACCGGCCGCTCGGCCTACCACCATCTGCTGGCGCTGGCCCAGACGCACGGGATCCCGCGTTCACGGGTCCGGGAGCTGATCTCGCTCGTGGGCCTCGACGAGGTCGCGCGCAAGCGGGCCGGCCAGTTCTCGCTCGGAATGGGCCAGCGACTCGGGATCGCCGCCGCGCTGCTGGGAGACCCCGAGGTCCTGATCCTCGACGAGCCGATCAACGGCCTCGATCCGGAGGGGATCCGCTGGATCCGTGACCTCCTGAAGGGGCTTGCGGCCGAGGGGCGGACGGTGTTCCTGTCCTCGCACCTGATGAGCGAGATGGCGGTGACCGCGGACCATCTGATCATCATCGGCCGCGGCCGGCTGATCCGCGACGTCCCGCTTGATGCCTTTGTCGACGAGTGGTCGACAAATGTCGTCCGGGTCCGCTCACCGGAGGCGGCGCAGCTGCGCGAGGCGATCCTCGGTCCGGAGATCCGTGTCTCCAGCGCCGAACCCGGCGTGCTCGAGGTCGAGGGACTGACCGCCGCGCAGATCGGCGGCGCCGCCGCGCGCAACGGGCTCGTCCTTCACGAGCTGACTCCCGAGAAGACCTCGCTCGAGGAGGCGTTCATGGAGCTCACGCATGAAGAGACCGAGTACCGCGCCATCCACCCGGCGGATACCGACCGGCAGGAAAGGATCGCAGCATGAGCACCTCAGCCCCCGCAATCGACCGCCGGCCGGCGATCGCCCGGCGGACCGAAACCCCGGCCCGTGGCCGGGTGACGCAGCCCGGAGTCTTCAGATCCGAGTGGACGAAGCTCTACTCGCTGCGCTCGACGCGCTACGCGCTGCTGGCGACGGCGATCATGACGATCGGCTTCGGGATCATCGCGTGCGCGGCGAATGTCTCGCGCTGGAGCTCGATGACCGCCGCCGACAAGGCGTCGTTCGACCCGCTGTCGACGAGCCTGCTCGGCGTCAGTTTCGGCGTGCTGGCGATCGGCGTGCTCGGCGTGATGCTGATCACCGGCGAGTACACGACCGGCATGATCCGCTCGACGATGACCGCGGTGCCAAAGCGCCTGCCGGTCCTGTGGGGGAAGGCCGGCGTCTACGCGCTCGTCGCGCTCGTGCTCGCGATCCCCGCGGCGTTCATCGCGTTCTTCGCCGGCCAGGCGATCCTGTCCGGCCAGCACATCCAGATCGCGTTCTCGCACCCGGGCGTGCCGGGCGCGATTCTCGGAGCCGCGGGCTACCTGACGCTCGTCGGACTGTTCGCGATGGGACTCGGCGCGATCCTGCGCAACACCGCGGCGGGCATCGCGACGTTCGCCGGGGTCATGTTCGTACTCCCGCCGTTGATCTCGATTCTGCCCTCGAGCATCACGAACTCGATCGACCCCTACCTGCCCAGCAACGCCGGGCAGGCGATGATGCAGATCGGCCACCACGCCCAGACGCTGTCCCCCAGCGCCGGCCTCGCGGTCTTCGCCGGCTACGTGGTGGCGGTGATCGCGGCCGCCGCGGTGCTGCTCGTCAAGCGCGACGTGTGAACGTCGCCGGCGCAGCAACGTTTGCGTAGACATGTCAACGGCGGGCCAGGGATAGTGTCGGCGATGTCCCCGGCCCGCCGATGGCGTCTTCGGCAGCTCACCGCGGAGCGCAGCGATGTGCTCCTCGCGATCGCGCTCGCCGTCCCCGTCGTGGCGTCGCTGGTCTCCAACGCCGCTCGCGAGGACCAGCCGCTCCTGCTGCTCCTTGGCCTGCCGGCACTGGGATCGCTGTTCCTCCGCCGCAGCCGCCCGGCGGCGGCGCTGCTGATCGCGGTCGCTGTCTGGGCAGTGATTCCCAGCGGCGAGGCGCTCCAGCTTCCGGTCATGGTGGCCCTCTACACGATCGCCACGCAGACAGAGTGGAGGCTCGCGGCGGCGGCGGCCGCAGGCGCTGCGGCTGTCGCGGTCATCGCTGACGCCGCGTGGGGCAGCGGCAACATGAACGACCACGGTGGCCTGCTCGGGCAGGCCGTCGGGAACACCGCGTCGTGTGCGGCCGCCGCCGCGCTCGGGCTCTACGTCGGGGCGAGGCGCAGGGTGATCGACGGCCTGCGCGAGCGCGCCGAGCGCCTGGATCGCGAGAAGGAGCTGCTGGCCGAGCGAGCGGTCGCGGAGGAGCGCACCCGGATCGCGCAGGAACTCCACGACATCGTCGCTCACAACGTGACCCTGATGGTCGTCGAGGCCCAGGCGCTGGGGACGACCGTCCGCGATGACCGCGTGGCGCGGAGCACCGACGCGATCGCCGACCTCGGTCGCCAGGCGATGAGCGAGATGCACACGACACTGAAACTGCTACGAGGCGACGGCGAGACACCGGAGCTCGCTCCGCAGCCGGGCCTCGACCAGCTGGAGCGGCTGCTCGAGCAGCTGCGCCGAGCGGGGCACGAAGTCGAGCTCGCGATCGAGGGACAGCCGCACCCGCTGCCGCGAAGCGTCGAGCTGTCGGCCTATCGGATCATCCAGGAGGCGCTGACCAACGTCGTCAAGCACGCCGCCGGCGCGCGCACCGAAGTGCGGCTGGCCTACACCTCCGACACGCTCGAGCTCACGATCGTCGATCGCGGCGACACGGCGCGGCCGGCGGCCGCCAAGGAGCCGTCGAACGGCCACGGCCTGATCGGGATGCGAGAGCGCGTCGCGCTGTTCGGAGGGACGCTGACCACCAACATCCTCCCCAACGGCTTTCGGATCACGGCGACCCTGCCCTACGCACCGGACGGGCCGTGACCAGGCTACGCGTCGTCATCGCCGACGACCAGCCGATGTTGCGGGCCGGCTTCAAGACGGTTCTCGAGGCGACCGGCGACATCGACGTCGTGGACGAGGCCGGCAATGGCGAGGAAGCGGTCCACGCCGCCACCGCGCTCGCGCCGGACGTCGTGCTGATGGACATCCGGATGCCGGAGATGGACGGCATCGAGGCCACCCGGCGGCTCCCGCGCCAGCGCGTCCTGATCCTGACCACGTTCGGGCTCGACCAGTACATCATCGAGGCGCTGCGCGCCGGCGCCAGCGGCTTCCTGCTCAAGGACGCCCCCGTTCACGAGGTCATCGCGGCGGTGCGCGCCGTCGCCGCCGGCGACGCTGTGCTGTCGGCCGCCGTGACCCGTCAGCTGCTCGACCAGGTCGCGCGGCGACTTCCGGCGCCGGTCTCGAAGCGCCCGGCCGACCTCGATCTCCTCACCGACCGTGAGCATGAGGTGCTGCGAATGCTGGCCAACGGCCTCTCCAACGCCGAGATCGCCGCCGCATTGGTCGTGTCGGAGGCAACCGTCAAGTCGCACGTCTCCCACCTGCTCGGAAAGCTCGGCCTTCGGGACCGCGTCCAAGCCGTCATCTACGCCTACGAGACACGGCTCATCTCTCCCGGGGAGTGAGCCGCCAGACCCACGGCGAAGGGAACGGCGTTTCTGGCACAGAGCTGATCCGGCTGCCGGAGTACCGGCCTTCGTCCTTGCCTAGGCCGATCGATGTAGCCGAAGGCATTCTCCAGGCCGACGACGGGCGCGTGACACGTGGATACGTTCTGGGCATGCCCGAACACACACATTTTGATCGTCCGCGCGCCGCCGTCAGGGTTGCCCTGTCCACCCGCTGGTCACGCGTGGCCGGGGCCGCCGCGCTGCTCGTCATCGTTTGCGTGTCATACGCTGTCGCCGCATCCTCGGGTGCCGGCCATCGTCAGAGCTCGGCGCCATCTCGGGCTTGGTCCAATGACGTGGGGATCCAGCATCTTCACTTCCAGACTGCTCCGATCAATGTCCTCCCGGGGCAGAACTCGGTCAAGATGGTTCCGATACCGCAGAACCAAAAGCCGGCCGTTGACGGCTACATCGTCCGGATGCGCCCCGATCTGCAGTACCTCAACGGCAAGGTTCCGCCGGTGAATGTCATTCATCTGCACCACGGCGTGTGGATCGACAACACGAAAGGGCCGTTCTTCTTCGGCGGAGAGGAAAAGACCGTCTTCCACATTCCGCGCGGCTACGGCTATCCGTACAAGGCGACCGATCGCTGGCATATGGACCAGATGATCCACAACCAGCTGCCCCAACCCGCTCGCGTCCGTCTGGTGTGGGACATCGACTTCATTCCGGCAAGCGCGCCGCTTGCCCGGAGCGTCAAGCCTGTGATCCCGGTCTGGATGGACGTTCGAGCAGGTGAGAGCTACCCGGTGTTCGACACCTTCAGCGGCACCGGGAAGAACGGAGCCTTCACCTATCCCACCGACGCGAGAAGTCCCTATGGCCGGCACGCTCCGCTCAACCAGAGTCGCGTGCCATTCGACGGAACGATCGTGAGCGCCGTCGGCCACCTCCATCCCGGCGGCCTCTACGACACGATCGAACTCGTCCGCCGTGGTGCCGCGCTTCCGACGGCCCGGACCTGCCGGCGCGAGGCACTCGACATCGGCGACACACGCAGTGCCTCGACCTGCGTCAGCGCCACCGCAGGTGCGCTGCCGCAGTCCGTGCGGATCTTCAGGTCGCAGGCGCACTACTACGAGCCCGCAGGGCCGGTCTCCTGGGACGTCGCCCTCACCGCCTCCCGTCCCGACTGGCGCGTGCGCGTGCGCAAGGGAGACGCGCTCAGAATCACATCTACGTACGCGACGAAGAACATCTCCTGGTACGAGAACATGGGTCTCGCTCTGCTCTTCATCGCCCCCGGCGATCGGTCCGGTGTCGACCCGTTCGCGTCTGCGGTCGATTGGCGGGGTGTCCTGACGCACGGACATCTTCCTGAGAACAACGTGCACGGCGGCGGGCACGCGTCGATCGTCGACGTGCGCCAGCTTCCGAGCGGCCCTCTCACCAGCGACGTCCGGATCAAGGGCTACGTCTACATGCCCGGTGACCTCGCCCTGCTCGGCCAGGCCGGTCGCGTACCGACGGTACGTCAGGGCCACAGCCTGCTGTTTGTCAACCAGGACCACCCTGGATACGAATGGCACTCGATCACCGCCTGCGCTGTCCCGTGCAACCGCAGTACCGGCATCGCTTTCCCGCTCTCGGATGCACCCGCTTCCACGCAGTTCGACTCGGGCGAGCTCGGTATCGACGCGATGCCCATGGGCCCGCACAGTTCGCCGGCGACCAACACGATGCGGTGGCGAACTCCCACGAACCTCGCGCCCGGCACCTACACCTACTACTGCCGCATTCACCCGTTCATGCGCGGAGCGTTCCGCGTGGTCGGCTAGCAAGCGTCGCTGCCACCGCGTTCTCATGACCCGCCGCCACCTGCAGGTCGCGCTGGGGCTGCTGTGGCTCCTGGACGGTGCGCTGCAACTCCAGCCGTTCATGCTCGGAGGCGGCTTCGCACACGACGTCATCGCGCCGACGGCGGCCGGGCAGCCCCACTTCGTGGGCGCCGCGGTCCAGTGGGGCGCGAGCGTGATCGCGGCGCACCCGGTCGCCTGGGACCTGTCGTTTGCCGCCGTCCAACTGCTGATCGGACTCGGGCTGCTCGTCCCCCCCACCGCGAGGCCCGCGCTCGCCGCCTCGCTCCCCTGGTCGCTCGGCGTGTGGTTCTTCGGCGAGGGCCTATCCGGACTCGCCAGTGGGCACGCGAGCCTGCTGACCGGTGCGCCCGGAGCCGCGTTGCTCTACGGCGTGCTCGCACTCGCAGCCTGGCCCGCGAGCGATGGCTCCCACCAAGCGCCCGCGCGCTGGGTGCCGCTCGCCTGGGCGGTGGTGTGGGTCGGTGGAGCGGTCTTCCAGGCGCTCCCCGGCCAGGACACCGGCACGGCGGTGGCAGCTGCGATGAGCAGCGCCGACGCCGG
>DASWQM010000005.1:0-3109 GCA_036403675.1 Solirubrobacteraceae bacterium | reverse complement strand
GCATCCAGCGGATCGTCACGGCGCCGCACCAGACGATCGTGCCGGGCCTCATGCTCGTCCTCACGGTGCTCTCGCTGAACGTCTTCGGTGACGGCGTCCGCGACGCCTTCGACCCCCGCGCGAAGGTGCGCCTGGAGCACTGATGGGGCGGTTCATCGTCCGGCGAGCGATCGCGATGGTCGCGGTCCTGTTCGCGATCTCGGTGGTGACGTTCGCGATCTTCAACGTCATCCCCAACAGCGACCCGGCGATACGGCTCGCCGGCCACAACCAGACGACCGGCCAGCTCGAGGCGATCCGCCACCAGTGGGGCTTCGACAAGCCGCTGTACGTCCAGTACGCCAAGACGATGCAGAAGATCTTCACGGGCGACGTCGTGTCGTACGCCAACCAGACCAACGTCGTCGACGAGATCAAGCACGACCTCCCGGCCACGTTCTCCCTGGCGATCGGCGCGGCGATCATCTGGATGGTCGTCGCCGTCGCAATCGGCCTCTACACCGCGATGCGGGCGGGGCACTTCGCGGACCGCTTCCTCACGGTCCTCGCGCTCATCGGGATCTCGATGCCGGTCTTCTGGGTCGGCGCGCTGATGGGCTACTACCTCGGCTTCAGGTGGAAGATCTTCCCGAACGGCGGCTACGTGCCGCTGACGCAGAACCCGCTGGACTGGGCCTACCACCTCATCCTGCCGTGGACCGCGCTGTCGCTGCTGTTCATCGGCGTCTACTCGCGCGTGCTGCGCTCCAACGTCCTGGACACGATCAACGACGACTACGTGCGTACCGCGCGCGCCAAGGGGCTCTCCGAGCGCCAGGTCATGCTGCGCCACGTCCTGCGCAACTCGCTCATCCCGATCGTCACGCTCTGGGGCCTGGACTTCGCCGCGGTCATCGGGGGCGGCGCGATCCTCACGGAGACGGTCTTCGACCTGCAGGGCGTCGGCCAGTACGCCGCCGAGTCGGTCGGCCAGCTCGACATCCCGCCGGTGCTGACGATCGTCATGTTCGGCGCCTTCTTCGTCGTGCTGCTCAACGCCGTCGTCGACGTCCTCTACGCGGCCCTCGACCCGCGCATCCGGCTGACATGACAGGCGCTGCGATCCTCGAGGTCCGCGACCTCGCCGTCTCGTTCGCGACCGACGACGGCGTCGTGCAGGCCGTCGACGGCGTCTCGTTCGACATCAGCGCCGGCGAGGTGCTCGCGATCGTCGGCGAGTCGGGCAGCGGCAAGTCGGTGACCGCGATGACGCTGCTCGGCCTCACGCGGTCGCCGAACGCGCGCTTCGCCGGCACGGCGCACTACGGCGGGACCGAGCTCATCGGCGCCTCCGAGGAGCAGCTGCAGCGCATCCGCGGCGCCGAGATCGCGATGGTCTTCCAGGACGCGATGGCGGCGCTCAACCCGGTCCAGCGCATCGGCCGCCAGATCGCCGAGCAGATCCAGGCGCACGAGAACGTCTCCGACGCCGAGGCCCGCGACCGCACCATCGCGCTGCTCGAGCGGGTCGGGATCCCGCGTGCGCGCCAGCGCGTCGACGCCTATCCGCACGAGTTCTCAGGCGGCATGCGCCAGCGCGTGATGATCGCGCTCGCGCTGTCCTGCGACCCGCGGATCCTCATCGCCGACGAGCCGACGACGGCGCTCGACGTCACGATCCAGGCGCAGATCCTCGAGCGCTTCCGTGAGCTGCGCGAGCAGACGAACGCCGCGCTGATCATCGTGACCCACGACCTCGGCGTCGTCGCCGACATCGCCGACCGCGTGGCGGTCATGTACGCCGGGCGGATCGTCGAGCAGGGGACGCTCGACGAGATCTTCTACGACCCCCGCCATCCCTACACGTGGGGACTGCTCGGCTCGATCGCGCGGATCGACAAGCCGCGGCCGCCGCGGCTGCCGACGATCGCGGGCCTGCCGCCGTCGCTCGCGGACCGTCCGCAGGGCTGCCACCTGCGCCCGCGCTGCCCGCACGAGTTCGCCGAGTGCGTGAAGGTGCCACCGCTGGAGGTGCGGGGGGCCGGCGCCGGTCACGCCGACCGCTGCTGGCTGACGCCGGAGCAGAAGGTCGCGCTGCGCGAGGTCGCGCCGGGCGAGATCGGGCTGCGCCCGAAGAAGGAGCCCGTCGCCGCGACGGAGGCGCCGGCATGAGCACGAACGGCGACACGCCGCTGCTCGAGGTCGAGCACGTCAAGCTCTACTTCCCGATCAAGAAGGGGATCCTCTTCGAGCGCGAGGTCGCCCGTGTCCACGCCGTCGACGACGTGACGTTCACGCTGCGCGACGGCGAGACGCTTGGGCTCGTCGGCGAGTCGGGCTGCGGCAAGACGACGCTGTCGCGCACCGTGATGCGGCTCCTCGACACGACGGAGGGCACGATCCGCTTCCACGGCCGCGACGTCACGAAGGCCTCGCGGCGCGAGCTCGCGCCGCTGCGCCGGGAGATGCAGATGGTCTTCCAGGACCCCTACGCGTCGCTGAACCCGCGCAAGCGCGTCGGGCAGATCGTGGGCATGCCGCTGCGCCGTCACGGCGTGTCGCACGCCGAGGCGGACCGCCGCGTCCTCGAGCTGCTCGACCGCGTCGGCCTCGCCCGCGAGCACGTCAACCGCTTCCCGCACGAGTTCTCGGGCGGCCAGCGCCAGCGGATCGGGATCGCGCGCGCGCTCGCGCTCGACCCGCGGCTCATCGTGCTCGACGAGCCGGTGTCGGCGCTCGACGTCTCGATCCAGGCGCAGATCGTCAACCTGCTCGACGACCTGCAGGACCAGCTCGGCCTGACGTACCTCTTCGTCGCCCACGACCTCAGCGTCGTGCGCCACGTCTCCGACCGGATCGCGGTGATGTACCTCGGCAAGCTCATGGAGGTCTCGCCCGCCGAGGAGCTCTACACGAAGCCGATCCACCCCTACACCGCGGCGCTGCTGCAGGCGATCCCGATCCCCGACCCGCGACGCAACCGCGAGCGCGACCGCAGCGTGGTCAGCGGCGAGCCGCCCAACCCGATCGACCCGCCGACCGGCTGCGTCTTCCACCCCCGCTGCTTCCACCCCGCGAAGGACGCCGCGTGCACGAAGATCGCGCCGCCGCTCGAGGAGAAGACGCCGGG
>DASWQM010000004.1:0-9391 GCA_036403675.1 Solirubrobacteraceae bacterium | reverse complement strand
ATGCTGCGCGCTGGCCACCGGGCGGAGAGCTGACCTGCCTTGATCGGCGGTGGGGGTCCGGGAAACCGGCCGCGGGTGTGACAATGCCCCCGTGAACGTCACCCTCCCCGACGGAACCGAGCTCGAGCTCGCTGACGGCGCCACCGGCGCCGACGCCGCCGCCGCGATCGGGGCGGGGCTCGCGCGGGCGGCGCTCGCGGTGCGCCAGAATGGCGAGGTGCGCGACCTCGCGCGGCCGCTGAAGCCCGGCGAGCCGCTGGAGATCATCACGCCGGCGAGCGACGGGGCGCTCGACGTCATCCGCCACGACGCCGCGCACGTGCTCGCGACGGCGGTCATGGAGCTCTATCCGGGCGTGAAGATCTCGATCGGGCCGCCGATCGCCAACGGCTTCTACTACGACTTCGAGTTCCCCGCGGGCGTAACGGTCTCCGACGCCGACTTCGAGCGCATCGAGGCCCGGATGCGTGACCACATCAAGGCCGGCGAGCCGTTCGTCCGCGAGGACGTCAGCGTCGAGCAGGCGCTCGAGCGCTTCCGCGGCGAGGGGCAGGACTACAAGGTCGAGCTCATCGAGGACCTCGTGCGGGATGCGGATCCCGCCCATCCGCTCGACAGCGTCAGCCTGTACACCAATGGTCCCTTCACCGACCTCTGCCGTGGCCCGCACGGCCCGTCGACGAAGCGCATCAAGGCGTTCACGCTGCAGTCGGTCGCGGGCGCGTACTGGCGCGGCGACGCCAACCGCCAGCAGCTCACCCGCATCTACGGCACGGCGTTCTTCTCCAAGGAGGACCTCGCGGCGTACCTCGAGCAGCTCGAGCAGGCCCGTGCGCGCGACCACCGCAAGCTCGGCAAGGAGCTCGGGCTGTTCATGTTCAGCGAGCTGTCGCCGGGCTCGCCGTTCTGGCAGCCCGCCGGGATGGTGATCTGGAACGAGCTGACGAAGCTGTGGCGCGAGGAGAACCGCCGCCGCGGCTACCGCGAGGTCAAGACGCCGATCCTCTACGACGTCGAGCTCTTCAAGCAGTCCGGCCACTGGGACACGTACCGCGAGAACATGTACTTCACGGACGTCGAGGACCGCCCGATGGGCCTGAAGCCGATGAACTGCCCGGCCCACATCCAGCTCTTCAAGGACGAACGGCGCTCCTACCGCGACCTGCCGATCCGCTACTCCGAGGCCGGCCTCGTCCACCGTCATGAGCCCTCGGGCACGCTGCACGGCCTCCTGCGGGTGCGCCACATCACCCAGGACGACGCCCACATCTTCTGCACCGAGGAGCAGATCCGCGACGAGGTCATCGACGCACTGGACTTCGGCTTCTTCCTCTACGACCTGTTCGGCTTCGAGCCGCGGCTGGAGCTCTCCACGCGGCCCGAGAAGCGGATCGGCTCCGACGAGATGTGGGACCGCGCCGAGGCGGCGCTGCAGGGCGCGCTGGACGCCCGCGGCCTGTCGTATGAGATCAACGAGGGCGACGGCGCGTTCTACGGCCCGAAGATCGACCTCCACATGACCGACTCGATCGGGCGCTCCTGGCAGCTGGGGACCGTCCAGCTGGACTACTCGATGCCCGAGCGCTTCGACCTGGCCTACACGGGCGCCGACGACGCCGAGCACCGCCCGGTCATGATCCACCGCGCGCTGCTGGGCTCCTTCGAGCGCTTCATCGGGATCCTCATCGAGCACTACGCCGGCGAGTTCCCGGTCTGGCTGGCACCGGTGCAGGCGATCGTGCTGCCGATCGCCGACCGCCATGCCGAGGCGGCCGCCGCCGTCCTCGCCGCGCTGACCGACGCCGGCCTGCGCGCCGAGCTCGACGACCGCACGGAGTCGGTCGGGCGCAAGATCCGCGACGCCGAGCTGCGCAAGGTCCCGTACATGCTCGTGATAGGCGATCGCGAGGCCGAAGCGGGCACCGTCGCGGTCCGCGAGCACCGCCGGGGCGACGCCGGCAGCGTGCCCGTGGAGGAGTTCGTCGGGCAATTGGCGGACACAGCCCTACACCGCAGCGGCTGAGCGGCGTATACTCGCCCCCGTTGAGCGACTCTTCGATCTTCACGCCGCGCCCGCCCTCCGCTTGACGCGCGCCACCGATAGCTAGTGCCGGTTCCCCGCAGGTTCGACCGGCGTCCGCCCGAGCGTGACTCGACGCGGATCAACGAGCGCATTCGGGTACCCGAGGTCCGGCTCATCGACGAGAACGGCGAGCAGGTGGGTGTCATGCGCACGAACGAGGCATTGCGCTACGCCCAGGATCGCGACCTCGACCTCGTCGAGGTGGCCCCCGACGCGCGCCCGCCCGTCTGCCGCGTGCTCGACTACTCCAAGTACAAGTACGAGCAGGCGCAGAAGCAGAAGCAGGCGCGCAAGCACCAGCAGCAGATCACGATCCGCGAGATCAAGTTCCGGCCGAAGATCGCGGAGAACGACTACAAGACGAAGAAGGGCCACGTGGAGCGCTTCCTGCGCCACAAGGACAAGGTCAAGGTCACGATCATGTTCCGCGGGCGCGAGGTCACGCACCCGGAGCGCGGCGTCATGATCCTCGACCGCCTCGCCGAGGAGCTCTCGGACATCGGCGTCGTCGAGCAGCGCCCGCTGCAGGACGGCCGCAACATGACGATGATGCTCGGCCCCTCCAAGGCGGTCCTGAGCGGCGAGATCGACGCCGACCCCGCCGACGGCGCGCCCGCCCCGGCAGCGGCCGAGACCGACGCCGGCAGCTGAGCGCGGTCTGCCATACTGGCTCGCTGGCATGCCGAAGATGAAGACCCACTCGGGCGCCAAGAAACGCTTCAAGACGACCGCGGGCGGCAAGGTCCGCGGCCGGCACTCGTTCACGAGCCACATCCTCGAGAAGAAGTCGCCGAAGCGTAAGCGGCACCTCGGCAAGCCGAAGATCCTCGACTCGCACGACGCGCCGCGGGTGAAGAAGCTCCTGCGCACGGGGACCAAATAGATGACCCGCGTCAAGCGGTCCGTCCACGCCCGCAAGAAGCGCCGCGCGACGCTCGAGCGTGCCAAGGGCTTCCGCGGGGAGGCGCACTCCAACTACAAGCGCGCCAAGGAAGCCGTCATGAAGGCGGAGGCGTACCAGTACCGCGACCGCCGCAACCGCAAGCGCGACTTCCGCCGCCTCTGGATCACCCGCATCAACGCCGCCGCGCGCGAGAACGGCATGACGTACGCCACGTTCATCCACGGACTGCAGGTCGCCGGCATCGAGCTCGACCGCAAGGTGCTGGCCGACATCGCCGTGCGCGACCCCGAGACCTTCCGCCGATTCGTCGACGCCGCCCGCGAGGCGTCGGCTGCCTGACCGCACCAGCCGACCGCAACCAACCTCACGGGCGCCGCTTCCTTTCCGGGACGGCGCCCTTTTTTCGTTTCAGATGACCATCACCTCAAGCCACAACGAGAAGCTCAAGGAGATCCGCAGGCTCGCGCGGCGGCGCGCGCGCGACGAGCGCGGGCGCTTCGTCGCCGAGGGCGAGGACCTCGTGGAGGCCGCGGCGGCCGCGGGCTGGAGCCCCGTGCACCTGATGGCCGCCGCCGGCAGCGGCTTGGACGGCGACGAGGTCGAGGAGTCGCTGCTGGCGGGGGTCTCGAGCCTCGGCTCCGGCACCCGCCAGCTCGGGGTCTACGAGGAGCGCTGGTCGGCCCCGCGCGGCCCGCTCTGCGTCGCGCTCTGGGGCGTCGGCGATCCCGGCAACGTCGGGACGATCCTGCGCTCGGCGCGCGCGTTCGGCGCCACATCCGTCGCGCTGGGCCCGGGCTGCGCCGACCCGTACGGGCCGAAGGCGGTGCGCGCGTCGATGGGAGCGATCTTCGAGCTGCCGGTCGCGCGGGTGGCGCACGTCGACGAGCTGCCGGGCGAGCGGGTGGCGCTCGTGGCGCACGCAGGTGAGCCGCTCGCCGGGCCGGCGGCCGGCGAGCTCAGCCTGCTCGTCGGCGCCGAGCGCGCGGGGCTGGCGCCGGACGTCGTCGCCGCCTGCGACAGCGTGGCGCACATCCCGATCGCCGGCGAATCGCTGAACGCCGCGATGGCCGCGACCGTCGCGCTGTACGAGCTTAGGATGCCCCGCGCATGACTGCGCGCCATCGCTCGCCCATCGTCGCTGGTCAGTCCAGGCGGGAGCCCTCGCAATGACTGCGCGCCATCGCTCGCCCATCGTCGCTGGTCAGTCCAGGCGGGAGCCCTCGCAATGATCGACCGCGTCGCGCAGCTCCGCGCGGAGGCCGAGACCGCGATCGCCGGCGCGTCCGACAGCGCGAAGCTCGAGGAGCTGCGCGTGCGCTACCTCGGGCGCAAGGCCGAGCTGCCAAACGTCCTGCGCGGGATCGCGCAGCTCCCGCCGCAGGAGCGCGGGCCGACTGGCAAGGCGGCCAACCAGGCGCGCCAGGCGCTCGAGGCGCTGATCGCACAGCGCGGCGAGCAGCTCGCCGGCGGCGAGCTCGAGCGGCGGCTGCAGACCGACACCGTCGACGTGACGCTGCCCGGCCGCCCGCCCCAGCCGGTCGGCCGCCACCACCTGCTCACCGCGACGCGGCGCGAGATCGAGGACGTCTTCCTCGGCCTCGGCTTCCGGATCGAGGAAGGGCCCGAGGTCGAAACCGTCTACTACAACTTCGACGCGCTCAACCACGCGCCGACGCACCCGGCGCGCGGGCGCTCAGACACCTTCTACGTCAGCGACGACGTCCTCCTGCGCACGCACACCTCGCCGATGCAGATCCGCGCGATGGAGGCGCAGCCGCCGCCGCTGTACATCATCGTCCCGGGGCGCGTCTACCGTCCGGACTCCGACGCGACGCACACGCCGCAGTTCCACCAGATCGAGGGGCTGGCGGTCGACGAGGACATCACCCTCGCCGACCTGAAGGGCACGCTGCTGGCGTTCGCGCGGGCGATCTTCGGCCCCGACCGCGAGGTGCGCCTGCGCCCGCACTTCTTCCCGTTCACCGAGCCGTCGGTGGAGGTCGACGTGTCGTGCTTCATGGAGCACGTGCCCGGCGAGCGGTGCCGCGTCTGCAAGGACACCGGCTGGGTGGAGATCCTGGGCTCGGGGATGGTCGACCCGAACGTCTTCGGCTACGTCGCCGAGTACGGCTACGACCCGGAGAAGGTCCAGGGCTTCGCCTTCGGCATGGGCATCGAGCGCATCGCGATGCTCAAGCACGGCGTGCCCGACCTGCGCCTGCTCTACGACAACGACGCCCGCCTCCTGGAGCAGTTCGGCTGATGCGCGTCCCCGTCGAATGGCTGCGGGAGTACTGCGCGCCCGGCGTGCCCGTGGAGGAGCTCGCGACGCGCCTGGCGATGACCGGCACGGAGGTCGACCGCATCGACCACCACGGCGTGTCCGAGCTCGACGCCTTCGTCGTCGGCCGCGTGCTGAGCGCCGCGCGCCATCCCGACGCCGACCGGCTGAGCGTCTGCGTCGTCGACGTCGGCGGCGGCGAGGAGGCGCAGATCGTCTGCGGCGCGCCGAACGTCGCGGCCGGGCAGCTCGTCGCCGTCGGCCGCCCCGGGGCCGTCATGCCCGACGGGACGCGCCTGAAGCAGGCCAAGCTGCGCGGCGTCGCCTCCGACGGGATGATCCTCGCCGAGGACGAGCTCGCGATCGGGCCCGACCACGCCGAGACGCTCGTCCTCGACGGCGGCGCGCAGCCCGGCCAGCCGCTCGCGGACGTGCTGCCGATCTCGACCGACGTCCTCGAGCTGGAGATCACGCCCAACCGCCCGGACTGCCTCGGCGTCTACGGCGTCGCGCGCGAGGTCCACGCGGCGACCGGCGCCGCGCTCGCGCGGGCGCCGTGGGAGGACGATCCGGGCTCGCCCGGGGGCGGCGACCTCGGCGCCGAGGTCGTCATCGAGGCCGACGACCTCTGCCCGCGCTTCACCGCGCGCGTCTTCGAGGAGGTGACGATCGGCCCCTCGCCGCCGTGGCTGAAGGCGCGCCTCATGGCCGCCGGGCAGCGCCCGATCAACAATGTCGTCGACATCACGAACTACGTCATGCTGCTCACCGGCCAGCCGCTGCACGCCTTCGACCTCGACCGCGTCGCCGGCGGCCGGCTCGTCGTGCGCAGGGCGACCGAAGGCGAGCGGATCGTGACGCTCGACGGCCAGGAGCGTGTGCTCGACGCCGAGGTGTGCCTCATCGCCGACGACGACGGACCGACGTCGATCGCCGGCGTCATGGGCGGCACGCGGTCGGAGGTCGAGCCCGGCACGACGCGCGTCCTCATGGAGGTCGCCAACTGGGTCGGGGCGAACATCCACGCGACGTCGCTGAAGCTCGGGCTGCGCAGCGAGGCCAGCGCGCGCTTCGAGAAGGGCCTGTCGCCGGAGCAGACGCTCGAGGCGCAGGCGGTCGCGACGGCGCTCATGCTCGGGCTCACCGGCGCGCGCCTGCGGCCGGGGACGATCGACGTCGGAACCGCATCGCGGCCGGCCGAGCCGCAGACGATCCGCCTGCGCGACGCGCGGATGGTCCGCCTGCTGGGCGTGAACATCACGCGCTCGGAGGCGGCGCTGCACCTCCAGCGCCTCGGCTTCGAGACGGTCGAGCGCCCGGACGGCCTCGACGTGACGGTCCCGCACTGGCGGCGCACCGACGTCACGCGCGAGGCCGACCTCATCGAGGAGGTCGCGCGGCTGCACGGCGTCAACGACCAGCTCCCCGCGACGCTGCCCAGCCGCCGCGGCGCGGTCGGCGTCCTGACGCCCGCCCAGCGCCTGCGCCGGCGCGCCGAGGACGTCCTCGCCGACCGCGGCCTGCTGGAGGTCGTCGGCTGGAGCTTTGAGGCGCCCGGCCGCGACGAGCGGCTGCGGCTGCCGGCGGACGACCCGCGCCGCCGCCACGTCGTCATCGAGAACCCGATGAGCGCGGACCAGTCCGTCATGCGCACGACGCTGCTCGGCTCGCTGCTGGACATCGCGCGCCACAACGCCGCCCGCGGCCAGGGCGGGGGGTCGGGCTTCTTCGAGTCCGGCGCCGTCTACCGCGCGACCGGCAACACGCTGCCCGACGAGCACCGCGCGCTCGGCGCGATCGTCCCGGGCGACGTCTTCGCCGCCAAGGCGTATGTCGAGGCGGTGCTCGAGGCCCTGCGCGTGGACGGCTCCTACGCGGCCCGGCCGCAGCCGTTCCTGCACCCCGGCCGCAGCGCGGCCGTCGCCGCCGGCGGCGTCGAGCTGGGCTGGATCGGCGACGTGCACCCGCTCGTCGCGCGCGACTGGGACCTCCACGACGTCGCGGCCTTCGAGCTCGACCTCGACGCCGTCGTCGCGCAGGCGGGCGCGATCCCGGTCTACGAGGACCTCACGTCGTTCCCAGGGCTGCGCGAGGACATCGCGATCGTCGTCGACGCCGACGTGCCTGCGGCGCGGGTGCTCGAGATCGTCCGCGACGCGGGCGGCGAGCTGCTCGCGCGCGCCGAGGTCTTCGACGTCTACCGCGGCGAGCAGATCGCGGAGGGACGGACGTCGCTGGCGATCGCGCTGCGATTCCGGGCTCCCGACCGCACGCTGACCGACGCGGACGTCGCGCCCGTGCGCGCGCGAATCGTCGCGCGGCTCGCCGACGAGCTGGGCGGTGAGCTGCGTGGCTGAGCCGCGTGTCCTGGTCGCCGGCGGCTCGGGCTACACCGGCGCGCTCGCGGCGCGGCTCGTCGACCGCCACCCGGGGTTCGAGCTGCACGGCGTCACGAGCCGCAGCGACGCCGGGCGGTCGCTCAGCGAGCTGTACCCGCACCACCGCGTCGACACGGTCCTGCGCGAGCTCGACCTCGACCGCGACGGCGACGTCGACGCCGCGATCGTCGCCTACCCCCACGGCGCGGCCGCGCCCGTCGTCGCCGCGCTGCGCGAGCGGGGGGTGCGGGTCGTGGATCTCAGCGCGGACTTCCGGCTGCGCGACCGCGACGAGTACGAGCGCTGGTACGGGCCGCACGGGGCGCCGGAGCTCTTCGGCTGCGGGATCTACGGGCTGCCCGAGCTCTACGGGCCGCAGGTCGCCGATGCCGACCTCGTCGCCAACCCCGGCTGCTACCCGACCGCGACGCTGCTCGCGCTCGCGCCGCTCGCGGCCTCCGGCTCGGTCGTCGACGTCGTGGTGGACGCGAAGTCGGGCGTCTCCGGTGCCGGGCGCGCGCCGACCGCGAAGACGCACTTCGTGGCGATGACCGAGAACGTCGTGCCCTACGGCGTCGGCGCGCACCGCCACATGCCGGAGATCGACCAGGAGCTGGCGGTGCTCGGCGCGCCGGTGACGACGACGTTCACGCCGCACCTGTTGCCGCTGGACCAGGGCGAGCTCGTGTCCTGCTACGTCACGACGAGCGAGCCGTGGAGCGACGAGCGCATCGCGGCCGCCTACGAGGGCTGGGCGCGCGACCTGCCGTTCGTCGAGATCGTCGCCGCCCCGCCGGGGGTGCGCGACGTGCGCGACACGAATCTCTGCGCGATCTGCGCCCGCGCCGACGCGCGGACCGGCAAGGTCTTCGTGTTCGCGGCGATCGACAATCTCTGGAAGGGCGCCGCGTCGCAGGCGGTGCAGAACCTCAACCTCATGTTCGGGCTGCCCGAGACGATGGGGCTGCAGCAGTAGCGAGGACCTGCGATGACCTTCGCCACAGACCTCCCTTCGAGCAACGGCGCGCAGTCGTGACGACCGACGAGTTCTTCGTGTCGCGCTGGGTGCCGCGCCCGGAGCACGTCAGCTCCAACGTCGGCGGCGGGCTGCCGGCGGGCTTCCGTGCGGGCGGGACCGCGGTCGGGCTGAAGCCCGGCGGCGCGCTCGACCTCGGCCTGCTCGTCTGCGACAGCGCGGACGCTGTGAGCGCCGCCCGCTTCACGCGCTCCGGCGTGCTCGCCGCCCCGGTGCTCGTCACGAAGGAGCGCTCCCGGCTGGACGGCCTGCGCGTCGTCGTCGCGAACTCCGGCAACGCCAACGCCGCGACCGGCCGGCAGGGACTCGACGAGGCCGCTCGCGTCCAGGGCGCCGCGGCGATGGCCGCCGGCGTCGCCACCGACCGCGTCGCGATCGCGTCGACCGGCGTCATCGGCGTGCCCCTGGACGGCCGCGCGATCGTGACGGGGCTCGCGCGCCTGAGCACGTCGCTGCACTCGCACGGCGACGAGGACTTCTGGCGGGCCATCGCGACGACCGATGCGTTCGAGAAGCGGGCGTCGCTGACCGTCGAGCTGCCGTCCGGGCCCGTGCGCCTCAGCGCGCAGGCGAAGGGCGCCGGGATGATCGAGCCGGCATTTGCGACGATGCTGTGCTTCGTCCAGACCGACGCGGCGCTCGAGCCCGAGACCGCCGACCTGCTGCTCGGCGTGTGCGTCAAGCGCTCGTTCGACCGCATCTCGGTCGA
>DASWQM010000003.1:0-8354 GCA_036403675.1 Solirubrobacteraceae bacterium | reverse complement strand
CAGCGCGGCTACATCCCCCCCGCGACCCTCCAGATTCACGAGTCGCTGCCGCTGCACACCGGCACCGCCGACGTGGACCCGGTGACCTTCGAGGTCATCCGCTACTCCTTGATGAACGTCAACCTCGAGCACGGCCAGACCATCCAGCGGCTGGCCGTCTCTCCGGTGACGATGATCACCCGGGACTTCCAGCCCTCGATCCTCACCGAGTCCGGCGACCTCGTGTTCCTCGGCCCGTACCTGCAGTACTTCTCAAACGCGCAAGCCCTGACGATCAAGTGGATCCTGGAGAACCGCTCCGCGGACCCCGGCATCGAGCCGGGCGACATGTTCGTGTCCAACGACCCCTACGTCGGCACCCCGCACCAGCCGGACACGATCGTCGCCGCGCCGGTGTTCGTAGGCGACGAGCTGTTCTGCTGGGTGGCCAACGTCCTGCACCACGCGGACGTCGGCGGCTCGGTGATGGGCAGCTTCTGCGTCGACGCGACCGACATCTTCACCGACCCGCCGGCGTTCCCGCCGTTCAAGCTCGTCAGTCGCGGCGAGCTGCGCGGGGACCTCGAGGCGATGTTCCTGCGGCAGTCGCGGGTGCCGGCCAACGTGCAGATGGACCTGCGTTCGGCGGTGTCGGCGAACCGGGTGGCCGGCGCGCGGATCGCCGCGCTGGCCGACCGGTACGGCGCCGATGCGGTGAAGTCGGTGATGAACCGGGTGCTCGACGCGGGCGAGCGGACGGCCGCGGAGCGGCTGGCGAAGATCCCCGACGGCCGGTGGAGTCACCGGCTCTACGCCGAGGCCGCTCACACCGGTGACAGCGGCATCTACACGTACCAGATCACGGTGCGCAAGGAGGGTGAGCACCTCTACGTCGACAACGCCGGAACGGACCCGCAGACCGGCTCGATCAACGTTGCCTACGCCGGGTTCTCCGGCGCCTTCCTCGCCGCATTGACCGCCTCGCTCACCGCGGACCTCGCCGGCGCGTACGGCGGGGTGTACCGGCGGGTGCACTTCGAGCCGGTGCCCGGGACGCTCTCCTGCGCGGACTTCCCCGCCGCGGTGAGTCCGTCCGGGATCTACACGATGGAGACGCTGATCAGCCTCTCCGGCGCCGTCATCGCCAAGATGCTCGCGTGTGCCGAGCCGGACGTGGCCGAGCTCGCGATCGGTCCCGCGCACCCGGTGTTCTACGGCTTCATCTCCGGTGGGGCGCACCCGACGGGCGAGCCGTTCGTCGCGACCAACGCCGACAACATGATCGGCTCGCTCGCCGCGTCGCCGGCCGGCGACGGGGTCGACTTCGGCGGGCACTTCTGGATCCCCGAGGGCACCGCGAGCAACATCGAGGAGCTCGAGCTGCTGTGGCCGATGCTGTTCCTCTACCGGCGAGCGCTGCGCGCGGGCGCGGGCGGCGCGGGGCGCTTCCGCGGCGGGCGCGGGTTCGTCGAGGCCGCGATCCCGTGGACCGTGCCGGGCTTGGCCGCGGCCGTCTACACCGACGAGTCGTTCCCCAAGGCCGTCGGGCCCTTCGGCGCCAACCCCGGCTCGGCAGGGCACTTCCGGCTGAAGCACGGCACCGACGTCGCCGGACGGTTCGCCGCGGGCGAGGTGCCGCAGGACCTCGACGCGATCGCCGGCTCCGATGCGGAGATCGAGGCGAAGGGCCCGATGCTCATGATGGGCGCCGACGCGGCCTGGGAGTGGACCGGGGCCAACGCGCCCGGCTTCGGCGATCCGCTCACCCGCGACCCGCGCCGGGTGCGGGCCGACGTCGCCTCCGGCGCGCTGACGGCGGACATGGCCGAGCGGGTCTACGGCGTCGTGCCCGGCGAGGATGCAACCCGTGCGCTGCGTGCCGAGCGGCTGGCCGCCCGGCTCGCCGGTGCGGTTGCGCCGGCCGTCGCACCGGCGACGGTCGCGGAAGACGTGCCGCTGCGGGCGCTCGCCGGCGAGCTGGCCCTCGTCGAGCGCGACGGCCGGCCCGAGGCGTTCGTGAGCGTCAGCGGGCGAGCGGTGCTGTCTCCGGCCGGCGGGAACTTCAAGGACGGCTGCGCGGTGCTGGAGCGCCCGCTGCACGAGGTCGCCCCGGAGTTCGCGGTTCGCGAGGGCCGCGCCGGCCAGCGCGCGCGGTACCGGGAGTACCTCTGCCCGGTCACCGGGCTGCGGCTGGACTCCGAGATCCTCAAGGACGGCGACGAGCCCCTGCACGACATCGAGCTCGTCAGTGGCGCGCGCGGGCGCGATGTGCTGGTTGGGGTCGCTGTGGCGGCGCCGGCGCAGGGATGACCGGCGCTTCGCGGCCCGGGATGGGGCTCGAGGTTCTCGGGCGGCGCGCGGCGCCGCGATGGGTGTGCGGACGGCGGCATCGAGGGAAGGCGGGTCGGCCGGCGGGAACGTATCGCGTTTTCCCGCCATGTGATGACAACGCGACTCGACACGGCCGCGCCCGCGGTCGTGTCGAATGTGCTGCTCACGGCGCTGCATAGGGGCAACGACCGCCCCTGGGCGCGCCGGCCCCGGACTCATTCGTCTCATCGCCGCCGTTCGCAAGCGCCGCACGCTCCGCGCGCCCTGCGAGAGACCCCGCTACTTCGCCAGCTGCGCCGGCTCGGTGCGCGCGCCATCCGTCATGTCCTCACGCAGCGGCGAAGATCGACGGCGGTTGCGGGCTGCGGACCGACCTGACCCGCGCGGCTCGCGTTACCGCCTGCAGGAAGCTGAGCGTGGGCAGGTTGTCCGTGTCCGGCCGCGTGAGGACGGCTGTCTGGAACGCCGGCTCGGCGCCCTCGAGCGCGACGTAGCGGATCCCGGGGGCGGCGTAGCGCTCGGCCGCGGACTCGGGGACCAGGGCCATGCCGGCGCCCGTGGCGACGCTGAGCAGCGCGTACTCGACGCGCGGCTCGGCCGTCTCGACGAGGGTGGGGGCGAGCCCCGCTGCACGGCACATCGCAACGACCGCGTTGTGAAACGCGGGGTTGGCGTCGCGCGGCAGGACGACCACGCGCTCGGGAGCGAGCCGCTCGAAGTCGACCGACGCCGACCGCGCGTGGCGGTGACCGGCCGGCAGGACGGCGATCGCTCGCTGCTCGCCGATCAGCGTCGTGCGCAATCCGCTGGTCGGTGCCGGGAGCGCGGTGACGACGGCATCGAGCCGGCATGCCCGGAGCTCCTCGATGAGGCGCAGCGCGGGGCCGGTCTCCAGGTCGATGTCCACCCGCGGCGACGACGCGGACACATGGCGCAGCGCACGCGGCACGCTCGCCGGCAGCGAGTCGGCCAGGTAGCCGATCCGAAGCCGCATCGTGGCGCGTGTGCCCGCGTTGCGCGCGGCCTGCTGCGCCACCTCCGCGTGGCGCAGGACGCGTCGCGCCTCCTCGAGCATCGCTGCGCCGGACGGGGTGAGCGCGACGCTGCGCTGCGTGCGGTCGAAGAGCTTGACGCCGAGCTCCTGCTCGAGCTTGCGGACCTGCTCGCTGACCGCGGGTTGCGCCACGTGCAGGCGCTCAGCGGCTCGGCGGAAGTGCAGTTCCTCGGCGACGGCGACGAAATATCTGAGATGCCGGAGTTCCATGGCCGGCTCACGCGCTGCCGCGGAGCGGGCGGGACTTGCCGGCCTGCCCGATTGCCTGTCCATGCGCGCTTCCGCGCCGCGTCTCGATGATCCTGGGACTGAGCATGGTTCCCCCTCGAGCAGTCGGTGTGGGTACGACCGAAACTGTTCCGCGTGCAGGGGTCACCGGATATGCCCACGGGCCGGAGAATCGTTTCCGGCCGACCAACCGCCGAGTAGGGCTAGCCCGACTTGTGTCGTGATTGCCGGTTGTCATGATGCGGTGCCGAGTCAGTTGCTGGCGGCCGCGTCGTGCGAGTACGGTTGACCCGTGTCAACGCCGGTGCGCGTTGTGGTCGGTGAGGACGACGTCCTCATGCGCGAGGGGATCGTGCGCATCCTCGCGGACGCCGGCTTCGACGTGGTCGCGCAGGCGGGCGACGCGGAGGAGCTGCTCCGCAAGGCGCTCGCCCATCGCCCCGACGTCGTGGTCGCGGACGTCCAGATGCCGCCGGGCCACGGCGACGACGGGTTGCGGGCGGCGCTCGAGCTCCGCCGCCAACGCCGCGAGACCGGCGTACTGGTGCTCTCGCAGTACTACGAGGAGGGGTACGCGCTCGACCTCATCGGTGACCGAGCGGAGGGCGTCGGATATCTCCTGAAGGAACGCGTCGGGGATGTCGCGGCCTTCACCCAAGCGGTCGCCCGTGTGGCGGGCGGTGGGAGCGCACTGGATCCCGAGGTCGTGGCGCGCATGCTCGGCAGGCGGCGACCGCAGGGGCCCCTGGACCGTTTGAGCCCGCGCGAGCGTGACGTGCTCGCGGCGATGGCCGAGGGGAAGTCCAACCAGGGAATCGCCGCGCAGCTCGTCGTCACCGAAGCCGCTGTCGAGAAGCACGTGACGGGCATCTTCAGCAAGCTCGGGCTCGGCAAGACACCAAGCGATCACCGGCGCGTCCTTGCGGTCCTGGCGTATCTGCGCGGTGCCGGGAGCTGAGCAGCCCGGCCGAGCTTTCACGCCCCTGGCGAGCCGTCGATCGGAAGCGTTGCGGTGACCACGGTCCCCTCGCCCGGAGGGCTGTCGACGCGTAGGTCGCCGTTCAGCGCGGCGGCGCGGTCGCGCAGCCCGAGCAGCCCGGAGCCCCCGTCGCTCTGCGCGCCACCGACGCCGTCGTCGCGGACCTCGAGCCGCAGGACGCCGCCGTCGACGGCGGCGGCGATCTGCGCGCTGCTGGCGCCGGCGTGCCTGACGGCGTTCGTCAGGGCCTCGGTCACGATGAAGTATGCGGTCGCCTCCAGGGCTGCCGGCAGGCGATCGGCGGTGACCTCGACCGACACGGGCAGGCGGACGCGTGAGACGAGCGCATGAATCCCGGCGCGTAGCCCGCCGCGGGTCAGGGCGCCCGGCAGGATGCCATGCGCGAGCTCGCGCAGCTCGTTGTTTGCGCCTTCGGCGTGCGTGAGGGCCTCGTCCAGCAGGTCGACCGCCGGCCCGGCCGCGTCGCCGAGCTCCTGTCGCGCCAGCTTGAGCGTCAGCACCGTGCTCACGAGGCGCTGCTGCGCGCCGTCGTGCAGGTCGCGCTGGATGCCGCGGCGGGCCTCGTCGGCGGCGGCCACGACGCGGGCGCGCGAGGCGGTGAGCTCTGCCCGGCTCTCGGCATTCGCGATCACGACACCGACGAGCTCGGTGAAGTTCGCCATCCGCTCCTCGATGTCCGGGGGCAGGCGCTTGCGCTTGGTCGCAGCGACCATGGCGCCCCACAGACGGCCCTCGACGACGATCGGGCTGGCGACCACGGAGCGGTTCTCCGTCCGCCGCAGATAGCCGGCGATCGGCCCCGACGCGCTGCTGCAGTCCTGGTCGTCGACGCGAGCAGACCGGCCGGTGCGAGCCACGGTCGCGATGGCCAGCGAGTCGTCGAGCTCCAAGCGCATGCCGGCGCCGACCTCGTCGACCCAGCGTCCCCGCCCCGCGACGACCGTGGCGGTGCGGTCGGGCTCGAAGCGGGTGACGGCGGCCTCGTCTGCGCCCAGGAGCGGAGCGATCTCCTCCGCGATCGCGGTGAAGACCTCGGCCGGCGCGGTGCCACGCGCGACCGCCGTTGCCAGGCGCCGCAGCGCGGCCTGCTCGTCGGCGAGCATCCGCAGCTCGTCGCTGAGATGGCGGCGCCGGCCATCGACCTCGCGCACGACGAAGGCCTCCGCGTGCCCGACCGGCTCCGCGACCGCACGCGCCCCGCTGGGGAGGACCAGCTCGCCTCCGCCCGGCGGCAGCTCGACCCGCGTGCCGCGCAGCCACCCACGGGCGTCGTCGACGACGAGCCGCCCGGTCGGGGCCACGAGCGCGCGGCGCTCTGCGCCGCCCGAGACGTGCCCCTCGTAGCGCGCCCGCAGCCGGTCGTCGCGCTCCTGCAGGCGGTAGCGAAGATGGCCTTCGACGGCACGCGCGGTGGTCACGACGACCGCGAGGCTGTACGGCTGCACGTCCTTCTGCAGGCCCGTCAGGTCGATGACGCCAAGCAGCTCGCCCGTCTCCGGGTCGTGGACGGGGGCCGCCGCGCAGGTCCAGGCCTGGACCGGCTCGATGAAGTGCTCGGTGGCGAAGATCTGGACCGCGTGATCGGCCGCCAGCGCCGTACCGACCGCGTTGGTCCCAGCGCCCATCTCGCTCCAGAGGGCGCCCTCCGTGAAGTTCATCGAGTCGGCTGCCTGCGAGCGAATCCTGGCGTCGCCCTCGACCTGGAGCAGCACCCCGGCCGCGTCGCTGACGACGATCACGTGCTCTGACTGCTCTGCGAGTCCGGCGAGGCAACCACGGATCAGTTGCGCCGCCTCCGCCAGTGGATGCGCCTCCCAACGCGCGGACGCCTCGTCCCGCCCGGCGGCCACCGGAGCCAGGCTGCTTCCCTCCGGATCGATGCCCGCGTCGACCGATCGTCGCCACGACTCGGCGACCGGTGCGCGGACCCCGATGACGCCGCCGCCGCCGACGAACCGCTCCCATTCCCGCCGCAGTTCGCGCGCACGCAGAGCGGGCTGCGTAGCCGCGTCGATGGCCAGCCATGGATTGCGGGGCATCGCGTTTCCCTCGAGTCGACCGTCGTGGGACCTGACGTCATGGTAAGCGCAAGCACGAACCCGGGGGTCGGTCTCGCACCGGCCGGAAAGCGCGGTAAGGCTAGCCCTACCCGCGCCGTCAATCGCTCCTGCAATGATCGCTTGGTGCCGAGCTCCATCCTGGTGATAGACGACGACGACGGCTTCCGGGATCTCGCACGGCGGATGCTCGCCGGCGACGGCTTCGTCGTCGTGGGCGAGGCCGAGAACGTGGCGACGGGGCTCGCGGCCGCTCATGCGCTGAGACCGGACGCGGCGCTCGTGGACGTCGGGCTGCCCGACGGCGACGGCATCGCGCTGGCGCAGGAGCTCGCGTCGCTGCCGTGGCGTCCGCACGTCATCCTGACGTCGACGGACCCGGACGCGGCCGGCCCAGACGACGTCCGCCGCTCCGGCGCGCACGCGTTCGTCGCCAAGGACCAGCTTCCGAACGCGCGGCTGTGGCACTTGCTGAACCCGCGTTGAAGCGCAGGCCTCGGCTCCGGACAACCCGAAGTGTTCGTCGGGGTGCCCGCTCAGACGAGTCGGGCTTGTCTGTCTAGCCGACGACGGGTCCGGCCCGCATAGTGAGCGTCATGACCACACTCACCAACATCAACGCTGCAAGTGGGCAATCACTGATGGACGCCGTGCTCGGGCACTACGTGTCCTGGCGCGAGCAGTCGCGCGCCGTCCGCCTGGCGTACCAGCAGTGGACCGGATCCGCTCGCGCCGAGCGCCAGCACGCCTACGCCGAATACGTCGCCGCTCTGTACCGCGAAGGGCACGCGGCACGCGTGTACGCCGAACGGCTCGAGCACGTCGCAGATCAGCTCGTGTAGCCGACCTTGGACCAGTCGACCGCCTCGCCGGCGTACCAGTTGATCCCGTTCACGTCGCTACGCGTGCTCACCTGGAAGCCGGGCTGTGCGATCCAGAACCAGGGGCATCGTGCTCGATGATCTTCACGCAGCGCTTGTGCGCCTGGACCCGCTGGTCCCAGGCGAGTTGGGGGGCGCCCGCCTCGGCCAGGCAAGCGTCGGCCGCGGCGCTCTTGTATCCCACCCAGTTGGTTGTTGGAGCTCTTGGACTCGTAGAAGGCGCCCACCGCGCAGGCGGGGTCCGGTGAATCGGCTCCGAACCCGTAGAAGGACATCGGCCGCTTGCCGGTGAACAGCGCGTCCGTGTACACGGGGGACGCAAGCGCCTGGAGCTCGAGCGTCACCCCGATGTCCTTGAAGGCGCTCCGCAGCTGAGCGCTCACGGGCTCACGCAGCGGGTCCCCCGGTGTTGTAGGCGAGCGCCGCCTTGAACCCGTTCGCGTGCCCTGCCGCACGCAGGAGCTCGCGGACCCGTTCCGGGTTGTAGGTGTACGGGTGCCGGTATGCGTCAAAGTCGGCGGCGTGGCCTGAGAGCGGACCGGCCCGATCGCCCGGGCGGTGTTTGCCCTGCCCTGCGGTGTTCGTGTCCATGGGCCGACATGCTGGGCGTGCGCCGCCTGCCTGTCGCCGTCCGCGGGTCTCGATCTCGCCCTGCGTCGCGCAGCGGATCGACGTCAGCTCGGTACCGCTCACGGCGGATGGGCAAGAGCCGCCGCTGGGCCGACGACGGACGGGCGTTCCGCCGCCAGCATGCAGGCATGCACAAGATCGCCCAGTCCACCCGAGGACGTGTCGTCATCGCGGCGACCCTGCTCGCCTCCGTC
>DASWQM010000002.1:0-8382 GCA_036403675.1 Solirubrobacteraceae bacterium | reverse complement strand
TCCGCCAGGGCGGCGACCTCGCCGCGGGCGTCGACCGTGATCTTCTGGGACAGGTCGCCCTTCGCGACCGCCGTCGCCAACGGCGACCTGTCGCAGGCGGTGACGGTCGAGGCCAAGGGCGAGGTCGCCACACTGGCCGAGACGATCAACTCGATGACCGACCGCCTGCGCGTCTTCGCCGAGCAGGTGACGGGCGTCGCGCGCGAGGTCGGCACGGAGGGCGTGCTCGGCGGCCAGGCCGAGGTCGAGGGCGTCAGCGGCACCTGGCGCGACCTCACCGACAACGTCAACCTCATGGCCAACAACCTCACCGGCCAGGTCCGCAACATCGCGCAGGTCACGACGGCCGTCGCCAACGGCGACCTCTCGCAGAAGATCACGGTCGACGCGCGCGGCGAGATCCTCGAGCTCAAGCAGACGATCAACACGATGGTCGACCAGCTCAACTCGTTCGCGGCCGAGGTGACGCGCGTCGCGCGCGAGGTCGGCACCGAGGGCAAGCTCGGCGGCCAGGCCGAGGTCAAGGGCGTCTCCGGCACGTGGCGCGACCTCACCGAGAACGTGAACTTCCTCGCGTCGAACCTCACCGACCAGGTCCGCAACATCGCGCAGGTCACGACGGCCGTCGCCAACGGCGACCTCTCGAAGAAGATCGACGTCGACGCCCAGGGCGAGATCCTCGAGCTCAAGCAGACGATCAACACGATGGTCGACCAGCTCTCGTCGTTCGCCGACGAGGTCACTCGCGTCGCCCGCGAGGTCGGCACCGAGGGCAAGCTCGGCGGCCAGGCGACGGTCGAGGGCGTCAGCGGCACCTGGCGCGGGCTGACGGACAACGTCAACCTCATGGCCGGCAACCTCACGAGCCAGGTCCGGGCGATCGCGCGGGTCACGACGGCGGTCGCCAACGGCGACCTCTCCAAGAAGATCGACATCGAGGCCCGCGGCGAGATCCTCGAGCTCTCGGAGACGATCAACACGATGGTCGACCAGCTGTCGTCGTTCGCCGACGAGGTCACACGCGTGGCCCGCGAGGTCGGCACCGAGGGCCAGCTCGGCGGCCAGGCCGAGGTCAAGGGCGTCTCGGGCACGTGGCGCGACCTCACCGAGAACGTGAACTTCATGGCCGGCAACCTCACCGACCAGGTCCGCAACATCGCCCACGTCGCGACGGCGGTCGCCAACGGCGACCTCAGCCAGAAGATCACCGTCGACGCCAGGGGCGAGATCCTCGAGCTCAAGAAGACGCTCAACACGATGGTCGACCAGCTCGGCGCATTCGCCGCGGAGGTGACGCGCGTCGCCCGCGAGGTCGGCACCGACGGCGTGCTCGGCGGCCAGGCCGAGGTCGAGGGCGTCAGCGGCACCTGGCGCGACCTCACCGAGAACGTCAACCAGCTCGCCGGCAACCTCACGACCCAGGTGCGGGCGATCGCCGAGGTCTCGACCGCCGTGACGCAGGGCGACCTGACCCGTCAGATCGCCGTCGAGGCGCAGGGCGAGGTCGCCGAGCTCTCGGACACGATCAACCAGATGATCGCCAACCTGCGCGAGACGACGCAGAAGAACGCCGAGCAGGACTGGCTCAACACGAACCTCGCGCGGATCTCCGGCCTCATGCAGGGCCAGCGCGACCTCACCGAGGTCTCGCGGCTGATCATGTCCGAGATCTCGCCGCTCGTCAGCGCGCAGCACGGCGCCTTCTTCCTCTCGCAGGCCGACAACGGCGCGGAGGCCGAGCTGGCCCTCATCGCCAGCTACGGCTACAAGAAGCGCAAGAGCGTCTCCAACCGCTTCAAGATCGGCGAGGCGCTCGTCGGCCAGGCGGCGCTGGAGGGCAAGAGCATCCTCATCCAGGAGGCGCCGCCGGACTACATCAAGGTCACCTCCGGCCTCGGCGAGGCGGCGCCGGTGAACATCATCGTCATGCCGATCCTCTTCGAGGAGCAGGTGCTGGCGGTCGTCGAGCTCGCCTCGCTGCGCGAGTTCTCCGACGTCAACCAGGCGTTCCTCGAGCAGCTCGGGGAGACGCTCGGCGTCGTGCTGAACGCGATCATCGCCAACCGCCGCACCGAGGAGCTGCTCGAGCAGTCGCAGTCGCTCGCCGAGGAGCTGCAGTCGCAGTCCGAGGAGCTCCAGAGCCAGCAGGAGGAGCTCAAGCGCTCCAACGCCGAGCTCGAGCAGCAGACGTCGTCGCTGCGCGCGTCCGAGGAGCTGCTGCAGACCCAGCAGGAGGAGCTCCAGCAGACCAACGAGGAGCTGCAGGAGAAGGCCGAGCTGCTGAGCCAGCAGAACCGCGACATCGAGGTCCAGAACGCCGAGATCGAGAAGGCGCGCCTCGAGCTCGAGGAGAAGGCGGCGCAGCTGGCGGTCAGCTCGAAGTACAAGTCGGAGTTCCTCGCGAACATGAGCCACGAGCTGCGCACGCCGCTCAACAGCCTGCTGATCCTCTCGAAGCTGCTGTCCGAGAACCCCGACGAGAACCTCACCGACAAGCAGATCGAGTTCGCGACGACGATCCACACGGCCGGCGCCGACCTGCTGACGCTCATCTCCGACATCCTCGACCTCTCGAAGATCGAGGCCGGCAAGATGGAGATCACGCCCGGCCAGATCGAGGTCCCGGGCATCCGCGACTACGTCGAGCGTGCGTTCGGGTCGGTCGCCGAGCAGAAGGGCCTGGAGTTCGTCATCGACGTCGCCGAGGACGCGCCGGCGACGATCTTCACCGACGAGCAGCGCCTGCAGCAGGTGCTGCGCAACCTGCTCTCCAACGCGTTCAAGTTCACCGAGGCAGGCCAGGTGCGGCTCGAGCTGGCGGGCGCCGAGGGCCCGTACCTGCTCAGCGTCACCGTTCGCGACACCGGCATCGGGATCGCCGACGACAAGCTGCGGCTCATCTTCGAGGCCTTCCAGCAGGCCGACGGCACGACGAGCCGGCGCTTCGGCGGGACCGGCCTGGGCCTGACGATCAGCCGCGAGATCGCGCTCGCGCTCGGGGGCGAGATCCGCGTGCGGAGCGAGCCCGGCGTCGGCAGCGCCTTCCAGCTCCTGCTGCCGACGTATGTCGCTGCCCCGGCGGCGGCCGCCGCGCCGGTGGCCGTCGCGGCGACCGTGCCCGAGCTGCCGGCCGCCACGGTGCCCGACCTGGTGGGTCTCGGCGAGCTCGAGATCGCCGACGAGGACCCGCTCGCCATGGAGGACGACCGCGCGGTCATCGTCAACGGCGACCGCGTGGCGCTCGTCGTCGACGACGATCCCGACGCGGCCACGCGCGCGCTCGTGCAGGCGCGCGAGCACGGCTTCCGCGCCGTCGTGGCGTCGCGCGGCAACATCGGGCTGACGCTCGCGCACGAGCTGAGTCCCGACGTCATCGTCCTCGCCCACCCCGTGCGCGGCGGCGCCGGGATCCTCGACCAGCTCAAGCACCATCCCGGCACCCGCCACATCCCGGTGTACGTCGTGGGCGAGCCGGGCCACCGCCACGAAGTCCTGCGGGCCGGTGCCGCCGGCTTCGTCGCCCGCCCGGCCTACGCCGACGAGATCGCGGGCACGTTCGCCGCGGCCGAAGCGTTCCTCGACCGCGACGTGCGCCAGCTGCTCGTCGTCGACGACGACGAGGCGGAGCGGATGAGCATCACCGCGCTCGTCGGCGCTGGCGACGACGTCGAGGTGACCGCGGTCGCGTCGAGCGAGGAGGCGCTTGCGGCACTCGAGAAGCGGACCTTCGACTGCATCGTGCTCGACCTCAAGCTCCCGAAGATGACGGGCTTCGCGCTGCTCGACCAGCTCAAGGAGGACCAGCGCCACCGCGACGTGCCGGTCATCGTCCACACGGGCAAGCAGCTCACCCGCCGCGACGAGACGCGCCTGCGCCGCTACGCGGACTCGATCATCGTCAAGGACGCCGGCTCGCCGGAGCGGCTGCTCGACGAGACGGCGCTCTTCCTGCACCGCGCCGAGGCGGCCCTGCCGGCCGAGAGCCGCCGCGTGCTCGAGCATCTGCACAGCGCCGACGCCGTGCTGCAGGGCAAGCGCGTGCTGATCGTCGACGACGACGTGCGCAACGTCTTCGCCCTCACGAGCGCGCTGGAGGGCCGCGGCATGGTCGTGCGCTTCGCCGAGAACGGCCGCGAGGCGATCGAGTCGCTCGACGCCGACCCCGGCGTCGACCTCGTCCTGATGGACGTGATGATGCCCGAGATGGACGGCCACGAGACGACGCGTGCGCTGCGCGCCGACGAGCGCTTCGCCGACCTGCCGATCATCTCGCTGACGGCCAAGGCGATGAAGGGCGACCGCGAGAAGTCGATCGCGGCCGGGGCCTCGGACTACATCACCAAGCCGGTGGACATCGAGCAGCTCATCTCGCTCATGCGGGTATGGCTCTACGGGTGAATTCCCTCCCCACCCGCCATGACGACGAGGACGCGCGTGAGCGCCTGGAGATCGACCTGCTGCTCGAGGCGATCCAGCGTCGCTATGGCTACGACTTCCGCGGCTACGCGCCGGCCTCGCTGCGCCGCCGGCTGTGGCACCGCGTCTACGGCGAGGGCCTGGAGACGCTGTCGGGGCTGCAGGAGCGCATCCTCCACCAGCCCGGCTGCATGGAGCGCCTGCTGCGCGACCTGTCGATCAACGTCACGGAGATGTTCCGCGACCCGAGCTTCTACCGGGCGCTGCGCGTGCGCGTGTTCCCGCTGCTGCGTACGCATCCGTTCATCCGCGTCTGGAACGCCGGCTGCTCGACCGGCGAGGAGAGCTATTCGCTTGCGATCGCGCTGCGCGAGGAGGGGCTGCTGGAGCGCACGCGCATCTACGCGACGGACATCAACGACGCCGCGCTGGAGCGCGCCGGCGCCGGCGCCTTCCCGCTGGAGCGCATGCAGCGGTACACCGACAACTACCTGCGGGCAGGTGGGACCGAGGCGTTCTCGTCCTACTACGCCGCCGATGGGGACAGCGCTCGCTTCGATCCATCGCTCGTCGAGGGGATCGTGCTCGCCCAGCACAATCTCGTCACGGACGGCTCCTTCAACGAGTTTCACCTCATCGTGTGCCGCAACGTCATGATCTACTTCGGCTCTGCACTCCAGGAGGAGGTCCTGCAGCTCTTCGGCGACAGCATGACCCGCTTCGGCATCCTCGCGCTCGGGCGCAAGGAGTCGATCCGGCGCTCCCGCCACGCGGCCGAGTACGAGTCGCTCGACGACGCCGAGAAGATCTTCCGGCGGCGCCTGTGATGACCGTCCAGCTCGTCGCGATCGGCGCATCCTGGGGCGGGCTGCAGGCGGTCGAATGCGTGCTCGAGACGCTGCCCGGCGACTTCGGCGCCGCCGTCGTCATCGCCCAGCACCGCAAGGCGGACTCCGACGACGGCAGGCTGACGCGCCTGCTCGACGCGCACTGCGCGCTCGAGGTCTGCGAGGCGGAGGACAAGCAGGCGCTGAGCCCCGGCGCCGTGTTCGTCGCGCCCGCGGACTACCACATGTACGTCGAGCCGGGCTTGGTGGCCCTGTCGGTCGATCCGGAGGTGCATTACAGCCGGCCGTCGATCGACGTGCTCTTCGGCTCGGCCGCCGACGCCTACGGCGAGCGTGCCGCCGGCGTCGTGCTGACCGGCGCCAACGCCGACGGCGCCGAGGGCCTGCGCCGGATCGCGAGTCGCGGCGGCGTCGCGATCGTCCAGGACCCCGAGACGGCCGAGCGCCGCGAGATGCCGGCGGCCGCGCTGGCGGCGACGCCGGACGCGCGCGTCGCGGCGCTGGAGGAGATCGGGGCGCTGCTGACCGAGCTTGCGGGCACGCGACAGGGGACGCGGTCCTGATGACGATACGCAACAGCGCGATCCTGCTCGTCGACGACCACGAGGAGAACCTCATCGCGCTGGAGGCCGTGCTGGAGCCGCTGGGCTGCCGCCTCGTCACGGCGCGCTCCGGCGAGCAGGCGCTGAAGGCGCTGCTCGTGGACGAGTTCGCCGTCATCCTGCTCGACGTCCAGATGCCGGGCCTCGACGGCTTCGAGACGGCGGAGCTGATCCGCGGGCGCGAGCGCACGCGGGCGATCCCGATCATCTTCGTCACCGCGATCAGCAAGGAGCCCCACCACGTCTTCCGCGGCTACGGCACGGGCGCGGTGGACTACCTCTTCAAGCCCTACGACGCCGTCGTGCTGCGCTCGAAGGTCGAGGTATTCGTCGAGCTCTACGAGCGCGGCCGCGCGATCGCCGAGCGCGAGGAGCTGCTGCGCGCGACCTTCGAGGACGCACCGATCGGGATGGCGCGCGCGAGCGCCGACGGGCGGCTGCGCCACGTCAACCGGGCGCTCTGCGAGGCCGTCGGCCGCGACGCGCCGGAGCTTGTCGGGCGCACGCTCGACGAGCTCGGCCCGCGCGCGGAGGTCGGCATCGACGAGGCGCAGCGCGAGGCGCTGCTGGCGGGTCGCATCCGGCGCTACGAGATCGAGCGCACGCTGACCGGGCCGGCGGGAACGGCGATCCCGGTGCTCGTGAGCGCGTCGCTCGCCCGGCCGCCCGACCGCGCCGGGCGCGACAGCCGGCGCGCCGGGCCCGCCGGTAAGAACGCTCAGCCCGACCTCATCCTGCAGCTCCAGGACCTGCGCGAGCGCCGCCGCGCCGAGCGCGAGCACGACCAGCTCATCCGGGCGCAGGCCGCGCGCGCGAACGCCGAGGTGACATCCGAGCGGCTGCGGGTCATGCAGTCGATCGCCGACGCGGCGCTCGCCGCCGAGGGGCTGGAGGAGCTGCTGGCCGAGCTGCTCGCGCGCCTGCTCGACGCGCTCGACGCCGACCGGGCGGCGATCGTGCTCGCCGGCGACGGCGAGCGGATCGCGGCGCAGGCGGCGCCGAGCCTCGAGGTGAGCGTCCAGCGCAACAGCGAGGTCCAGGTCGACGGCGTCGCGGCCCACGTCGTGCGCGAGCGTTCGCCGCTCGTCATCGGCGACGTCGCCGGGAGCGAGATCGACGCGAGCTCGCTCGGGCCGGCGGTCAGCTCGCTCGTGGCGGTGCCGCTGCTCGAGCGCGGGCGTGTGCTCGGCAGCGTCCACATCGGCGTGCTGACGCCGCGAGATTTCGACGCCGAGACCGTCGACGTCCTGCGGCTGCTGGCCGACCGCGTCGGCCTGGCGATCGCGCGCACGCGCCTCTACGAGCGCGAGCGCCGCATCGCCCAGGAGCTGCAGCAGTCGCTGCTGCCCAAGCGCCTGCCGGCGATCCCGGGCGTGGCGCTCGCCGCGCGCTACCGGCCCGGCGACGACGGCGTGAGCGTCGGCGGCGACTGGTATGACGCCGTCGCGCTGCCGGGCGGACGCGTCGCGATCGCGATCGGCGACGTCGTCGGCCGCGGCATCGAGGCCGCGTCGACGATGGGCCAGATGCGCAGCGCGCTACGGGCGATCCTGACGCAGGGCGACCACACCGGCGCGATGGCGGACCGCCTGAACCGCTTCACGCTCGGGCTCGGCGTCGGCGAGGCGATCATGACGACGGTCCTGCTGGCGATCTTCGAGCCGACGAGCGGCTGCCTGCGCTACACGAACGCCGGCCACCCGCCGGCGCTCCTCATCGCGCCGGACGGCAGCACGAGCTACCTCCAGCAGGCGCCGTCGGTGCCGATGGGCGTCCTCGACGCGCCGCGCTACCCGGAGCACACGATCGTGCTCGAGCGCGGCTCGACGCTCGTCCTCTACACCGACGGCCTCGTCGAGGAGCCGACGGAGGTGCTCGACGTCGGCCTGGAGCGGTTGCGGACCGCTGCCCAGGGGCCGGTGCCCGACGTCGAGGCGCTCTGCGAGAACCTGCTCGAGAACGGCCTGCCGCCGATGGCGCGCCATCCCGACGACGTGACGCTGCTCGTCCTGCAAGCGCAGGAGCGCCTCGGCGACGAGGTCGAGCTCGAGGTCTCCGGCGAGCCCGGAGCCTTGAAGACCATGCGCGACACGCTGCGCCTGTGGCTCAGCGAGATCGACGCCGACCAGGACGAGATCGACGACATCACGATGGCGTGCAACGAGGCGTGCGAGAACGTCGTCGAGCACGCCTACGGCCTCGGCGACGACCCCTTCCACGTCGTCTTCGAGCGCAACGGGCGCGACATCAGCATCCGCGTCCGCGACCGCGGGACCTGGCGGACGACCACCGGCCCCGACCGCGGCCGCGGCCTGCAGCTCATGCGCCGGCTCATGGACGACATCGACGTCCAGCCGGGACCGAGCGGCACGACCGTGCGGCTGCGCAGGCGGCTGGCCGGTGCGGCGCAGCGGGCGCGGGCGTCGTCGTCGGGATCCGCGGCGCGGGGGTGACGTTGGCGTTGCTCGGTGGAGCAACACCCGAAACGCCTACTACTCCACAGCCCGCGCCACCGC
>DASWQM010000001.1:0-12475 GCA_036403675.1 Solirubrobacteraceae bacterium | reverse complement strand
GCCGACGCCGAGCTGATCGACCTCGGCCGCCGCGTCGTCGAGGCCTTCGGCGTCCGCGGGCCGGCGACCGTCCAGGCGTTCCGCGACAAGGACCTCGGCCTGCGCATCACCGACGTCAACACGCGCTTCGGCGGCGCCTTCCCGGCGCCGATGTACGCCGCGCGCTCCGGCCGCACCTACCCCGAGCTCATCGTGCGCATGGCCCGCGGCGAGACGATCGAGCCGCACGTCGGCGACTTCGCCCACGGACACACGTTCACGCGCTACTTCTGGCAGCTCGAGCTCGACGCCGACCTGCGCCCGACCGGCCGCGACATCGTTGCCGAGGGGCCGCGCGATCCGCGCGGAGCGCGCGCCTGACATGCCGGACATCAGCATCACGCCGGCCGGGGAGCGCGCCTACGAGGTCGTCGTCGACGGCGGCAGCAGGCATCGCGTCACGGTGCCCGAGCGCTTCGGCGACGACGACCTCGAGCGTGTCGTGCGAGCGTCCTTCGAGTTCCTGCTCGAGCGCGAGCCGGCGTCGTCGATCATGCGCGAGTTCTCCCTCGACGTGATCGCCCGCTACTTCCCCGAGTACGAGGACGAACTGCCGCGGCGTCTGGCGTGAGCGCGGGGCGTCGGCGGGATCGAGGTGGGTGAGATGCCGCCGTGCGCGGCATTTGACCCACCTCGATGAGGCGCGGCGTCGCGCTGTACCTCGCGGGGCTCCTCGCCCGGGGTGCGGATGATCGGCCGCGTCCCGTCGTGCGCCCGCCTGGGCCGGACAGGCGCAGGTCTTGACACCACGATCGATTCACCACTAAGTTGATCGGCAATGGGGTGGATCGAAGCTGCGCGCTCGTCCGCGGCCGGCGCGAGGCGCTGGTCGCTCGTCGCGCTCGCCGTCATCGGGCTGGGGCTCGCCGCTGCGCCGGTGATCTTCCAGATGTTCGATCGTGCGCCGCGGGGCGCGGAGATGATGCAGGCGTTCACGCCGTTCATGACCGACGCGCGCCTGAACGGCTTCCAGCGCCACATCCGCGACATCGACGCGGGCGTGCGCGAGGCGGACCGAGCCGTCGCTGCCTCGCTCGAGGGGCGCGGCGCCGCGGCGCACACGCGCTTCGATCGGCGCTTTCCCGGCTTCGCCCAGTTCCAGCACGACTGGGGGCCGATCGACGCCGACATGACGAACCTCCTGGACACGATCCAGGCGAACGCCGGCAACTACCGCGCGGTCGCGGCGCTCCCGAGCTTCCGGCTCTTTCCCTGGTTCTTCGTCGTCCCCGGCCTGCTCGTCGCGCTGCTCGCGCTTGCCGGCGCCTTGGCGCCGGCGTCGTGGCCGGCGCTCCGCTGGACGATCGTCGCGATCGGACTCGGGCTCGTGCTCGCGCCGGTGGCCTTCCAGATGTTCGACAGGGCACCGAAGGGCGGCCGGATGATGACCGCCTTCGAGACGATCGAGACGCGCGCGAAGGTCGAGCAGATGCAGGGCTACTTCGCGACGATCGCCGTCGGCCAGGGCTCGCTGCGGCTGGAGATCGTGCCCGCGCTGCACCGGGCCGGGCTGGACGGCCGGCAGATCGCGGCCCGCTTCCCGGACGTCGTCACGCTCAACCGCCGCTGGGTGCCGATCCTCAACGACATGACACCGATGATCGGCGCGATGAGCGACAACGTCGACAACTACCACGCGATCAAGAGCCTGCCGGCGTTCCCGCTGTTCCCATGGTTCTTCGTCGTGCCGGGCGTGCTGATCGGGGGCCTGGCGTTCGCGTCGCGGCCACGAGGCGGCCGGACCGCCCCGGCAGCCGCGGCCCTGACCCCTAGCCAAGGAGGCGCACTATGACCCGTCCTGTCCGTCGCACCGCAACCGGCCTGCTCGGCCTGGCGCTCGTCGCAGCCGTCGCCGTCGCGGTCGCGCCCGTCGGCGCGGCACCGACGCGCGCGAGCTCGAAGACGCTCACCGGCACGTTCAAGCTCACGCCCGGCAGCTACTCGCACGGCAAGGCGCGGGGCACGTGGTTTCGCATGATCATCTCCCGCGACCGTCCGAAGAAGGCGTACCTGCCCAACCCGGACTCCAAGGCTGCGGACAGGACGTACACGCTCGGTCGCCCGGGCGTGGACGGCGGCCTTGCGACGGGCCGCTTCCAGCCGCATCCCGACCCGCCGTTCGACGGGAAGGGCAACGCGCGCGCGAACAGGATCATCAAGCCGTCGCCGTTCACCGCGATCAACTTCGGCGTCGCGACGCTGAAGCAGGACCCGCAGAGCAAGACGACGGTGGCGGCGCCGAGCGCCCGCGTCGACGGCCGCAAGCTCACGGTGCTGCTGCCCGGCTACACGGCGGAGTGGAACAAGCAGTTCTTCAACCAGGGCGCGCCCAAGCCCGACGGCTCCGGCTCGCCGGCGAGCGGGACGTACGACGCGAAGACCAGGCGCTTCGTCCTCACGTGGACGAGCAAGATCGCCGGCGGCCCGTTCAACGGCTACAGCGGCCTGTGGCACCTCCAGGGCACGTTCAGCCCCCGCTGAGCGCGCCGCGAAACCCCCGATCGCAGGAGTCAGCGATGAATCGATCGTCCCTGAAGTACCTCGTCATCGGCCTGCTCGTCGGCGCGATCGTCAGCAGCGCCATCGACGCGTCGGCGCTCGTCTCGCCCGGAGCGACGGCCGCGGCGGGCGCGGCCGCGGCCCCCCACAAGGACAAGCCGAAGAAGAAGGCCGCCAAGAAGAAGAAGGCCAAGAAGAAGAAGGCGCCGGTGCCGATCGCGCCTGCGGCCGCCCCGGCGCCCCTCGTCGGGCTGTTCCGCTTCACCCCGGGCGCGTACTCCCGCGGAGTCGCCACGGGCTCCCACATCAGGCTCGTCCTGGCCGGCGGCACGAAGGAGAAGGGACCGTTCTTCCCGAACCCGAGCTCGACGGCGACGACGTACACGCTGCTGCGGCCGGGCACCGACGGCGGCCTGCGCACCGGCACCTACCAGCCGGCCCCGAGCCCCCCGTTCTCGGGCTCCGGCGACGCGCTCGCCAACCGGATCATCGCGCCGCAGCGGTTCGCGCTCATCCAGTACAGCGTGCAGACGTCGCCGAAGGACCCGCAGACGGGCGCCGACGTGCCCGCACCGTCGATCAGCGTCTCGCCCGACGGCAAGCTCAGCGGGCAGTTGCAGGCCTTCGCGGCGCAATGGAACAAGCAGCACTTCAACGTCGGCTCGCCCAAGCCGGACGGGTCGTTCCCTGGTCTCACGACCCCGGTCACGGGGACCTACGACGCCGCCACGAAGGCCTACACGCTGGACTGGACGAGCCAGATCGTCGGCGGCGCGTTCAACAACTTCTCGGCCGTCTGGCACTTCGAGGGGACGTTCGAGCCCGGCTGCGCCGCCTGAGGCGCAAGTGCGCTGGGTAAGGGCATAAAGTCAATTGAATATATGTAGTATTCCCCGCAGGTAGGCGCAGGTACGGCAATCACACGCCGGGCGCGTCAGCCCGGACGGCAACGCAGGGGGAACAGGCATGATCAGACGGGACGCACGGCGCGCCCGGCGAGGCGTCCTCGCGGGCGCATTGGCCGCAGGGCTTGTCGCCGCCGGCATCATCGGCGGCGTGCCCGCCGCATCCGGGCAGGACACGGGACTCGGCGACCTGCCCGTCAACCCGGAGTGGCTGGCGAACACGCTCGGTCGAGCGGTCGACGTCGGTGGCGTGAAGAACAACCTCACCGACGGGGCGATCGAGCGCCGCGACAAGGCGGTCGCGGAGTGGAAGGCCGCCCAGGCCGCCTACAAGGCCGGCACCGGCCCCGCGCCGAATCCGCTCGCCAAGCCCGAGTACAACGTCGTCTGGTCCTCCAAGCAGAACCTCGCGGACACCCACGCCGACGTCATCAACAAGTTCATCGCGGCGGCGACGGTCAACCCGCAGGGCCTGCTGGACCTGCTCAGCCCGCAGTACCTGCCGGGCCTCGACGGCTTCCAGGTCATCGACCTGCGCGAGAAGAACCTCGACGGCACGTCGAACCCCGACTTCGGCCGGGTCGTCAACTTCGTCCAGCTCCCGCTGCCGTGGGGCCTGGAGAACGAGGCCCATCACATGCAGTACGAGTGGCACGACGGCGACCCGATCCTCGCCGGCGGCCTGTACACGGGCACGACGCACGTCCTCGACCCGTCCGACATCCCGAACCTCAAGCTGCTCAACGAGATCCCTGTCACCGAGACGCCCGGCGGCTCGATTGCCGACGCCTACGAGAAGGGCGAGAGCGGTCGCTTCTACCTGACGCTCATGGGCGGGCCGCTCTCGAACTTCGGCGGCTCGCCGGGCGAGATCGTCACGTTCAAGCCCGACGCGCGCAAGGGCCTGGTCGTCGAGTCCGAATCGCCGGCGGGCGGCGCCATGGCCGGCGGCCTGAAGCTCGGCCCCAACCCGGGCCGCGTCCCCGAGCCCTGCTCGCTGCGAGAGGCGCGGCCGCTCGGGACCTGCGCCAACCCGCACGGCATCCAGTTCCGCACCGATCTCGGCGTCGGCGTGACGAGCGACTACGCCGAGCCGCGCGAGATCGTGCTCGACCCCGTCAAGACGATCGACAAGTACGCGTTCCGGCCGACGATCCGGTCCTGGGACCTCGCCGGCGCCAATGCGGCCAAGCCAGAGCTCATCGGCGTCGCGCACCTCCCCAACGGCCCGGTCGAGCCCGCCCAGCGCGCGCACGAGCAATACGGGGTCATGGAGGACGCGAAGACCTGGCCGGACGCCACGAAGTACAAGGGCGGCCTGGATTCCAAGGGCCTGTTCGCCAGCTCGATGTGCGGCGGCGGGGTCTTCTTCGTCCCCGACATCACGAAGGCCAGGGGCGACTTCTCCAGCCAGGTCGTCCAGGTCTGGAACGACGGCCTCTCCATCGTGCAGACGCCACAGGGCAAGGACGTCGACGAGCCCGGCGGCTGCGCAGGCGGCGCCTGGCACCAGGTGGCACCGAACAACCGGATCCTCTTCCGGGCGGTCCAGGGCCGCAACTCGGGGTCGGACAACTACTTCGACAAGGGCCAGGCCAAGCTCGTCTACGACATCGACATCTCGCCGCTCATCACGAGCGCGCAGGACGGCCACGTCGACTGCGACCTCTCGCGCGGCATCCACACCGGCGGCCTGGACCTCACCGGGATCCAGCTCTTCAACAAGCTGGCGACCGGCGCGCACGTCGCCGACTGCCCGTTCCTCATCTCGGCGCTGCCGGTCGATGACATCACGAGCGGCGGTCCGCACTGGGCTGCCCTGGACAACCACACGATCGACCAGAACGGCGTGCCGTGGCGCCTGACGTTCTCGAACTACTTCGTCTCGAGGACCGGCGTCGACGGCGACCACCGCTTCTACAACGTGGACGTGGCGCCCGACGGCAAGCTGAGCTACAACGACAGCTTCCGCGACGAGAAGACCGGGTCGCTGGGCGTCAACTTCAACCGCCGCAACTGGCCGGGCAGTCCGGACGTGGGCTTCTACAAGCCGCACTCGGAGCTCTGGGTCTGCCCGCCGGGGATCTGCACCGACGACTCGCAGATCGCGCCGCGCGCCGTCGCCGCGTCGGCGGGATCGACCTGCCGCACCTCGCTGACGATCGCGCTCGCCAGGGTCAGGGGCCGCAGGATCCTTGGCGGCACGGTGAGCTACGGCGGCAGGACGCTGGTCGCCAAGAAGAACAGGACGACGGGCCGCTGGAGCGCGCGCATCGACCTGCGCAGGGTCACGGCGAGCAGGCTGAAGGTCACGACGAGGACCGGGGTCGCGGGCGGCAGGGCGGTCACCCGCACCCGCACCTATGACCGCTGCCCGTCGAGGGCCGCCAAGAAGGCGGCGAAGACGAAGACGCCGTCGTCGAAGTCGACGAAGAAGAAGACGTAGGCGCGTACCCGTCGTGAAGGCGCGGCGCGTCCTGCTCGGCGCGGCCGTCGCGCTCGGGGCCCTCGCGGGCGCCGGGCCGACGGCCGCCTGGGCCCATCCCCTGCTGATCCAGGCCACGCCCCAGCCGGGGCTCGTCGCGGATGCCTCGCCCGGCGCGATCGGCGTCGCGCTGACCGAGCCGGCCGTCGCGCGCGGCTCGCGGATTCGCCTCTTCGGTCCCGACGGCGCCGGGCTGCCCGTGACCGGCGTGCGAGCCGGCGACGGGCGGCGCACGCTGTCCGTTCGCCCCCGCACGCGCCTGCGCAGCGCCGTCTACTCGGTGCGCTGGAGCGTCCTTGGCGACGACGGCCACATCGTCAGCGGCGCGTTCGACTTCGGCGTGGCCGGAGCCAAGGGTGCCGCCCCGCCGGGCGTGGAGCGGCTCTCCGGCGCCGGCGGCGCACGCGGCGGGGAGACGGCGGGCACCGACGGCGCCGTCCGGGTCATGAGCCGCTGGCTCGGGATCCTGTGCGCGTCGTTGCTGTTCGGCGGCTTCGTGCTGCTGGCGCTGCTGCGGTGGCGAGCCGCCGCCGGTGACGCGGGCGTCGCGCTGCCGCGGCGGCTCGCAGCGGCCGCCTGGGTGCTCGTGGCCGTCGCCGCGGTCGAGGGCATCGTCGCGGGCGTGAGCTCCGGCACGGGCGGCTCACCGGACCTCGGCTTGCTGACCGCAAGCGCGACCGGCGTGTCGGAGCTGGCGCGCGGGGTCGTCGTCGCCGCCGTCTCGCTGGCGCTGCTGCTCACGCGCGCGCGCCAACCGCTGCGCGAGCCGATCCTGGTCGGCGGCGGCGCGGTCGTGCTGCTGACCTACGCCCTGTCGGGCCACGCGCTGTCGTTTCCGTCGTTCTGGGCGCTCCTGGACCAGGGCGTGCACGTGCTCGCCGCGGGGCTGTGGCTCGGTGGCGTGTTCGCGCTCGCGCTCGTGACGCTGCGCGGTGACGTCCGTCTCGTCGACGGCGCGCGCGCCTTCGCGCCGGTCGCCGGCGCGGCGCTCGGGGTGGCGATCGTCACCGGCCTGCTGGCCGCCGTGCGCGAGGTCGATCGCTGGTACTTCCTGCGCTGGTCGGACTACGGGCGCGTCGTGCTCGTCAAGGCGGCGCTCGTCGGGCTCGTGGCGCTTGCGGCCGCGGTCGCATGGTCGCGCTCGCGCGGCGACGGCGCCCGCGGACCGCGACCGCTGCTGCGCGCCGAGGCGCTCGGCGTCGCGGGCATCCTCGCGCTCGCGACGACGCTGTCGGGCCTCGCGCAGGGGCGTGGCCAGCCGCTGCCCGCCGAGCGCGGCACGCTGTTTGCCGGTCCGGCGCTCGCGACGGCGCTGCTGCCCGCGGCCGATGCGCCGATCGGCCTGTTCCCGGCGCGCACGGGTCAGAACGTCGTGACCGTCGCGATCGCCCCCGGCCAGCGAACGCCGCGCGACGTGCGCGTGCGCCTCGTCTGCTCCGGCTGCGGCGTCGCGCCGCTGCGCGTGTCGCTGCGCCCGCACGGCGGGCTGACGTGGTCGGCGGGCGTGCGCCTGCCGGCCGAGGGCACCTGGTTCGGCTACGTCACCGTCGGCGGCACGACGGCGCCACCCGCGCAGCTCCCTGTCGGCGTTCCCCGCGCCGCCGGCGCACCACCGGTGCAGCTGCTGGCCGTCGCCGACCTCTCCGGCCCGCACGCCGAGCGCTGCCGGGCGCACGTCATCGGCCTCGAGCTCGCGATCGCGCGGCTGAACGCCGGCGGCGGCCTCGACGGTGGGCGCAAGGTGGCGCCGCTCGTGCTGGACGGTGGCGGGACGGCCGCCGGCGCCGCGGCAGCCGCCCGGCGCGGGCTGGCCGCGCATCCGATCGCGTCCGTTGGCTCGTGCGGGACCGGCGCCGTGGCGGCGGTCGAGGCCGCGTCGCGCGCCGGCATCCCGAGCGTCGTCGGCGACCCGGCCGTCGACCCGACGCAGGCCGCTGACGTCTACCGCCTGGCGGCCGATCCGTTCGCGCAGGGCATGGCTTTCGGCCAGCTCGTGCGCAACCGCATCGTGGCGGCGGGGCATCCCGGCGTGCGCACCGTCCGCGCCGCGCTCGGGCGCGACCTGCAGTCCAGGCGCCTGCTCGCCGGCCTGCGGGTCGGGCTGCGGGCGTCCTCGCAGGTCGGCGACGTGCCGGTCGCGCGGGGTCCCGCGCCGCGGCTCGTGGTCCTCGCGCCGGGGGCGCTCGCGCGGCTCTCCGCCGACGCGCTGACGCGCGTGCTCGACCTGCGCCGGACGACCGCGCTGATCGTCGACGGGCCCGCCGCGGGCGGCGCCGACGCGCGCTCCGTGGCGCGGCTGGGCGCCCGGCGCAGCGCCGACATCACCCCGGCGCCGCTCCTGTTCTCGGAGCGGGTCCTGTCGGAGACGCTCGTGCTCAGCGCCGGCGCGCTCGGGCGGATCGGCGCGGTCCAGGGAATCAGCGAGGTGGCGACGAACACCACCGACGCCGAGCTCTACAAGGCCGCGGTTCCGCTCCTGTTCAGAGGCGATGTCGCGTCGCTCGACGGGCTGCGCGGCTACGTCACCGGTCTCGCGCTGACCGATGCGCTGCGCTCTGGGACGGGCGCGCGGTCGATCCTCGCGAACCTGCGCGACCCGCGCGTGTTCTCCAACGCGCTGCTCGCGCCGTGGAGCCCGAGCGAGCCGGGCGCCGGCTCGCCGAACGCGGTCGCGCTGCAGCCGCAGTTCTTGTCACCGACGCTCGTCCCCAGCGCGATCGGCGGCGAGGCCAAGGACACCGAGTACTTCCCGCAGGGCAGCTGGACCGTCACGTCGCGAGCGCCGCTCGGGATCATCCCGGGGCTGCGCCAGCCGCCGGTCGGGTAGCGGCCTCGTACTACTCGACCAGCCAGGCCTTGGCCTGCTCGAGCTCGCTCTCGCGGAACAGGCGCATCTCACCGGGGACCATCCAGGAGAACAGCTCGAACGCCCGCCAGAGCCAGCCGAGGTCGGTGACGACCGCGATCCGCTCCCACACGTCGCGGTGCCTGATTCCCAGATCGACCTCGAGCTTGAGGTCCTCCCACACGGCGGCCGGCTCCATGTGCAACTCGGGGCCGATCGCGTAGAGGACGCGCAGCCGCTCGCCGACGTCTACGGCCTTGCGCAGCGGCGGTACGAGCACCTCGACGTAATCCTCGCGCGTCAGCCGCCCCGAGATCCGGAACCCGAGCGTGCCGGGGGGCATGTCCGGGATCGGTTCGACCATCATGCTCCTGTCGACGTTCACGTCTGCCGCGGCTCGGCAGACCGTGGCCGGAGCGATAAGTCTCCGGAGCCAGACGGCAAGCCGTCGGCGGGATCGTGCCGCGTGCGGCCCCTACTTAGCGGTGCGAGATGACGCCGGTGGGTATCGGCGCGAGGATGCTCACCCGCTGGTACCGCACCGGTGCCATCTACTCGGTTGACGTGGGCCTGTTCCAGGACTCCAACGACGACGGGATCGGTGACTTCCGGGGCTTGATGGGCCGGCTGGACTACCTCGCCCGGCTGGGCGTGACCACGATCTGGCTCAACCCGATCCACCCGTCTCCGCGCCGCGACGGCGGTTACGACGTCTGCGACTACTACGACGTCCATCCCCGCCTCGGCAGTCTCGGAGACTTCGCGGGACTCATGCACGAAGCCGACGAGCGAGGCATCAGGGTCATGCTCGATCTCGTCGTCAACCACACCAGCGATGCCCATCCGTGGTTTCAGGCCGCGCGGTCCGACCCCCAGTCGCCGTTCCGCGACTGGTACGTGTGGTCGGAGACCGAACCTCCGGACCGCTTCGAAGGGATGGTCTTCCCCGGCGTCGAGAACGAGACGTGGACCTACGACGAGGTTGCCGGGGCGTGGTACCGGCACCGCTTCTATCGCTTCGAGCCGGATCTCAACACCGACAACCCGGCCGTCCGTGAGGAGATCCGCAAGATCACCCTGTTCTGGCTGCGGCTCGGGATCGCGGGCTTCCGCGTCGACGCCGCGCCGTTCCTCATCGAGCCCAAGACCCGCGCAGAGCAGCGGCGGGCGTACGAGTTCCTGGGCGAGCTGCGCGAGTGGATGTCCTGGCATCGCGGTGACGCCGTGATGCTGGCGGAGGCCAACGTCTCCGACGACGAGCTCCTCGAGTACTTCGGACACGCCGACGGCAGCGCGACGAGGGTGCTCATGGTCTTCGCGTTCCGGCTCAACCAAGCGATGGTCCTGGCGCTGGCGCGCCAGGACGCGCGGCCGATCTCGGCCACGATCCGAGAGCTGCCCGATCTTCCCCGGCACGGCCAGTGGGCGACGTTCCTGCGCAACCACGACGAGATCGACCTCGGACGCCTGACCGATGAAGAGCGTCAGGAGGTCTTCGCCGAATTCGGTCCGGAACCGAACATGCAGCTCTACGGACGTGGGATCCGGCGCCGGCTTGCGCCGATGCTGGGGGGCAATCGCAGGCGCATCGAGCTGGCCTACAGCCTGCAGCTCAGCATGCCCGGCACGCCGGTCATCCGCTATGGGGAGGAGATCGGCATGGGCGACAACCTCGATCTGCCCGAGCGGGAGGCCATCCGGACGCCGATGCAGTGGGATGACACGCGCAACGCCGGCTTCTCCCGCGCGGATCCCGAGCAGCTCGTGGCACCGGTCATCGACTTCGGGCCGTACGACTACCGGCGGGTGAACGTGACCGCCCAGCGCCTCGACGCGAACAGCCTGTTGACCTGGTTCGAACGCATCCTGCACGCCCTGCGCGAATGCCCCGAGATCGGCAGCGGCGATCACGAGATGCTCGACGTCGGACCACATCACGTCCTGGTCCACCGCGCCGACGGCCGCAGCGGCAGCACGCTGTTCGTGCACAACCTCGCGGACCGCCGCTGCACGCTCCAGCTCGGATCGCAGCGCGACCCCGAGCAGCGCCCACTCAACTTCTTCGGCGACGCCGACTACGGACAAGATGTGAATCTCGACGCGGTTGAGGTCGCTGGGTTCGGATACCGCTGGATCCGCCTGCGTCAGACGCCGGGAACCTGAGTCGGACGTGTCCGTTCCGTGGTGGCGCTCGGCGGTCGTGTACCAGAGCGTGCTCGAGCTCAGACCAACCGAGCAGTCGGCGTCAGCGAGTTGAGCGGGCCGCCGAAGGTGTAGTCGAAGGCGATCTCGACCGTGTCGCCGGGCGCCACCTCGATCGCCGCCTCGAGCGGCACGATCAGGTAGTTCATGAGCCAGTCGACGCTGCGCCGCTCGGCCGGGAGGATCGCGAGCAGGTTCTTCGTGATGAAGCGCACGGCGTTCAGCGAGCCCGACTGCGTCACCGTGACGCGGCCGCTCCAATCGATCCGGCGCGGGATCGCGTCGGCGAATCCCAGCGTCTGGTACACGACCGGATCGCCGAGCTCCCGGGTCCTCGGCTGCTCGGCGCCGCCGTCCTGGAAATGCATCGTGGGGGCGACGTAGCCGTGGAAGTCGAACGACTGCTGCACCGGCTGAACGGCCTGCACCACGGCCTCCGGGAGAAAGCGCGGCAGCGGCGGTCCGTAGGCGGCGAGGTAGTTCTCCTTGAAGGCGGCGATCACCGGCAGTTGCTTCTCCACCAGCAGCGTCACGTGCAGCATCTCGCACACGACGGCGTCGATCGGCTCGGGCGGCACGTAGTCGAAGGCGTCCGCCTCGACGACCTCGACGGTGTGCGCGCATCCGTTCAGCTCGATCAGGCGCCGCGTCTCGCGCGCGACCGCCGGGTTGCGCTCGACGCACCAGACATGCCGCGCCCGGCGTGCCGCGAAGAACGACAGGACGCCGGTCCCGCCGCCGAGCTCGAGCACGGGCGCGCCGGGCCGGACGGCGCGCGCGATCGCTTCCTCGAACGCGCCCGTCCGGGCAACGTCGTTGAGCATGTTGAAGTGGTAGTGCAGCGGGATGAACTGCCCCAGCTCGTGGTCGCTGTCCGATCCCTCCATGACCGCGCGATCGTGACAGATGCCGGGCACGTCACGGCGCGCCTTGCGCTCTGGCACGAGCAGCGGCCGCGCGGCAGAGTCCGGCGACGGCCACCGCCGGCGTCGGCCGCCACCGGCGATGGATCACCGACGCGATCAGGGCGCGGCCATGACGTTCAGGACCGTCCCGGGTTGCGCCAGTCGCCCGTGGGCTGAGGGTCAGGCAGCGGTTGACCTTCGTGTAGGACCGGACAGTTCGGATCCCGAGCCTCGAGTTATCGCGCGCGCAGCGCGCCCTTATCGGAGCATCACGGAGAAACCGGGAGTCGGGAACGCGATTTCCGCTGCTTTCTGCGGATGTTTTGTGACGATGCGTCCCGATTTATCGGATTCCTGAGTAAATAGGTGTTGTGGGCGTTCCTCGACGCCCATAACACCACACGGCAGCAGGCCCCCTGAACCCACTTGCCTTTTTCAACGGACAGGTGGGTGATCGGTGTCGATAGGACGAGACCATGTGGGGCCGTCGCCAAGCGTGGTCGCTTGGCGTCGCTTTTGGATCGAAACGCTCGTCTGCCTCGTGCTCGTGGGCGCGATCGTGATCGTGGCGCTGCGGGCCAGTCATGAGATCTTT